>JBOICK010000018.1:0-90160 GCA_050739895.1 Stenotrophobium sp.
ACTGGCCGCTGCACGCATGTGCGGTAGCGACGGCGGTCGGCTTGAAATAACCCTGGTTGAGCGTGCTGCTGTTGTTGGCCGCCACCTCGCTGTCGCCCGAGGCTGTCGTGCCGGAGCCGCCGGTGTAGGTGTAGCACTTGTTGGGATCAAAATAGCCGACGTATTCGTTGCTGGTCGAATACGCGAATGTGGTGAGGGAGCCGCCAGTGCTGTTCGCCGTCGGATAGGCGGCGCTGTCCGCGGTCGGGTATTCCACCGACAGGTCGAGCATCAGGTTGCCGGCCACCGGCTGCGAGGTGAACAGCGGCTGGTTGGCGAGGTCGGTGCTGCCGGCTTGCGCCAGTCCGGCCGCAAGACCGCCAGTTGATAGCAGGATGATTTTTGCGAGCGTGCGGATCTGGGTTTTCATTGAGATGCTCCTGCTTCAATCCACCAGTGTGGCTTGATAAAACGCCTGCGTGTTGCGCGGGCCGCTGACACGGATAGTGATGCGGTAGACCGGGATGAAGGTGCCGCCAGCTTTCTGGATGCCGGCGGTGCCGCCTTTGTCCGAGGTCTGCTGGCCTTGCACGCAGGTGGCCGCGCTGGGCGCGCCGGTCGCGCTGCACAGGCGGTCGATGACATAGCGGAGGGTGACGCCGTTGTCGGTGAGGTTGCCGGCGGTGAAACTGGTGTTGCTGTCGAAGGTGCTGTCGCTCACCAGCAGCACATTCGGGATGCCCTGCGAGGGATTGCTGGTAGGCGCGGCCAACATGGTTGACGAGTAATTGGCTTTGGGCTGGTCGGCTTCACGCGCGGTTTCGGTGTTGAGGACGCCGGTGGCTGAGGTGAACGCGGCGCTGGCTTGCGACATTGCAAGCTGCGCCTGGTTGGTGAGATCGCGCCGGAACGCGAGGTTGCCGGCGATCAGCGCGCTGGTGTCGGACGAACGCACCAGCGCCAGCACCGCGATGGTCATCACCAGCAGGGCAATCAGCGTGATCAGCGTGGCGATGCCGCGCTGTGGCGTGATAAATGGTTTACATTTAATCGATGAATGCCGCATATGCAGGGGCGAATTGGGTGTAAATGGGGTAGAGCGGGTGGGCGTGAGTAGCCCGGATGAAACGCAGTGCAATCCGGGGACATCGTGAATCGACCTTCCCGGATTGTGACCAAAGGAAATCCCTGTGGGACGTTTCACTTCATCAGGGCTACGCGGGATGCTAATGATGAAATAGGGCGGCATGTTCATGGGAGCCATCAGTCCAGCGAGTTGTGCAGCGCGATGGTGATTTCAAAGGTGCGCCAGCGGTAGTCCTGGCCATAGTCTGGGGAGACACCGTAGGCGGTGTCGGTCAGGTCGACGGTGTGCTTCAGCGAGGCGCCTGAGGCGTCGGTGAGATCCGCGAACAGCGTGAGCGCCGCAGGAGAAACGGGCCGGGTCGTGGGTGGAGGGCTCGGATTCGTAACCGGTTTTTCCCGCAACGAAGTGCGCAGCACCAGGCCAATCCGGATGGCTTTTATGCTGACCAGGTTGGCGGCGGAAGCAGTGCTGCCGTTGAGCAGGGTGGCGGCATCCCAGGGCGCTTTGCTTGGGTCGGCCCAGGCGGTGACGGCACCAGTGCCGCCGGGATCGATGCCATACAGCGCATGCATCTCGAACACGCCTTGCGCGATTGCATCGGGCGTGGTGGCGGTGGTTTGCAGCAGGTCGTAGCCGTACAAAGCGCGGCCAGTGGCGGTGGTACTGCCCGGGCTGGTGTCGGGGCCGACGCCGAACATGCGGAAGCTCGGCGGGTGCTTGTCAGTGGGGTTGCCAAGGTCAAAGACCAGGCTGTTGGGACTGTAGCTGGAGAGGCTTTCGGTGGCCGCGCTGGCGTCGGTGTAATAGGTGCCGGCGAGGGCGACCGCGGTGCTGCTGGCGGTAGTTGAGGTGGCGGCGGTGAATGTCGAGGCAACCTGTTCGACCTGGCACTGCCCCGCCGTGCCGCCGCTCGGCGCATCAGCCACCAGCAGCAGGTCGTTGGGGAATATGCCAATGCTGTTGACCAGGTTGAGGTTGGCGCCACTGGGTGTGCTGGTGAACGGCACGCCGGCCTGAGCGAAGCCGGCGGTGGAAGACATCACGATCAGCACATCCGAGGTGTTGGCGGGGGTCGTCGACGAAGTCAGGTTTGAGCCGTTGGCGACGATGATGACCGGCGCGAGGCGCGGCGAGCCGGTGATGCTGAAGACGTTGTCGAAGGGTTTGGGCAGCGCCGTGGCAGGCAGCAGGGTGGTGCCGCCGCTGACGGCGTTGAGTTGGCAGCCGTAGCTGATCTGCCAGTCGGCAGGCGCGCCGGTTCCGGCAGGTGCGATGCTTTTTGCCGAGTAGCCGGACCCGGCCGCGCGGATCAGGTTGCCGAGGCGGTAGAGTGCGTAGTTGCCGTTTTCATCGATGTCGTTGATCGAGGTGGTGGTGCGCTTGTTGCCCTCGTTGGCGGAAAGAATGCCGAAGATCGCCAGTGCCAGTACGAAGAAAATTACCGTCGCGACCATCAGTTCGATGGTGGTGAAGCCCCGCTCCGGATTTTTGCGGTGCCGCCCGGTCATGGGTAAGTGACCTGGGTGATGTACTGGTTGGACTGCGAACCTGCCGCGGTGCGCGACGGCGGCGTCCAGCCGATGGTGATGGTCACGGTGGTTGGCGTTGCCGTTGCTGTCGGCAGGACGCCGATAACCGGTGCGGTCGCACTGGTTGCAACTGCAGGGTTGGTGGTGACGGTGGCGGTGCCCGCGGGCAGCTGGTTTTGCACCTTGGCCAGCCAGGTGTTCTGCGCATCAGTGGCGAGAGTGCCGGGTACGTTACCGCCGTAAATCTGGATGTCGGCAACCAGTTCATCGGCCAGTGTCGAGGCGATGACGCGCTGCTCCGACACCACCGAAGTCTGGGTCATCGCCGCCTGCATGCCGATCATGCCAAGCACGCCGACCGAGAACAGCACCAGCGCGACCATCAGGTCGATCAATGTCAGCCCGGACTGGTTGCGGCAGATCATTTGCAGCCATCCGGTGAGTTGGCGATGGACTTGTTGGGATCGCACAGGCGCACTTCGCTGCCGGCGGAGACCATGACGTTCAACGGGCGGTCGCTGTTGGTGGTGGAAACGGCGTAGGTGACCGGGAACGTGATTCCAGCTGTCGATTGAACACGGCCGAGCGCGGTGAAGGCCAGCGTGGCGAAAGCCGTGCCACTGCTGTCTGTACTTGAGATCGCGACATTCGGCGCGAGATTGCCAAGCTGGCCGCCTTCGACGAATGTGGCGCTGTCGCCCGCCAGCAGTGCCTGGGCGACGATCATCCAGTTGGTGCCGTTGGCTACCGCGGTGGCGGTGAGCGTTGCATCGGGCGAGCCGTTGGTCAGGGAGAACTGCACCGAGCGGTTGAGCCGCACCGCTTCGGCCTTGCTCAGGTTGAGCCCGTTCTGCAGGGTTTCGGCGACACTGCGCACCCGTGAGTTGGCGACCCATTTGCCGAAGGCCGGTATCGCCATGACCACCAGGATCGCGAAGATGCTCATCGCGATGATCAGTTCCAGCAGCGAGAACCCCCTTTCGTTTTGCATGTGCATCCTGATCAGCAATTCATGCCCCGTTTGGTGATCCAGCAGGCCGCGGGTGTTGTGCCCCAGCCGGTGGGAAGGCTGGTGGTGGTCTGGGAGTTGTTCTGGTCGATGGCGTAGGTAAAGCCAGCGACATTGGATCCGGTCTTGCCGACCGCCGTGATGGTATAGGCGTTGGCACTGGGTGCGGTGGTGCAGGAAACGGTGAATAGGCCATACGTCGCGGCGGTTGAACAGGGTGGTGTGTAGCTGGTGGCCGCCGTTGCGCCAGCAACGGCCAGATAGGTGCGGTTGTCCTGGTAGTACTGCTCCATCTGCGTCCGCATGGCGCTGAGTCCGTTGATGCCGCTGACCAGTTGTCCGCGTATTACGTAATCGGTGTACGCGGGGATGGCGATAGCGGTGAGGATGCCGACGATCGCAATGGCGATCACCAACTCGATCAGGGTGAATCCATGCTGCTTCAGGTGAGCCATATTCCCTCGCGCATTCAGCCTTGCATAGGTAGTCCAACTTATCGGCCTCACCTTTGCAGAACTTATTCATGACGTGTAGATAAAACATACCGTTGGTCAGCACGATCATTCCGCTCGTCGGACTTGTTGTTAAGTTTTGTTAAGACTTATGTGACAAAGGCTCCATGCAAAGTCATGGCGCCGGGTTTACCTTGCTGGAACTGCTGGTCACGATCATGGTCGTGGCGATCGGCGCCGCTGTCGCCGTCCCCAGCTTTACCCATGTTTTGGGAAACAGCCGGCTGGCGGCCTACACCAATGAATTGAGTACGGCGCTGGCGCTGGCGCGCAGCGAGGCGGTGAAACGCAATCTGCCGGTCGGCCTGTGCCGCAGCGCCAATGCCACCGCGAGTGTCCCGAGCTGTGTCAGCGGTACGGGCACTGGCGGCTGGGAGATAGGCTGGATCGTGTTCGCCGATGTCGATCACGACGGCAAATACGACAACGACAAAGGCGACATCGTCCTGCACCGGCGCGGCGCGCTGAGCGGCGGGGTGACAGTCACCGGGGCGAACAACGTCACCAACCGGCTGGTTTTCACAGCGCGCGGCATCTTGCCGGCCGGCATGGTGTCTTTCACATTCAAGGATGGTCGCACAGGGGGTGTGCGGATGATCTGCCTGCCGGTCACCGGCCGTGTGCGCGTTGCGATTCCCAAGAACAGCGAGACACCGTCGTGCGCATGACCCGCCTCCGGTATCGCATGCTGGGCTTCACCATGATTGAGGTGCTGATCGCCCTGATTGTGCTGACGCTGGGCTTGCTCGGCGTCGCCGGTTTGCAGATCTATGGCGTGCGCAACACCAATAACTCCTATTACCGCAGTCAGGCCGCAATCGTCATGAACGATATGGCCGAGCGCATCTACGCCAATGTGCCAGCCGTGCAACAGGGCCAGTACGGCGGTTTCGACTCCCGCAATGTGGACTGCGCCAGGCCACCGGACAGCCTCTGTGTACGCGAGACTGCGGGTTCGGGCGCGGTGGCATGCACGTCGAAACAGATGGCGGCTTATGACACGTTTGCCGCGACCTGCGGTTTGCCGCAGGACAGTGGCAGTCGTGGCGGCGGTGTGGCCGACCTGCTGCCCGGTGGGCGTGTCCAGACCGACTGTCTCGATGCGGCGGGAGCCGTGCTTGCTTCCTGTGAGCGCGGCGCGCGCGTGCGCGTCCTGGTTTCGTGGAGCGAGCGCCAGGCCAAGGGCGAGGGCGGCGCGCTGATTGGACAATCCATGCAGATGCTGGTGCAGCCATGAACGGACCGCGCCGCCGGATTCGTCAGGCCGGATTGACGCTGATTGAAACCATGATCGCCATGGTCATCGGGTTGCTGATCGTTGCCGGTATCGGCGAGGTTTTCATGGCCGGTCGTGCGTCCTACAACGTCCAGCAACGGCTGGGCGATCTGCAGGACAACGGCCGCTTCGCGCTGATGTTCCTGGAGCGGGATATCCGCCATGCGGCTTATCCGAAAACCAATGAGACGATGGATGTTTTCAGCACGGCGTCGGCCAAGCCCTTGACCATGGACGGCGGCGGCAACAAGTCCGATCGGATCTCGGTGAGCTATGAAAAAACGCCGACTCTCTCCAACGATTGTCTGGGCCAGAGCGTCGTCGGGGACCTGATCGTCAATACTTATTTTGTAGATGTCAGCAAGACGCGCGCCGACGGGCAGTTGTATGGCCGGCTGATGTGCCGTGGCAACGGCAACGCACAATCGCAGCCGCTGGTGGATGGCATCGAAAACCTGCAGGTCCTGTACGGCGAGGACACCGATAGCGAGGGCGCGGCTGGCCATGGATATCCCAACCGCTATGTCCGTGCCGACGAAGTCGCCGACTGGAGCAGGGTCGTCGCCGTGCGCGTCGCTGTGCTGGCCAGCAGCATCGACACGGTGATCGGCGACGACCCCGCTGACCGCCGCAGGTTCCGCCTGCTCGATGCCCCGGCGATGGATGCGCTGCCGTCGCGGGTGCGCGCGCAGGTTTTCACCACCACCGTCATGATCAGGAACCGCACGCCATGAAGACCGCAAATGCCGCCATTCGAGTCCAGCGCGGCGCGGCCTTGATGGTCGGACTCATGCTGTTGCTGGTGCTGACGCTGCTGGGCGTGGCCGCGATGCGCGGCACCACCGGCGGTGAGCGCATGTCGGCGAATCATCAGCAGAATATCCAGACTTTTCAGGCGACCGAAGCCGCGATCCACTTCGTTATGTCGGAACTGCGTGGCGAGCTTGCGCCGCCTGACGGGGTCACCGAGAGCATTCTGATTACCGCGATCAATAACGGCGTCGAACCGGCGACGGACAAGCTGGCGACGACTGAGCGTGCCGCGGCCGCCGGAAAAGGCCTGACCTCCAAGGCGCAGACGGCATTCACCGGAACCGCCAATCTTGCGGGTTTCCGCATGGGCGTGGAGAGCGGCGCTTATGTGGCTTACCAGTTCACGATCGATGCCAACGGCAGGCAGGCTGGATCCCATGCCACGTCGCATCAGCAGCAGGGCATATCGCGGGTCGGACCCAGACCTTGAGGGCTCAGGAATCGTCAGGACGATCGGCCAGGACGCGGCAGGAGGACACATGGCAACAGAAAAAATGCGTCGCAGGTTCGTAACGCTTTGCGTGGGAGCTTTGCTGGTGCTGGCTGGCGGACTGTCGGTGCCCGACGCGGTGCGCGCGGATGATATCGAGGCATTTTTTCCGCCGCAGCAGGTTGACCCCAATCTCAAGCCGGTGCATCCGAACATCATGTTCATCATCGATACCTCGGGGTCGATGACGGAGAAAGACGGCGATGCCCAGACCCGATTGCAACGAGTGCAGACAGCTTTTTCGTCAATCATCAGCGGCATGAACCAGAACGTGAACGTCGGTTTGATGCGCTATAGCTCCTTGCTCGGCGGGCCGATTACATTCCCGGTAGCACCGATCGATGCCTACGTGGATGAAATCGACGTCAACGGTGCCGGCGACAGAACCATGCAGGTGCGCATACTCGATGGTGTGTCCGAAGCGCAGGAACTCGGAACGGGCGGCGTGACCCTGGCGCCGGGCACGCTGACTATCAATGGGTCGACCATAACCACGGTCGGCAGGCATGCAGGAATACGTTTCGACAATGTGCAGATTCCCCAGGGCGTCAAGCTGACCAGCGCCAGTATCCTGTTTCATTCCGATACCGGCGGCGGCACTGCACCCACAATCAACCTGTATGTTGAGAATGCGACGAATTCACTGCCGTATACCACCGCGAGCGGCAATGTTTCCAGCCGCAGCTACGGCAGCGCAATCGCGCTGACCGACATTTCCACGACCAAGGGGGCTGATTTCTCCAGCGGCGACCTGAGCAGTCAGCTCAACGCCATCATCGGCAGTCCGGACTGGTGCGGCGGCAACGCGCTCGGATTCCGGGTGACGGCGAGCGGCGGCGACAGCAGTACCGGCAACTACAGGGCGATCATCGGCAGCAGCCAGAATTCAGGCACCAGCGACAGGCAGGACGGCGCATTGTCTGCCGTGCTGAGCCTGTCGTTCAGCCCTGCCGATCCCAAGCTGGTGAGTGGCTGCAACAAGGCCAGGTTTGGAAACCAGATTGCTACGAACAACGATGATTCTGCCGAGACTGCGGATACCGCAAAATCGAATCAGCCGGCCTGCAAGGTTCTATATCTGAACGTTACACCCAGTTCGCCTGTCAGCGGTTGCGGCACCAAGAACAAGGCAACCAAGGTGGGCTTGCGTTTTGCCAACCTGAATATCCCCAAAGGGGCGACGATCCTCAGTGCGGAGATAGATTTCACATCCTACGCGACGGATACCAGTACACCCACTTTGCTTATACAGGTTGAAAATGCCGCGAATCCTGCCAGCTATTCCGCTACCGGTGCCAATACCATCGGCAACCGCATGGCGACATCCGGCACGGCTTCTGCCAGTGTGAACTGGCCCACCACGGCTTGGTCCAGCAGTTCTTCGATCTATACCACGCCGGATCTGAAAGCCCTGGTCCAGGCGGTGGTGAACCGCAGCGACTGGAGTAATACCAGCAATGCCTTGAGTTTCTTCATCACGCCTGCCGGCGGCAGCGGTCAGCACGCAGCATATTCCCATGACGGCGGCGCATCCTCGGCACCGAGACTGCGCATCCAGATCGAGGGACCCGCAGGCAGGCTGACCGTGCGCCAGTACCTGCAGGAACTGGCCAATGGATTTATCGCACAAGGCGGTACGCCGACGATGGGCGTGCTGTATGAGGCCGCGCGTTATTTCCGCGGCGAGGAGGCGTTTTACGGCCGCACGCGCAGCTTCGGTTATGCCTATAAGGCGGGGACCAAGGTGAATTATCCGGGCAGCACTGGCTCGGCGATCCAGATCGATGGGTCTACGGATTACGCGAAAACATCCCGCCTCAGTCACCGGGCCGCGTTTGATTACAGCAAGGGAGTTCCTGTGCTTAGCAATCCCGCATCCTGCGACGATTCCACGCCGGGAGTTGCGGCCTGTGACGGGCAGGCCTGGACCGGAACCACGGTCTACAAAAGCCCGATTGCCGACGGCTGTCAGTCCAACAATCTCATCCTGCTCTCGGACGGATTGCCCAACGTCACCACCTCATCGAGCCCAACGACTTCCACCAACACGGCGGTGTCTTCATCGGCGGCGCTGATCAAGGCGTTGCCGGGATTCAGCGGAAGTTGCGAGGTTCCGAAGGACGCCTCCGGGGTAACCCAGACCGAGTGGCAGTGCGGCAACGAATTGACCAGCTATCTGTTCAACAAGGATCAAAGCAGTGTTTTCACCGGCGCCCAGAATATCCGGACTTACACCATCGCCTTCGGCCCGTCCGTCGCCGCCGGCGGGTCTGATGCTGCGGGTGCGGAATTCCTGAAGAATCTGGCCAGCAATGGCGGCGGCAAGTCTTTTACCGCGAATTCGGTGCAGGAAGTGGTGAGCGCGTTCAGCAGCATCGTCGGCAGCATTCTGGATATCAATACCACCTTTGTCGCGCCAGCGGTGACGGTGAACAATTTCAACCAGCTGACGCATCGCAACGAACTGTATTTCGCAGTGTTCCAGCCCTCGACGGAGGCAGTCTGGCCGGGCAACCTCAAGCGCTATCGCCTGTTCCAGACCTCATCCGATGATGGGCCGCAGGTTTACGACGCATCGACGCCGCCGATGCGGGCGGTGGATCCGGCCACCGGCTTCTTCCGCGAAGGTTCTCGCAGTTTCTGGAGCGCATCGGCAGATGGCGACAGCGTGCAGAATGGCGGTGCGGCGAGTGTGCTTACCACGACGCGCAAGATCTACACTTATGCAGGCAGCGATGCGCCGGCGAATGTGGAACTGACTGCCGCTGCGCAGGCGCTCAACGAAAGCAACAATGCTATTACCGCTGCGATGCTCGGCATGCCTTCCGGTGCGACTTCTGCCGATCGCACCAGGCTCCTGCAGTGGGCGCGCGGCATTGATGTGCTCAATCCAAACAATCCGACCGGCGCACGCAAAAGCCTGGGAGATCCGCTGCATTCCGAACCGCTGCTGATCACCTACGGCGGTACCGATGCGAATCCGGACATCAGCATTTTCATGGGTGACAACCAGGGCTATCTGCATGCCTTCAATGCCAGTACCGGCGCTGAGCAATTCGCGTTTATCCCGCCGGAATTACTGACCAACCTGTATTCCATTTACAGTGGCAGCGGCAGTTACCTGACCCGGACTTATGGAGTGGACGGGCCGATCACTGCAAGTGTCAGTGGTGCATCCGTCTCTCTGTACGCCGGCATGCGCCGTGGCGGCAGCAGCTATTACGCACTGGATGTGAGTGATCGGAGCAAACCGCTGCTCAAGTTTGTGATCAAGGGTGGCAGCGGCGGCTACGCTGAGCTGGGCCAGACCTGGTCGCGGGCGATCCCGGCGAAAATCCGCATCGGTGGAATGAACAAGAACGTACTGATTTTCTCCGGCGGCTACGATCCCGGCGCCGAAGGCGATGCCGACTCGGCGATAACCGCCGGTTCCAGGGGCAGGGCGCTGTTCGTGGCAGATGCTGCGACCGGCGAACTGTTGTGGTGGGCAGGAAACGATGCCCTCGCCACGCCGGATATCGTGGTGCCGGAAATGAAATACGCCATCCCGGCGTCGCCGCGCCCGGTGGATCTCGACGGTGATGGTCTGGTCGATCGCATTTACTTGGCGGACACCGGCGGACAGGTATTTCGCGTGGTGCTGGAGAAGGACGGCAGCAAAATTCCCAGCCTGTCTAATGCCAGGGTCCAGCGCATCGCAGCGCTGGCCGGAACGACGGCCAGGACCGCGCGTCGCTTTTATGCGACGCCCGATATCGCGCTTATTGCAAAGGACACGGTCAAGCCCTATCTGTCGGTATCGGTGGGTTCCGGGTTTCACGAACACCCGCTGGCGCAGACCAACGAGGATCGCTTTTACATCCTGCACGATCCCGACGTCGACAACGCAAGCACCAGTGATTTTTTTGTCGATGGCGATGCCGATCTGTATGACGCCACCGCCAATCTGGCGGGTTCCGCCGATGCGGTCAAAGCCAGGAAGGCGCACGTCGATATCAAGGCGAAGAAAGGGCTCTATATCACTCTCGGAGGCGGCACTACGATCACTGGAGAGAAAGTGATGTCGGAGGCGACGACATTCGACAACCAGGTGCTGTTCGCCACCTATCAGCCAGGCGTTTCAGCCGGCAACGCCTGTTCGGCGGCCACCGGCCTGTCGCGGCTGTACCAGATCAGGGTGAGCGACGCCACGCCAACCCAGCCGTTCAGCCAGCCCACACCTGACGACGGCCTGCTGACCGCTGAGGATCGAGCGCGTGCACTCAAGCAGGGCGGTCTGCCGCCCAATCCCGTCATCCTGTTTCCGTCGATCAGCAGCACGGTTGCCGCCGACGGCAGCAACAAGGTCTGCATCGGCTCCGCCTGCCTGCCGGATCAGGCGCTGATCTGCGTCGGGGCTGAATGCTTCCAGCCGGGACTCAAGATCAAAACCACCAAGACTTTCTGGCGGCATGTCGAGTAACGGACCCTGGCGCCGGCAAGGATGAAATCATGGATCGGCAACGACCACGCAAGACACAAACGGGATTTACGCTGATCGAGCTGATGGTCGCCGTGGTCGTCGCCGGCATCCTCGCGTCCATCGCCATCCCGTCGTACCGGGAGAGCGTGGCTCGTGCGAACCGCGCACAGGCGCAAGCGGCGCTGTTGGGGCTGGCACAGGCGATGGAGCGCTATTTCACGCGCTACAACAGTTATCAGGTCGCCGATCCGGATTCTGTCAACGATGACGGCACGCCGGCGATCTATCCGGCGAATGTTCCCGGCAGCGGTGCGCCGTTCTACCGGCTCAGCGTCAAGATCTCGGCCGATGGCAGCGATTACAGCATCCAGGCGGTGCCGGTTAGCGGCGGTGCGCAGGCTGGCGACAAATGCGGCAGCTTCACTTATGACGCCGGCGGCGCGCAGGGAATCTCAGGTGGCAGAACGGGGATTGCGGTTGATGATTGCTGGAAATAAGTGCCACTGAACGATGCGTATATTGCCGTGGCCATTCGGTGTTTAACCGGACCGCGCGGACAAGCAACCGGGGCGCGAGAATCGCGAGTTGAGCCATGCCACTGAATCCTGCGGAAGATTTCGGCAGCATCATCCAGGCGCATCACGGTTGACTGATTTTTTGCCCAGGGCGCTTTCAACAAACATGATGCGAGTCCCCGCTGAGTGATTCACTGTTCATGAATATGTTTTAATATATTATATATATAATAGTATATAAAACATATTAACACTAACTTGGACACGCATCCGGGGACAGCGGGTGAGCGTTGCCGCTCGCGGATTCAAGGCTGCGGGCGGCAGACCGCACCCGGAATCGGCCTCAGGCCCAGTGCGCGGCGCAGTTGCAACAGGGCATGGCGAATGGATTCCGGCTCGGCGGGGTAGTGCTGCAGCCAGTCCAGCAGGTCGGTGATCTCCACCGGTTCGCGTTGGGCCAGCGTGCAGGCCTGTGCCAGCGCAGGGGCATCTTCGTCGTCGAGATAACGAGTGAGCAGGGCCTGGATCTCTGTCATGGGGCCTCGACAGGGTGCGGCGGCAACGGCGCAGGCTCTTCCTGCCGCGCTGCGCGCCACGCCAGCAGCATTGCCACGCCGGTCAGCGTCGCGGCCAGCAGGAACGGCGCGCCGGGCAGATGAAAGTCATGGCCGGGCGCGATGAAGCCGGCAAAAGTCTGGGTGAACAGCGCAGGCGCGAAGATGCCGGCGAGTCCCATCAGGCTGAAATTCGCGCCATGCAACTGGCCTTGCTCGTTCTGCGCCACACGCCGCGCCATCAGCGCCTGCAAGCTGGGCCGGAACAATCCGCTGAGCGCGAATACCGGCATCGCCAGTATCAGCAGCGTGCCATTGGGCGCGAGGCCCATCACGGCATAACCCAATGCACAGAACAGCAGTCCGGCGAGCAGCGCGCCGCGCTCGCCAAGATGCGCGACCGCGGGTTTCACCAGCGCGGTCTGCACCACGATGCTGCATGCACCGATCAGGGCGAAGGTCATGCCCATCGTGCTGGCGTCCCAGTGGAATCGGTAGCCGGCGTAAAGCACGAAAGTGCTGGGCAGCACGAAGTGCGCGAACTGGAACAGCAGGTTGACGCCCGCCAGGCTGAGCAATTCCGGGTGCGAACGCAGCAGCCGCAGCGAGCCGACCGGGTTGGCCCGCACCCAGTCGAAGTGCTTTGCACGACGCTCCGGCGGTAAGGATTCTGGCAGCACGAACAGGCCGTAGCTGGCGTTGAGCAGGGCGAGCGCTCCGGCAAACCAGAACGGCAGGCGCGGATTGACGTTGCCTAGCACGCCGCCAATCGCGGGGCCAAGAATGAAGCCGACGCCGAATGCGGCGCCCAGCAGGCCGTAGGCGCGGGCGCGCTTGTCCGGCGGCGTCACGTCGGCGATGTAAGCGGCGGCGGTGGAGTTGCTGGCCGAGGTGATGCCGGAGATGGCGCGGCCCAGCAGCAGCCAGCCGACCGTAGGCGCCAGTGCCATGAACAGGTAATCCGCGCCCAGGCCGAAGCACGACAGCAGGATCACCGGGCGCCGGCCAAAGCGGTCCGACAATGTGCCCTGCATCGGCGAGAAGAAGAATTGCATCAGCGCCCAGGTCGCGCCGAACAGTCCGTAGAACCGCGCCGCGTGCACCGTGTCGCCGTTGAAGAACTGCTCGACCAGTTTCGGCAGTACCGGGATGACGATGCCGAATGCCAGCATGTCCAGCAGCACGGTGATGAAGATGAAGGCGACCGCGGCGCGGCGCGGTGCGCCGGCGGGAGTGGCGAGGGTCATGCGATGAAAAGCATCTGTATCGGGCAGGGCGCCAGCTTATCCCAAGGACATCATCCGGGTTTGTGTGCCGCATTCCTTTTTTCCCGCATCTGGCGTTAGGATGAGGCGCAAAACATGCGGTACTGCGCATGTCATAACAACATACGGCTGGGGAAAACGATGAAACGAATGAACCCTTTGGACGCCTCCTGGTTGTCGGTCGACTCGCACGACACGCCGATGCATGTCGGCAACCTGCAAATCTTTTCGATGCCCAAGGGCGCACCCGACGATTTCGTCCAGCAGTGGGTGACCCATCTCAAGGCCGAACGCGATTTTGCCGCGCCGTGGAATCTCAGGCTTGGCAGCCCGGTGCTGGGCCGGCTGCTGCCGGCGTGGCGCACCGACAATGATCTTGATCTTGATTACCACGTGCGCCATTCGGCGTTGCCGCGGCCGGGGGGTGAGCGCGAACTCGGCGTGCTGATTTCGCGTCTGCACAGCCATCAGCTCGACTTCAAGCGGCCGCTGTGGGAATGCCATGTGATCGAGGGGCTGGCCGGCAATCGCTTCGCGCTTTACACCAAGATGCACCACTCGCTGATTGATGGCGTCAGCGGCGTGCGCCTGTTGCAGCGCATCCTGTCACCGGATCCGGAGCGCATGGACATGCCGGCGCCGTGGACCGTGCGTCCGGCGAAATCCGACAAGAGCGCGCAGGCCAACCCTGCACCATCCACCGACAAGGCAATGCAGAGCGTGGCGCAGTCGCTGCGCCAGAAAGCCAGTTCAGCCGGCCAGTTGATCAGTGCGTTGTCGAAGATCGCACGTGGCTCGCCGGCCGGCGAGCATGGCCTGACCGCGCCGTTCTCCGGCCCGCGCTCGATGCTCAACCGCCGCGTCACCGGCCAGCGCCGCTTCGCCACCCAGCAGTACGACATGGCCAGGCTCAAGGAACTGGCCAAGGCCGCGGACTGCTCGCTCAACGACATCGTGCTGTATCTGTGTGCTACCGCGCTGCGCCGTTTCATGCAGGAGGCCAACACCTTGCCGGGCAAACCGCTGACCGCCGGCGTGCCGGTCAACGTGCGGCCCAAGGACGACCAGGGCACCGGCAACGCAATCAGTTTCATCATCGCCAACCTCGCCACCGACATCGCCGATCCGATGCGCCGGCTGGAGGCGGTGAAGGATTCGATGGAGCGCGCCAAGGAGCATCTGCAAAGCCTGCCGCGCGAGGCGATCATGCAATACACCGTGTTCCTGATGGCGCCTTACATGCTGCAACTGATCAGCGGGCTCGGCGGACGCATGAAACCGGTGTTCAACGTCACCATCTCCAACGTGCCGGGACCAAACGAGTTGCTCTACTACAACGGCGCGCGGCTGGAGGCGATGTACCCGGTGTCGCTGATCGCCCACGGCGGCGCGCTCAACATCACCTGCCTGAGCTACGCCGGCACCCTCAACTTCGGCTACACCGGCTGCCGCGACAGCCTGCCGCACATGCAGCGCCTCGCGGTTTACACCGGCGAAGCGCTGGATGAACTGGCGGAGTTGTTCAAGCCCAAGCGCGGCAAGGGCTTGTTCCGCAACGCTGAATGAGGTCATCCGCTGTGCTTTTGTTGACTGTGCAATATGTTATTAAACATAGTATATTTTTAAAAATATTATATATATAATAACAATTCTCCTGGGCAATTCCGGCACAGCGGGTGATGCGTGCGCGGTCGCTCAGCGCGGGGCTGAGGAATTTTCCGGCGCTGCGAGTCATAAGCAGGTAAAATAGGCAGACGATTCCTGTGCCTGTCCATGATGTCGATGGCGCTGCGGTTACGAGCAACCGGCGATAGCGGAATTCCACGGGTTTGACCATTCACAACGAGTGCTCAACCCAGCCCGTCGCCGGGCTTTTTCACGCACGAGGTATTCCCATGTCGTCCGATTCCGTAGAGCCTGTTCAGGCTGACGTTCTCCATTTCCGCGATCTTGCCCTGAGCGAGCCGGTACTCCAGGCGCTGCTCGATGTGGGCTACGAGTCGCCGTCGCCGATCCAGGCCGAGACCATTCCGCACTTGTTGGCAGGCAAGGATGTGCTCGGCCAGGCGCAGACCGGCACCGGCAAGACTGCGGCTTTCGCGCTGCCGATCCTGTCGAAAATCAAGCTGAACCAGAGTGCGCCGCAGGCGCTGGTGCTGGCGCCGACGCGTGAACTGGCGATCCAGGTTGCCGAGGCGTTCCAGAAATACGCTGCGCACATCCGCGGTTTTCATGTGCTGCCGATCTACGGCGGACAGAGCTATGAGCCGCAGCTCAAGGCGCTCAAGCGCGGTGTGCACGTGGTGGTCGGCACGCCGGGCCGGGTGATGGATCACATGAAGCGCGGCACGCTCAAGCTGAACGGACTGACCTGCCTGGTGCTGGACGAAGCCGATGAAATGCTGCGCATGGGCTTCATCGACGATGTCGAATTCATCCTGCAGCAGACGCCACCGCAGCGGCAGGTGGCGTTGTTCTCCGCGACCATGCCTTCGGAAATCCGCCGCATCGCGCAGACGCATCTGAAGTCGCCGGCCGAAATCACCATCAAGAGCAAGACCACGACTGCGACCAATATCCGCCAGCGTTACCTGATTGCCGGCGGCATGACGCAGAAGCTCGACGCGCTGACGCGCATCCTCGAAGCCGAGACGTTCGAGGGCATGCTGATTTTCGCGCGCACCAAGGCCGCGACCGCGGAACTGGCCGAGAAGCTCGAAGCGCGTGGCTATGCTGCCGCCGCGCTCAACGGCGATATCGTGCAGGCGCAGCGCGAGCGCACCGTCAACCGGCTCAAGAGCGGTCAGCTCGATATCGTCGTCGCCACCGACGTCGCCGCGCGCGGGCTGGATGTCGAGCGCATCAGCCATGTCGTCAACTTCGACGTGCCGACCGATACCGAATCCTATGTCCATCGCATCGGCCGCACCGGTCGCGCCGGCCGCAGCGGTGAGGCAATCCTGTTCATCGCACCGCGCGAGCGCCACCTGCTCAAGACCATCGAGCGCGCGACGCGCCAGGCGATTACCGAGATGGGCCTGCCCAGCGTGCAGACCATCAACGATCATCGTATCCAGCGCTTCAAGCAGCGTATTGCCGAGGCACTGGGCGGAACACACGATCTGGCGCCTTACCGGCGACTGGTTGCCGATTTTGCAAAAGAGCAGTCTGTCGCTGAAGCGGATGTTGCAGCAGCGCTGGCCTGTATGCTGCAAGGCGATACGCCATTGCTGCGCGAACCCGAACCGGGCAGCCGTCGCAGCGAAATGGCGCGCGGCCCGGCCCATGTTGAATCAGCCCCGCCGCGCCCGCGCGAGCATCACCCGCGGCCGGAGAGCGCCGAGTCGCGCCGCGAGTCGCGAGCCGCCGCGCGTCCGTCATCAACACTCGAAGATGAACAGCCGCGTCCGCGCAAACCTGCGAAAGAGCGGGATGAACCGCTGGAGACTTACCGCATTGAAGTCGGCAGCGCGCATGGCGTGAAGCCGGCCAACATCGTCGGCGCCATCGCCAATGAGGCCGGCCTCGACAGCCAGTACATCGGCCGCGTGGATATCCACGAGGAGCACAGTTTTGTGGACTTGCCCTCCGGCATGCCCAAGGACATCTACAAGGATCTGCAAAAGGTCTGGGTATCGGGCAAACAACTCAGAATCAGCCGGGTGCAGGCGCCGGTCGCAGGTGTATCAGCAGTGAAGCCGATGCGTCCACGCAAGCGGCCCTGAGGATCAGCGTATCGATGCGCGGTATTGGCGCGGTGTGACCGAGTTCCAGCGTTTGAAGGCGCGGGTGAAGCAGGCGCCTTCGGAATAGCCCAGATGTTCCGCCACCGAAGCGATGCTCAGGTTGGTGGTTTTCAGCAGGTACTCGGCGGTGTTCCGGCGGACATTGTCGACCAGGTCCTCGAAGTCGGTGCCATCGTTGAGCAGGCGGCGGCGCAGCGTTCGCACCGTGCTTTTCATGTCCTTCGCAACCCTGCGCATGCTGGGAATCTGGCCCGGCTGTTTCAGCAACTGCGCGCGTACCCGGGTGGCAATGCCGCCCTGATTATCGTATTGCTGCAGCAGGTGCTGGCACTCGGCCTCGAACCGTTGACGCATCGGCGGGTCGGCTTGCGGCAACTTCCAGTTCATCGTCGCCTTGTCGATGCCGGCACGATTCTGTGGCTGCCGGTACTCGATCGCGCGGCCGAAGATTTGCTCGGCATAGCGGGCATAGCCCGGCCGGTTATGGCGCACTTCCAGACGCGTAAACCCAAAATTCGGCGGCAGCGTGTCGCGGGCAATGTTCAGCAGCGTCGCGCCGTCGCGCTCGACCAGAAAGTTGCGCAGATCTGACGGCAGTTCCACATCGTCTGCCGAGATCAGGATCTCCTGCTCGGTTTCGGTGATCTGCATGCGGCAAAAAAACGAAGTCAAAGGCAGATAGCGCAGTCCGATTTCGATGGCGTTGCGCACGGTCGCGCTGCTGAGAATCATGAAGCCCCAGACGCCGAATGTCGTGGGGTGGTAGCGCAGGCCAGCCTGCAGTGCCAGAGGCGTATCGTCACCCAGTATGTCTAGCAGGTTGCGGATCACACGCAATTCATCCGTCGCTCTGACATTGCAGTTGTGTGTCTGCAGGCGTCCGGATTCTATGGCGGTGCCGGCGAGTATCCTCTCGATACTGACGCCTTGTTCATTGCCGATTTCGGCAAGGATGCGGGTGCTGCAAATGTTTCTCTGTCTGTCCCAGTGTGCCCGCATGAATGGCCCCAAATATCAATTTATTGGCCCATGATGCCATTATTTGATGGCGTGTAGCCAGTATCATCGGGACAGATGTAAATTCAGAGCGTAATCAAGTCGCCGATGGTCGCAGTGGCGGGCTGCAAGCAGGTTGTCACCGATGGCGGCAGGGTCAGCGCGGGCATCAGCGGGAGAGTTGGGCTTTGAACAAAAATGACGCCGAGTCAAGCGAAGCCGAAGGCGAGACCGGTATCAGTTGGTCAATGCTGCGTGAAGAAGCCATTGAGGTGCTGCGCAACCTGATCGACGTGCGGCTGCACACGATCATGACCACGCGGTTAGCACCGGCGATCTATGTTTTTCTCTCCCTCGGAGTCGTTTCGGTCAATGTGTTTCTCACCGCGGAAGCATTCGAGGTCTCGCGGACTTCGGGGCTGTGCTGGCTGCTGCTGATTCTGCCGATCGGCTCCATCGTCGGCGTCATCACCGTGCGAGTGGTACTGGAATCGCTGCTTTCGCTGTTTCGCATCGTGCTCTACATGGAAACGCTGATGGGGCAGTTGCAGACGCTGCGCGGACAAACCGAGTCGATTGCCCAGCGCGTAGAGGATCTGCCGCTGCCGCGTATACAATTCTGGCGCAGTCGCAAGCGCACTGAACCAGAGGCTGCGGACGAAAGCACAGGTCGTAAAGACCAAAAAGACCAAGAAAAAAACACCGGGAGCGAGCATGGGGCGTCAGAAAAATAATCGGGCCGGCATCGCCGCCATAATCTCGGTCCTGGCGCTGTTGCTGCAGGCGCATCAGGCGCGGGCGATGGATGTGGACCTGGGGCTGGACGGCTGGACTGCCAGTTGGGACAACCGCATCACCATCGGTGCGGCGATCCGTGAACAGAAGCCGAACCCCAACCTGATCGGCAAGTCGAATCTCAATCCGAACCTGTGTCGCGCCGATGAATGCCTGACCGCGGACCCGACCAACAGCGAACCCAACAATCGCTACCTGGCGGCGCCGGGCGCGAAGAACATGGTCTATGACGAGGGCGATCTCAATTACAAGCAGTGGGATCTGATTTCATCGCCGGTAAAGTGGACCACGTATTTTTCGGCTGGCAAGGGCAACCTGAAATTCAAGACGGGTGCATTGGCGTTCTATGACATTACCAACGCCAATCTCGACGAGTATCACCCGAACGAAGTCACCACGCCGGGGCCGGAGAGTTCCTCGCACCCGGTCTACTCCAAGCGCGATCGGGCGACGCTGCGCGATATCGGCTACAACGTCCAGATCCTCGACACCTATGTACAGGACACTTTCGATGTGTATGGGCACGCCCTTGATGTCAGCATCGGCCGGCAGCGCCTGACCTGGGGTGAATCGAGTTTCGTCACCCAGGGCAGCCTCAACATCATCAACCCGCCGGATGCCAACAACCTGGTCAGACCCGGCATGGATCTCGATGAAGTCTACCGGCCGGAGGGCATGCTGGTGCTGCGTGCGCCCCTGACCGATGCACTGACCAGCGAGGGCTTCTACCAGTTCGAGTGGCGTCCTGTCGGCATTCCGGCGCGCGGTTCGTTTATTTCGTTCTTCAACGCCGGCAACAATGTCACTCACGATGAGGGCATCAGCGCGCCGTTCGCGAAAACACCCTACGATCCTCAGCAGATCGGTACGCCGGCAAATCCGGTATTCGCCTTGCTGACCAACACCAGCTTCACGTTGCGCCGCGATCCGAACAAGAATCCGAGGAATCTCGGGCAGTATGGACTGGCGTTGTATTACCACCCCGAATGGCTCAATGGCGCCGAAGTCGGGTTTTACGCCGCCAACTATCACTCGCGCATCCCGTCGGCCAGCGCTTATGCCGGTAACGCCAGCTGCCTGCGCCGCGAGGGCAATCCCAACCATAACGACGCCACCGACCTGACTTCACTGATCCAGGACTGCGGCGCGCCCGGCGCGCATGAACGCGAGGCGGTGCCGATCGATACCGTCCATTATTTTCTCGACTACCCCGAAGACATCCATCTGTTCGGCCTGAGTTTCAGCAGCATCGTCGACAACATCGCAGTGCGCGGCGAGTTTGCGTATCGCCCCAACCAGCCGGTGCAGGTCGATCTTGAGGATGTGTTGTTCGCCGCGTTTCAGCCGGTGCTGCCGCGGCAGGACATCCCGCTGTTCGGCGTCGGCGCCAGCACCACACTGCCGGGCCTGATCTCCGCTTTGCAGAATCCCGGTAACGTACTCACCGTGGCAGCCAACGAAGTCGGTAATGTGCCTACCGCCATTACTGCACTGCAGACACTGGCGACGGCGCAGGGCGCAGTCAACCTCACGGTGCCTGGCTCGCGCCGGATACCTGATTTCGTCACCGCCTACCGCGGCGGAACACCAGGCGAGGTAGTGCCTGGACAATACATCCGCGGCTATGAGCGTTTGCAGGTCATGCAGGGCTCGCTGGGATTGACCAAGATTTTCGGCAACAGTGATTTTCTCGGCACCAAGGATTCGGCGCTGTTGTTCGAGTTGACCGGCATCGGCGTACTTGATCTGCCGCCGCTGTCGAAGCTGCAGTTCGAGGCGCCGGGCACCGATACCGCTGCTGGTCCGGGCGCATCGGATACCGGCAATAACTCGTATCTCAATCCGATCCGCAACACTGGCGGTTATGTCACATCGTTCTCCTGGGGTTACCGTATGGGCGCTCTGCTGCACTACAGCGATGTGCTGTTTCCGGGTCTGGACATGCGCCCGTTCTTGGTGTTCACGCAGGATGTGCAGGGTGTGTCGCCGGGACTGGGCGAGAATTTTCTGCAAGGCCGCAAGCTTGGCGTGATTGACGTGCGTTTCAGTTACCGCCAGTTTGACGCGAGCCTGACACAGACTTTCATTTTTGGCGGTGGCGACCGCAATACCTTGAACGATCGCGACTTCCTTTCGGCAAGTGTCGGCGTGCGCTTCTAGAAATAACGGGGACAGTTAATCAATGAATAAAGCCATATTGGGAACCGGCGTGCTGATTCTGGCCGGTGCGGTCGGCGGGGGAGTGCTGGCCGGTGTGTGGGTGTTCCGCAATGTCGATGCACGCCTGTTGCTGACCAACCAGCCCGCCACGATCCTGGTGCCGCAGCCAGTGAAAATCAGCGCCGATGTTCTGAATAATCTGGATATCGAGATCAATGATTCGATCAAGACCGTGGTGCCGGTGGATCAGATCATCTCGATACCGATCAAGGACACGCTGCATGTCCTGGCCAGCTTTGACAGCGATGTGCCGATCAAGCTGACCGTGCCGGTGCACGACAAGATCGTCCTGGATCAGGTGCTGGACGTCGATACCACCATCAAGGCCAATCTGCTCGGTGATACCCATGACCTGCCGGTCCGCGGCAAGATCCCGGTTCATGCAGTGGTACCAGTCAATTTGACGATTCCGATCGATCAGCCGGTTCATCTCAAGTTTACCGCGCCGGTGGATGTCAAGTTCACGCAGCCGCTGGTGGTGCCGCTGAAGGCTGATATTGCTGCGACCATCCCGATCCACAGCGAGATGAGCGTGCCGGTGAAATCCGCGCTGGATGCCGAGGTAAGCATTCCGCAACCGGCTAACGTCATCATCACCACCGCCAACCTGCGCCTGCCGCTGCGTACACTCAAGCTGCAGACCAAGGACAGCAAGGATGCGCCCGCACCTGCGCCATCCGCCGGGACCGAGGCTGCGGCTCCGGTCGCACCGGCTCCCGCTGCGCCGGCAACCGGGTCCGCGCAATGAGTTTGCGCGGCTTATCTCTGGGAGCGGGCGCGCTGGTGCTGATCGTGGTCGGTGCCATGATCGGCTTCTGGCTTTACGCCCATCTGATCATTGGCCTGACGCTTACGGATCAGCCCGGCATGGTCCTGTTCCCACAAAGCACGAATGCGAATGCTATGGCGCAAAACAAGATCAAGATCCACATGAACGGGATCATTGATGCCACGGTGCCATTCAAGCAAGTGCTGAGCCTGCCGCTGCACGGACATTACAAAACCATCGCCAGCTTTGATACTTCGGTGCCGGTGGAATTCACCATCGTCTACAAGGGTGTTATTCCGGTCAACTCGATTGCGACGATACACGGCATCACCGATTTCAATTACGAGAAAGTCAAACGCCTGCGCAATGTGCCGTTCTCGGCGCAGATTCCGTTGCATTTTGAGCAGCCGGTGACGTTGACGGTGCCGGTCAAGGCCAATCTGCATCTGGTCTATCACGGGCCACTGGGCATGTTCGTCAACCAGACGGTCTCCGCGCCGGTGGACACCGTGCTCAGACCTCACCTGCGCGTCAACCAGGACATCACTACGCCGATCCTCGCGCGCTTCGGCCTGAAGGTGTATTGGCCGCGTACGCCGGTGCCGGTCATCATCAAACGCGCCGATCTTCACCTGCAGCTTGATACATTGCGTCTGGAACGAGCGCAGAATCACGATCAGGCGCCGGCCGTCGCTGGTGCCAGTCCGGCTGGCGAACATCAGCCCTAGAATCCCGAACGAGGAGCCGCCAGTGGCGAACAAACTGACACATGAATCAAAGACGGAGAGTCTGGCAGGACGCTTGTTGAAACGCTTGCCCGGAAGCCATTTTGTGCAGGAACAGTTTGACCGCGTCGAGCATCGTTTGCTGAGCGATCTCAAGCAACGGCTGGAACACTTGGAGCAGACGCCGAATTCGATCTCGGTGCTGGCGGTGTCGGTCACGGCGCAGCAGCGGCATCATCGCGGTGAACAAACCCCGGCGGAACTGCTGCGCGCATTGCTGGCGGAATCGTCCGAGCAAAATCAGGCGCAATCGATTGAAGCTTCGTGCATCGCTGTGCTGCAGGGCCTGGTGCCGGACGAAGCGCGCATTCTGGCGGCGCTGTCGGACGGTTCCGGTTATCCGATGATCAATGTCTTGGCGACTTCAAACTTCGGGCTCACGACCATCCCGATGCTGGAATACGTCAGCACCGTCGGCCGCAATGCGGGGGTGCTGACGCCGGCGCTGACGCCAGCCTATGTCCGGCACCTGGCGTTCTGGGGGCTGACCGAAACCGCCGCGGAGGATCCGGCGCAGAAAACCAACTATGAAATCCTCGAAACCGACGATGCGGTGCGCAAGGTCATCGCGCGTATCGAGAAGGGCGGCGAACGCTGCCGCGTCGTGCGCCGCACCTTGAAAATGTCGGACTTGGGACTGGCGATGTGGAAGCTGTGCCAGGTCGACGAAGGCGCGGCGTAACGGCGATATCCGGAATCCGGGCAAAAATCCAAATTTGAATCACGAGGAGTAATCGATGCAAAACGTACATGAGATTGTTGCGGACTTGCAGGAAAACTGGATCCTTTATGCATCCATGCCGTTCGTCGCGTCGGGCATCGGCTTCGTCACCAAGATTGTCGCAATCTGGATGATGTTTAACCCGATCGAGTTTGTTGGCCTGCAAACCAAAATACTGGGTTTCCGAATATTCGGCTGGCAAGGCATCGTGCCGCGCAAGGCGGCGATCATGGCCAGCATCGCCTGCGACACCATGACCACCAAGTTGATCAAGCCGACCGATGTTTTCGAACGCCTGGACCCGGAGCGCATCGCCCAGGAGATTGAAAAACCTCTGCTGGCGGCGGTCGAGGACATCACCCGCAACGTGGCGGCGGCGTATTCGCCAGGACTGTGGGAAGCGGCTCCGGAAAAGGTCAAGAACATGATCATCCACCGCATCCAGGAGGAGGCGCCGCATATCGTCGAGCAGATCATGATCGACATCAAATCGAACATCGATTCGGTGTTCGACCTCAAGGACATGGTCGTCAGCAACCTGTTGCGCGACAAGCCGCTGCTCAACCGCATCTTCCTCGAAGCCGGTCATGGTGAGTTCCGTTTTATCCGCAACTCTGGACTGTTCTTTGGCTTCGCCATCGGCTGTGTGCAGGCGGTGACCTGGGCGTTGACGCATTCGCCATTGGTGATGCCGGTATTTGGTCTGTTTACCGGTTGGTTCACCGACTGGCTGGCGCTGAAGATGGTGTTCAACCCCAAGCATCCGACCAGGTATTTGGGTTTGTTCACCTGGCATGGTTTGTTCCTGAAGCGCAGGCAGGAAGTCTCCGCCGAATATGGCCGGTTGATCGCCGCCGAAATCGTTACTGCCAAGAACATACTCGACGCGGTGCTGAAAGGCCCGCTGTCCGACCGCCTGTTCAACATGGTGCAGAAACAGGTGCAAAAAGTGGTGGACGATCAGGCCGGTATCGCCAAACCCTTCGTGGTGTTCGCGGTCGGCAGCAGTAAGTATCAGGAAATGAAGAAGATGGTGTCGATGGAGATCATGAAAATGCTGCCGACTACCATGAAGCACGTCGAGAAATACGCTGGCGATGCGATGGATCTCGAAAATCTCCTCAGCGGCAAGATGAAGGAGTTGAGCATTGAGGAATTCGAGGCTCTGCTGCACCCAGCGTTCGAGCAGGATGAGTGGATTCTGATCTCGGTCGGTGCCGCGCTAGGTTTCATCGTCGGTGAAATGCAGGTGTTCATCATGGAGCATCTGGCCAAACATGTGGATGCTACGAGTTCCATTCATGCAATAACGAGCGTGGCGTTGCAGTGATGTGTGCTGACTAAGTTGAATTGATCAATCTTTGCGCGCGGGTTCGCTCTGATAGTGCTACGGACCGGTTCGCATGGTATGCAGTACGCAGCGAATGGGGCATTAAGCCTTAAAACATCAAATTATTCAGGAGACCAACATGCTGAACAAACTTGCGAATGACACCAAGGATCTCATCACCACGGCAATAAAGGGCGCGGATGACGTGCTGGGTTCGCTACGCGGTGCCGTGACCAAAAATGTGACCGGCCTGACCAAGGATCTTGGCAGCATGGCCAAGACCAATGTCGAGACGCTTTCCGATGTCGTGCAAGGCGCATTGAGCAGCGCCAGTGCGATGGGAGTTTCCGTCGTGGAGGCGACTTCGGCCGTGGTCAGTTCCGCCATCACCAGCGTCACCAAGGCGGGTGGCGACGGCATTCATGCAACGCAATCCGTGGTGCGTGGCGCGGTGCTGGCCGCGTCCGAGACCGGCAATGATGTCGGCAAGGCCGCAATGGCGGCAATCAGCAGTGCCGCCGAGGTGGCCAATCATGCGGGGCACAGCGCGACCGATGCCACACGCCGCGCGATTGCCGGCGTCTTGCAGGCCGGAACCGAAATCGCCCGGGAAGCGACAGGCACCGCCAAGTCCGCCGCACACGGCACGGTGGCCTTGCCACGCGAGTTGTTCGATGCACTTACCGGTACATCACGCAAGTGAGTGCAGCTTGAAGAAAGCCGCCCGTTTCCGTTTTCCCCTCGTGGCGGGGCGGGCGTTCCGGTTGCCCGATGGCTTGATCAGCATCGGGCGCCTTTTCCAGCCAGTAAAAGACGCAAGATGAAAAAAGTGCTTTTTCTGCTGGCGTTGTCGGTGCTGCCGCTGACTGCGATGGCACGTGATGTGGCTGCGCTGCGCGCCTGCCTGACCGCCAACCTGCCGCGCCAGAGTTTCCAACAGGACATCGTGCTGGTGCAGTCCGGCCAGGATGGCGTGCAGCAACGGCTGGCCGGGACCTGGTACTGGCAGCGTGTCGACAGCCGCCATTCGGGCCTGTTGCGGCTGTCTTCTCCGTCCGATCTCGCTGGCGCGTCTTACCTGTTTCTGTCCAGGGACAACACGGAAAACATCTACATGTACATGCCGGCGGTGGGCCGTGTGCGTCATGTGGTCGGCGCCACCATGGCACAGTCGCTGTTCGGCAGCGGCCTGTCGGCTTTCGACCTCAAATTCCTGCTCAGCGGGTTGCAGGGCGGCCGATTGACCCGCATCGGTGCGACGGTCAGCGGTGGCCGTCCGGCCGAGAACTGGCGCTATATTCCTCCCTCGGATCCGAACATTCTGTATGACCGGCTGGATCTGACTGTGGACGATGCCTGGTGCCTGCCGATGAAAGTGGAATTGTACGGAGGGGTGCCATGGAAAACCCTGGCGCTGGACCCGGACTCAGTTCGCCAGATCAATGGCCGCTGGACCGCAAGCCGCGCCACCCTGATCGATCTGCGCGAGCAGACCACCACGAAAATTCAGACCAGCAACGATGTTGCAGACAAGCCGTTGCCTCCGGCCCTGTTCAATCCTGCCCAGTTCTACCATGAGCGTTAGTCGAGCAGAGTGAGGATGTTCGAGGGGCGAGGCGTGCCAGCGGACAGCAAACAGGTAGTACGACATCAAGAGCCGGGAGTGGCAGGGATATGGATTACGCTGCAATTCTGAATCAGGCTCCGCTCGCCGCGCACATGCCGGAGGCGACCCTGCGGCGGCTGGTCGACCTCGCCGAGCCGCTGCACTTGCAGGGCGGCGAGTATCTTTATGCCGAAGGCGACGCGCCCGATTATTTTTATGTAGTGGTGAGCGGCCGCCTGCGCGTGTCCAACAAGGACGCGCTGGTCGGCTATATCGCGTTCGGCGAGCCGGTTGGTGAGGCCGGCGTGATTTCCGGCGAGCTGCGCAATTCTACGGTGCGTGCCGTGCGCGACAGCGTGGTGCTGCGCTTGCCTCGTGTCGAGTTTCTCGACTTTCTCAATAACCACGCTGCCGCCGCGGTTGCGCTGACCCGTCGCCTCATATTTCGCCTGCGCCAGAGTCGCCGCGAACGTGAACTTTCGGCGACCTTCGGCCAGAGTACCTTTGCGATATTTCCGGCTTCGCACGATGCGCCGGCGATGGAGTTGGCGGAAATACTCGCGCGCGGACTGTCAGGCTGGCCCGCGGTGCGCGTGATCGGCACCGCGCATGTCGATGCGATGTTCGGAGCGGGCAGTGCGCAAGCGCCGTATTCCGACCTTGCGGCATCGCGCAGGCTAACGGAATGGTTCTGCGCGCTGGAGCGCAAGCACCGGCATCTGATCTTCGTCGCCGACCGCGACGATAGTCCCTGGGCACTGCGCTGTCTGCGGCAGGCCGATCGCGTCCTGGTGCTGGCCGAAGCCGCGGCAGCGCCGGTCCAGGTACCGGCGCTTAGCGAGTGGCGCGGCGAAGAATTACCCCTGGCGCCGGTGGAACTGGTGCTGCTGCGCTCCGAAGGCGACCCCGCGCCGCATACGCTGAACTGGAAAGAGGCCACCGGCGCCCGCGCGCACTATTACCTGCACCCCTGGGACGAGCGCGAGCTCGATGCGATCACGCGCCAGATCACCGGACGCGGCGTGGGTCTGGTGCTGGGCGGCGGCGGCGCCAGGGGCTTCGCCCACATTGGCCTGCTGCGTGCGCTCGAGCAGTTGCAGATCCCGGTGGACGTCTGCGGCGGCACCAGCATGGGCGCTTTCGTTGCGGCGATGACCGCCTGCGGGTTTGACAGCGTGCAGATGGCGCAGATCGCGCGCGAAACTTTCGTCGAGAACAATTACCTCAACGATTACACGATGCCGCGGGTATCGTTTATCAAGGCTCGAAAATTCCTGCGCCGCCTGCGCGAGGTTTTCGGCGATCGCCATATCGAGGAACTGCGCCGCTGCTTCTACTGCATTTCCACCAACCTCAGTACCGGTTCAGCTGTCGTGCACGATTCCGGACCGCTCGCAGAATGGGTCGGCAGCAGCATGGCGGTTCCCGGCGTGGCGCCGCCCATCGCCTGGCAGGGAGATCTGTTATGCGATGGCGGCGTGGTGGACAATCTGCCGACAGATGTCATGCAAAGCATGGAACGTGGCGCCATCATCGCCTGCAGCGTCAGTGCCACCGGAGATATCAGCCTGCCAGGCGCCGGTGCTCACTATCCCGATCCGGAAGCGATGCTGCAGCGCCAGCGTCCCAAGCAGGCGCGGATGCCGAAGCTCAGTGAAATCCTGATGCGCAGCGCCACACTTGCCAGCGACACTACGCTGGCAAGCGCAGCGGCGGAGCGCGCTGACATTTTCATGCTGATGCCGGTGCAACAGTTCGGCATGTTCGATTGGCCGGCGCTCGATCAGTTGATCGAGATCGGCTATGAGGAGGGGATGAAGTTGTTGACGCCTTTGCGCGCCCAGTTGTTGCACACTGGCGCAGTCGTATAATCTTTTACTGGAATCTGCGCATGATCGGAAATTTTGTCATGCTGGCGAAGTCTGGCAGCTAGGTATCGTAGCGATTCACACTGCAATTCCGGATTCCAGCGTGTCCCGGAATCACGACTTTAATTTCACTAACGGAATGAAACTGAATTTATGCACGCAGTCCTGTGGCCCTTGATGTTCGCACTGTTCACGGTGCCGGTGATGATCTGGCAGTGGCGGCGCGCACGCCGCGAGGCGATCGAGCGCCTGCGCGAGGAATTCCAGCGACGGATTGCTCAGCGGGTGCTGGAGCAATTGAGTGGCAGGCCGCAGCCAGATACCGAGGGCAGTAAAGGCGTCGCGCAAAAAAAATAGCGAAAATCCAGTCGTGTCCGATGACCGGATGGCTCGCTTCACTACGTGATTCCAGTCGCAGCCAGTGCCGGCGACAGGCCCTGCGCCGCAGCCATCTGGACAATCCGGCGGTCCAGGTCCAGGTCCACGCCGCGGAATCCATCCACCACTTCGATAAATTCGCATTGCTTGGCGAAAGGCATGCGCCGGACGATATCCATCATCGGCTCCCACAGTTCGCCAACCAGCACGGCCTGCACGGCGCGCTCTATGGCTTCGCGTGACAGACGCGTGGCGGCGATGGCAAACGCGGTGCGTGTCGCATCGTCCAGCTTCTCCACCAGTGGCAAGACGGTGCGCCACAAGGCGTCGCGATCAGCGGCTTGCAACACACTATCCAGCAACTGCGGGTTGTCGCGCAGGATGGGCAGATTGGCGACCTTGCGCTGATTTTCCTCGGACAGGCTGGCGACCACCGGCAGCAGATCACCCCACAAACCCTGCCGCTGGACCCGATGGATGATGCGCGCGAGTACCGCGTCCTCCTGCGCGGCTGCGAGGTCGCCCAGTTCGCGTTTGAGCGAATAGCTGACGCTGGTGATCAGCGACAGGATTTCGTCCAACAGATCGACCTTGTCGTCCAGCACCAGCAGCATGGCCTTGCGGCGGCGCTCCAGCGGCAACATCCGGATCAGATGATCGAGCTGGTTCCTCGAATCGACAAAAAAAGCGATGCGCAGCAGTTCGGCTTCATCCGTCACTGCATCAAGTACCGCCTGTATCGCCTCATCGGAGATGAAATCAACGAAACGTCCGACTGTCGGATAGCTGCCTTGCTGGATCAACGCCAGCGCGATCGCCACGACATTCTTCACTGGCATCAACCGGATCAGGTCGCGTGCGCGTCTTGGGTCGAGATGCACACAGATGTTTGCGATGAATTGCGGTGACAGGTGAACCGCACTGAGGATGGCGCGCTTGGCCGGCATCTCGCCAACCACGCGCGCACTCAGCATGGGTCCGAAAGCGCGACATAGTGGGATCACCATGATCACCGGCAATTGCGCCGCCACGGCGGCGAGCCGGCGGAATACCAGCTGATCTTGTGCGAACAGGCGTTCGCTGACTGCATCGCGCAGGCGCCGCAACTGCGTCTCCGGCAGGTTGCCGAGAAATGCCAGCGTTGTGCTATCAGCGCCGAGTAGTTGACTCAGCTTGACTGACTCTGCGCGCGCCGCCAGTCCGCTCATGTGCGCGCCGCCAGCTTGCCAAGAATCAGCGAGCGCAGAGGCTGCGGCAACGCGCGGCGCAGAGCGACGGTGACTTCTTCGCGCTGGTGCTTGCAAGCCTCGTCTATGGCGTGCTCCAGCTGAGCGAGTTCGGACGCTGACAGGCCGGACAGGGCAGACAGCGTTGCCGCGGGCCGCCGCAGTTTCGCGGCAATGTTCTCGAAGGCTCGTGTTTCCATGGTCAGGCTCCTGTTTTTTCCGTTATGGGCATGCGCATGATCAGTCTCGGCGCGACCACAGTCGCATGATCAGCGCCACGCCCAGTCCCCAGACGCCGTTGAGCAGCAGCGCACCGATGATGATTTTCGGATCCCAGCCGCCGGCCATGCCCATGCCCTTGAGCGGCATCACCACGAACCACGCGACCGCGCTGGGACCGATGGCGCCGATCACAGCGGCGCGCAGCCAGAATGCGCCGCCTCTGGCATTGGCGATCAGCAGCCACAGCACTATGCCCCAGACGCCACCCCAGAACGACAGCGAAATCACTTGCGGGATGTGCAGCGGCGCGGTGGCCGCCATCGCGTAGGGAGCGTGCGGCGCGATGCCGGCCATGTAAAGCAATCCGAGCAGCCCCTGATGAAACACCAGAGTGGAAACGAAACCGGCGACGAACGACTTGAGGTGCTGCATCTGGCGCTCCTATGGAAGACGGTGAGACCGCTGTCAGTGTAAAACGGTTTGTCGCTTGGCGGAAACAGGCGGAAACAGGCGGGAAGCGGTGCTTGCGGTTAGGCTAACGACCTTTGCGATACAGGTTTGCGGCATGCAATACGACGTTCTGATCATCGGTGCGGGCGCCGCTGGCCTGATGTGTGCGCTCACTGCGGGGCAGCGCGGCCGGCGTGTGCTGGTGATCGAGCATGCCAATCGAGCCGGCAAGAAAATCCTGATGTCCGGTGGCGGGCGCTGCAATTTCACCAACCTGCACACGACTTCGGCCAATTTTCTCTCGGAAAATCCGCACTTCTGCAAATCCGCGCTGGCTCGTTATACACCGCATGATTTCATCGCGATGGTCGAACGCCACGGCATCGCTTATCACGAGAAAGAGCTGGGGCAACTGTTCTGTGACGAATCATCGCGGCAGATCGTGCGCATGCTCCTGGATGAGTGCGCAGCGGTGAATGTACGCATCGAAGTCAATTGCGAGGTGGAGCGGGTGCAGCGCAGCGAGGGTGGCTACAGGTTGTTCACCGCGCTCGGCACATTCGCGGCGCCGTCACTGGTGGTGGCAACGGGCGGTTTGTCGATTCCCACTATGGGCGCCAGCGGCTTTGCCTACGAACTGGCGCGTCAGTTCAATCATGCAGTGCTGCCGACGCGCGCCGGGCTGGTGCCGCTGACGCTCAGTGGCAAACATATGGAGCATTACGCCGATCTCAGCGGCGTGGCGCTGATGGTGGAGAGCGGCTGCAACCAGCAGCGCTTCCGCGCTGGCATGCTGATTACCCATCGCGGCATCAGCGGCCCGGCGATCTTGCAAATCTCATCCTACTGGAAACCCGGTGACGATCTGCGCGTAAACCTGTTGCCCGACGATGATGCCTCTGAATTGCTCGGCACGCAGCAGGAGGCGCGTCCGTTGGCAGAGTTCAGGACAGTGTTGGCCGATCTGCTGCCCAAGAGGCTGGCCCAGCGGATCTGCGAAATCTGGGTGGTGTCGAAGCCGATGCGGCAGTACCGCAAGTCCGAACTGCACCATATCGCCGGGTTGCTGCAATCCTGGCCGATTACCGCCAGCGGCACTGAGGGTTATCGCACCGCCGAAGTCACTCTGGGCGGCATCTCCACTGACGAACTGTCCTCGGCGACGCTGGCCTCAAAAAAGACTCCGGGCCTGTATTTTGTCGGCGAAGCGGTGGATGTGACCGGCCATCTCGGCGGCTACAATTTCCAGTGGGCCTGGGCTTCCGGCCACGCCGCCGGGCAGGCGGTGTGACCTGGAAAGTTCGTTTCAGTTTTGCAATGCCGAGGCCGGAACCGCCGGGATGACGACGCTGGACGGATGTGTGGCGTCGCTGTAGATCGTCAGTGTACCGACTGCCGAGTTGAGCAGTGTAGGCACCGGCGGCACGCCCTGCGGCAGGTCGCTGGCACCGATCGCCACACGCAGGCTGTGACCCTTGGCGATCATCGCGCTGGTCGGGAAGATTTCCACCGGCACCAGCACCGGCGTGCCGCTGGTCAGCGGCTGCACCGATGCCTGGGTAAACGGATGCCAGGGCTGGATCATCAGGCCGTTCATGTAGCGTGAACGGCTGGCGTCCACCGCGCGCAGCGAGGCAGTCTGGAGGCCATTGGTGAGCGCGGTGACGTTGCCGCTGCCGTCGACATCATCCACCCGCACCGACAGGCCGGCGTCGCTGGCGGTAGTCGAGATCCAGACGTCGGCTTCGATCGGACCGTTCAGATAAGTATCCGCGGGCATCGGTGCAGTCTGGTAAGTAACATCGGTCAACTCAGCCACGCTGTCATCGGTCTGACACGGCAGCGGAATATAGCCGGTGATACCGGCCGTCCACTGATCCGTGCTGATTGAGCACAGGCCATTGAGAGGCTCCTGCACCACCGAGTTCGAGGCTTCGCCCGCCACCGGCGCGGTTGTGGATAAGCTCTTGTCACCATGCAGATACAGCTTCTGCGCCTGCACCTGTGGATTCGGCCAGTCGGTAGAAGTCACGTAATGGCCATAGCCGGTGACGAACTGGGTCACATTCGGCAGTTTGTCGGCGCCTACGTTCATGCCTTTAACATACTGGTCGAACCATTGAAGTTCGATGTGATCGAGCACCGGAACATTGTCCACGGGTAGTCCGGTGCCGGTCGCGGCCTGCAAGTGGGTCCACGGTCCGATCAGTAGTTTGGCCGGCACATGCGTCTTGAGCGTCTCGTAGGTCAGGGGCTCGCTGCGTTGGAACAGGTCGTGCAAGCCGCCGACGACGAAGGTCGGCACATTGATCTTGCCGTCGTTCTCCAGCGGTGAGCGAATCGCCCAGAAATCGCCGTCATAAGCGGTGGCGGGTGTCCCTGCCAGTGCGTTCAGGATGGTCGGGGCCTGAAATGCGGTGACGTTGAGAATATGCGACAGCACAATCGGAATGCCGGTCTGCGGATCGGTCAGGGCCGTCGGATCGGTCACGCCCAGCGCCGAGACCAGCCCCAGCCAGATCGGGATGAAAGTGGGATTAACCTGCCCGCCGGTGAACACGATATCGCGGTAGCCGTCGCCGATCGGTACGATCGGGAAGGCGGCTTTAACCACCGGGTGATCCTGCGCTGCGGTGATGACCGCGGTGATGCCAAGATATGACACGCCGTAGAGGCCGATGGCGCCGTTGCTCCAGGTCTGTTGCGTGACCCAGTTCACTACGTTGCCGTAGTCCGACTGCTCGGTTGCGCCGAAAGCCTCCCAGGTGCCCTGAGATTGCCCGGTGCCTCGCACATCCACCACTACTGTTACATAGCCGTGTTCAACAATGTACGGATCGGCACCACCCAGCGCAGCACCCACACTGCCGGCAAATGAATCGGCACCGCCGTTGTAGGAGGTCTGGACCAACAAGGCAGGGAAGGTGCCGTCAACGGCCTTGCCGCTGCTGTCGGCAGGCAGGCTCACATAGGCGGCAAGCTGGGTGCCGTCCGGCATTGTGATGTACTGAACATTCTGTGACACGGTCCCGGGGTAAAGCGTCGGCGGATCGTAGTTCACCCACTTTGCACCAGCGTTGCTGGTGATGGACGTGCCGGGTTGACTGGTCAGGGCGCGTGTGCCGAGTGTGGTCCAACTGGCTGTTGCGCTTGAGGCCGGGACGGAATCCGCAGCTGGCGTGGATGATGGACTGCAGCCGGTCAGGGTGACCGCAACGCTCAAAAGCGCCGGAGTCAGACATGTTGTTGTGACAAGCTTTGTAAGGCGCACACCCATTTCAATCTCCACGGGCCCGGTCAATGATCGGGCGGATTCTAGGGGATCAGCGGTACGGGTTCATTTGCCATGGAGCCAAACGGGCTTGGCCGGTAGGTAATATCTACAATTTTCGTCTGGTGGTGATGCCGTCGCATTTTTCAGATCGACTGGCTAGAGTGACGCACGAGATATTTGGAGAATGTCATGGATTACGAATGCACGGCGCTGGTGACCTTGTTGTCACTATTGTTTTATTGGGTGGTGATGTTCAACGTCGGCCGCGCGCGCGGTAAATACGGAGTGAAAGCGCCGGCCATCAGTGGCGATCCTGCGTTTGACCGCGTTTTCCGCGTGCACCAGAACACCATGGAAGCCTTGGTCCTGCAGTTGCCATCGCTATGGTTGTTCGCAATCTATGTGTCGGATTGCTGGGCAGCAGGCCTAGGGCTGGTATGGATATTGGGGCGCATCATCTATGCACGCGCCTACTATGCTGATGCCGGCAAACGTGGGACCGGGATGCTGATTTTGACACTGGCCAACGCCGTTTTGTTTCTTGGCGCGCTGATTTCGTTGGGACTGGGGATTTACCGCTCGTGACAGCAGGCATGAAAATGGCCAGCATTGCCGGCCATTTTCGAGGGTGATACCGCGTCAACCACGGCCGACCAAAGAGCGCGCGATCACTTCCTTCATGATTTCCGAAGTGCCGCCGTAAATGCGCTGGATGCGCGCGTCGGCGTAGTAGCGCGAGATCGGGTACTCGGTCATGTAGCCGTAGCCGCCGAACAGCTGCAGGCAGGCGTCGGTGACGCGGCCTTCCATCTCGGTGGTGGCGAGCTTGATCATCGCCGCGGTCGGCACGTCGAGTTTGCCCTCGGCGTACTGGGCGTTGCACTTCTCGACGAAGGCGCGGTGCACTTCGATGTCAGTCTTGCACTTCGCCAGTTCAAAGCGCGTGTTCTGCATCGACGCGATGCTGACGCCGAAAGCCTTGCGCGTCATGGTGTATTCGATGGCTTTTTCCAGCGCGCCCTGGGCGTGGCCGACGGCGGAGACCGCCAGCACCAGGCGTTCGCGCGGCAGTTCGTCAATCAGGTGGCCGAAGCCGCCGCCGACGCGGCCGAGCACTTCATCCGCGCCAACTTTCACGTTGTCGAAAAACAGTTCCGAGGTATCCGCGCTGTGCAGGCCAATCTTGTCCAGATTGCGGCCGCGCTTGAAGCCGGGCAGGGATGTGTCGAGCGTGAACAGCGTCGTGCCCTTGGCGCCGGCTTTGGGGTCGGTCTTGGTCGCCAGCACTACCACGCCGGCGTTCTGGCCGTTGGTGATGAAGGTCTTGGAGCCGTTGATGAGGTAGTGATCTCCGTCCAGCGTTGCGCTGGTCTTGATGCCTTGCAGGTCGGACCCTGCACCCGGTTCGGACATGCCGATGGCGCCGATGCATTCGCCAGTCGCCATGCGCGGCAGGTATTTCTTCTTCTGCACTTCAGTGCCCAGATGCAGGATGTAAGGCGCGGCGATGTCCGAGTGCACTGTGAGATTCGACGCCAGCGCGAGGAAACCCATGCGCGCTGCTTCCTCGACCACCACGCAGGAAAACTCGAACGGTGCACCGATGCCGCCGTATTCCTCCGGCTGGTCTACGCACAGCAGTCCGGCTTCGCCCATCTTCAGGTACAGCGATTTCGGCAGGATGCCGTCACGCTCCCATTGCTCGTAGTTGGGCTCGACGTGGTTTTTCAAAAAGCGCACGACATTGTCGCGAAAGAGTTCGATTTCAGCGTGATTGCTCATGGTCTGTTTTGTTGTGAAAGTCAGTGATTAAGGGGTGCTACAGGAAATACGTTTCATCGGGAAAATTGTGGAGGCAGGCTTGCCGCCGACGGTGCCTTCGAGTTTTTCGGTCAGCGCATCCGGCGCCGTGAATTCGTAAGTGACGCGATACGGAAACACGCTGGGATCGTCCAGGCTCTCGAACACTGCCTTGGAGCCCTGCAACTGGGTCATGCCCAGATGGTGTTCGGCGCCACCGTGGGATTGATCGATCAATTCAAAACCATCGCCGCTGGTGACGATGCGCAGGTAGTCGAAATCCCTGGTGAAACCATCGGCGACGCGACTGCCAACTCCGAGGACGCTGTTGCCGGTGGCCGGAAGCCAATGCTCCGCGTAACTGCTGCCACCACTGGTATATCCCCAGCAACCTGTCATCCAGCCAAATGAGGTGGCACGTGGCGCATCGGCGGCAGACGCGGCGGCGGAGACAGCGAAACCCAGAATCATGATCAGCAGGCGCATGGTTTTCTCCTCGAATAGATCATCCGCTATTACAGTTCTGGCCGTGCAATATGTTTTAATATATTAAATATATATAAAATAAATTAATATAATAAAACAAAATAATGCAGCCCATGCAACACAGCGGGTGCCGATTTTAACGTGCTTTGGACAGCCGGATGCTGCAATAACCAATAGCGTGCAAGGACATTGGAATATTGTGGGTCGCCCGGCAGGCGCCTAGACTGCTCCTCGTTCTACATCAATACCCACGGAGAAGATTTATGACTGCAATACGCGCAGTGCTGATCGGGGTCTTCTTGCTGTTCGTGTCAGTGGCGTTCGCGGCTGATCTCAACAAGGGAATTCAGGCGTTTCATCTCGGAGACTATGCGGCCGCCCAGGCCGAATTCCGGCCGCTGGCGGTGCAGGGAAATGCGCAGGCCCAATTCAATCTCGGCGTCATTTACGACAAGGGTCTGGGTGTGCAGCAGGATGATGCCGAGGCCGCGCAATGGTTCCGCGAGTCCGCCGGGCAGGGCGACGCCAACGCCCAGTACGCTCTCGGCGTGCTTTACGCCGACGGCCGCGGCGTGGCGCAAGATGATGCCGCTGCCGTGCAGTGGTATCGCAAGGCCGCCGCGCAGGGCTCGGCGCTCGCCCAGAACAATCTCGGCACAATCTACGAGTTCGGCAAAGGCGTGACGCAGGATTACGCCAAGGCTTATGCGCTGTTCAACCTCTCGGCATCGATCGACGCCACGGACGACAACAAGGCAACAGCGGCTCGTGTGCATGTCATGCGCTTGATGACTCCGGCGCAGATCACGGCCGGGCAGGCATTGACCCTGGAAATGCAGAAAGTCGGCGTGCTCCAAGCACTGGATGCGCAATAGCCGGACGAAGATTGCGCGTGTTCACGGGTTAGCATTGAGTCTGCATCCTGACAGGCCTTGTGCTCAATCGCGGAAGCGGCGACTAAGGTCGGCGTAAGCATCCACCCGCCGATCGCGCAAAAACGGCCACCAGCGCCGCACGTGCTCGGAGCGGGCAAGGTCCACGTCGACCAGCAGCACATCCTCGCGCTCGCCGGCCTGGGCGAGAATTTCACCCTGCGGGCCTGCGACGAAACTATGGCCCCAGAATTGTGAACCGGCAGTCTGCCCGGTGGGATCAGCCTCGAAGCCGACGCGGTTGGCGACCAGCACCGGCAGGCCGTTGGCGACCGCATGCGAGCGCTGGATCGTGACCCAGGCGTCGCGCTGGCGGGCCTGTTCGTCGGGCGCGTCCGCCGGGTTCCAGCCGATGGCGGTGGGATACAGCAGCAGTTCGGCGCCGGCCAGCGCCATCAGGCGCGCGGCTTCTGGATACCACTGGTCCCAGCACACCAGCACGCCGAGTTTGCCGACGCTGGTCTGTATCGGCGTGAATCCACCGCCTGCGGCTGAACCGGCGTCGCCGGGGGTGAAATAGAATTTTTCGTAGTAGCCGGGATCGTCCGGGATGTGCATCTTGCGATAGGTGCCGGCGAGCGAGCCGTCACGCTCCAGCACCACCGCGGTGTTGTGATACAGGCCGGGCGCGCGCTTCTCGAACAGCGAGCCGACGATAACGATGCCCAGCGACTTCGCCAGCTTGCCCAGCCACTGCGTTGACGGACCGGGAATGGTCTCGGCCAGATCGAACAGTTCCGTGCTTTCATGCTGGCAGAAATACAGCGAGGTATGCAGTTCCTGCAGCAGCACCAGTTGCGCGCCGCCGGCATGCGCTGCGCGGATGCCGTCTTCGGACATTTGCAAATTGAGTTTGCGGTCGGCGGTACAGGGCTGCTGTACCAGCGCGGCGCGGAGCGTGTGTGGTTTCATGGCGTTTGCGGTATCTGCATGGTGACGCAATGGAGGCTCCCATACTGGTTGATCAGCGCGCGGCAATCAATGCCGATGACCTCGCGGTCAGGAAAGCAGGGGCGCAGGCGCTCCAGCGCAATCGCATCGTTGCGTGCATCGCCGTAGATCGGTACCAGCACCGCGCCGTTGAGAATCAGGAAGTTCGGATAACCCGCCGGCAGGCGCTTGCCGTCCTCGTCGTGAATCGCAGCGGGCAGCGGCAGCGGCACCAGCGTGTAGGGTTGGCCGTTGGTCTGGCGCAGCGCCTGTAACTCCTGCTCCAGCGCTTTGAGGTCGTCGTAATGCTCATCGCTGCGATCATCGCAGGCCTGGTAAGCAATGGTGTGTGCATCACAGAAGCGGGCGATTGTGTCGATGTGGCCGTCGGTGTCGTCGCCGATCAGGTCGCCATGCTTGAGCCACAGCACGCGGCTCAGGCCGAACCAGTTCGTGAGTTGTTGTTCAATCTGCGCTTTGCTGAACTGCGGATTCCGCGTAGTCGCGAGCAGGCAGCGCTCGGTGGTCAGCAGGGTGCCGAGCCCGTCGCTTTCGATGCCGCCGCCTTCAAGCACGAACTCCAGTGTTTCTACCGGCCCCGGCCACACGTTTTGAGCCGCGAGCTTACGGGTGATCTGGGTGTCCAGTGATGCGTCGAACTTGTTGCCCCAGCCGTTGAAGACGAAATCCAGATGCACCAGCTTGCCGTTGCGAAGTACCGTGACCGGCCCATGGTCGCGTGCCCAGACATCGTTGCTCGGCACTTGATAAATCCGCAGGCGCGAGGCGATGGCGCCCGCGTCTACTAGCCGCTGTTTGAGTGTGGCCGGTTCGAGGCCGTAGCCGACAATGACATCTTCGTGCCGGCTGATGGCGACGGCGATTTCAATGAAGTTGCGCTCGACCGCGTCGAACTGGCGCGCGAAGTCGCCTTCGGCGCGCGGCCAGGTGAGTTGCACGGCCGACTGCGGCGCCCATTCGGCGGGAAGCTGTAGGGTCTGATTCGACATTCCTGTTCTCAGCGGTGAAACGAAAACGGGGCGCCTGCGCGCCCCGGAAGTTGTAGTGCGTGCAGGTGCGCGGTCAGGGCGGCGGTGTGCGCAATCCCTGTGTGGTCTGCACCGGCGTCAGGTGCCCGGGTACGACGGCATCGATGACGACGCTTTTTTCAAAAAACACCGCAAACTGCGGATAGTCCCAGCGCGTGATGGCCGGATGCCTGGGCTCATGTCCGCCGACCGCCGCGTGTCTGACCGAGGGCTCGCCGAACTCCCTGAGCACTTCGGCCATGTGTGCGCCGCGCTGCGGCAGCACTGCGGGAAGCGGTTTGGCATCGGTCGCCGTGTCTGGTGTTGTGTCTGGCGGCGGCAAGTTCAATTGATCCGCGCGCGCTACGCCGACCACGGCCAGCGCCAGTATCGTCACGTATAAAATCTTGGGCATATCGCGGTCCCCGATGGCTGCGCGGACTATAGCACTGGTGCCCTCTGGCAAAAAAGCGGCGCAGCTATCGCGCTGCTTGCAAATCTCCAATCATGGCCGACAGGAAACGCGTTGCCTCGCCGCCGGTGACGGCGCGGTGATCGAAGGTGATCGACAGCGGCAACACGCGGCTGATTTTGATTTCGCCGTTGATCGGAACCACTGCATCGCGCGTCGCTCCGGCGGCGATGATCGCGACCGTCGGCGGCACGATCACCGGCGTCGCATATTTGCCGCCGAACTTGCCGAAGTTTGAAAGCGTGATGGTATAACCGCGCAGTTCCTCCGGCGGTACCGTGCGGCTTTTGGTCGCAGCTTTCATTTTTTCGAGGCCCGCGCGCAGCGAGGCTTCGTCGCGGCTGGCGACATCCTGTAGCACTACCACGAACAATCCTTCCGGTGTGTCCACCGCCATGCCGAGGTGGACTTTGTCGAGCAGGCGGCGGCCGATCTCGACATGATCAAACCAGGCATTGAGCGCCGGCTCGGCCTTGCAGCCGGCGACGATCGCGCGGATCAGGCGCAGCGTCATGTCCTGCTTGCTGTTGTGCCAGGCGTGCAGCACAGCGTCGTCGGTGACGGTAGTGTGCATCACTTCATCGCGCGACTGCGACATGGTCTGCGCCATCGCCTTGCGCGCGCCGCGCAGTTTTTCCAGCGGCCCGACTTCAGTCAGCACTTTATGCACGCGCTGCACGTCGTTGGCGGTGACCATGCCGTCGGGTCCGGTCGGCGTGATGATGGTGAGGTCGACGTTGAGGCGATGGGCGAGGGCGCGCACCGCCGGCGTGACCTTGAGGCCGGCGGCGGTGCCAACGCTGGTAGCTTTTTCGGCGACCACTTCATTGCCCTGCTTCATCGCGCCGACGACGACACCGGTGTCGCGAATCGGGGCAGCTTTTTCCCTCTCCCCTTGCGGGAGAGGCGGCGAGGCACGCTCGTCGGGGAGAGGGGTGTGAGCCGCAGGCGAATCTTCTCCTTCAAAAGTAACGAGCGGTTTGCCGACCTCGACAGTGTCGCCGGATTTGCCGTGCAGCTTGAGAATTTTCCCAGCCAGCGGACTCGGCACCTCGACCACCGCCTTGGCGGTTTCCACCGACACCAGCGGCTGGTCGATCTTGACCGTGTCGCCTTCCTGCACATGCCATTCGCGGATGTCGGCTTCTTGTAGCCCTTCGCCTAGATCAGGTAATTTGAAGATGCTCATGCTCGCAGTTCCTCAGTTTTTATTCCCTCTCCCCGCAAGCGGGGGAGAGGGAGACAAGAATTATTTCGGTGCGATCTCAAACACCTTGCGCACCTCGCGCAGGATGCGTTCGATGTCCGGGATATATGCCAGTTCCTGCTTGGCCAGCGGCATGATGGTGTCGTAGCCGGAGGCGCGCATCACCGGCGCGAACAGGGTCAGCAAGCCGTGTTCGGCGATGTTGGCGGCGATCTCGCTGGCCCAGCCGCCGGCACGCGGCGCTTCCTGCACGATCACGCAGCGGCCGGTCTTGGCGATGCTGGCGAGGATGGTGTCGATGTCGAGCGGCTTGAGCGTGGCGACATCGATCAGTTCAGCGGAGATGCCCTGCCCGGCGAGCGCGTCGGCGGCGAGGCGGGTGTCGTGCATCATCGCGCCCCAGCTGATCAGCGTGACATCGCTGCCCTCGCGGTCGATGAAGCAGCTGTCCAGCGGCAGGGCTTCGCCGTTGTCTTCAACCGGCTGCTTGAATAAGCGGTAGCAGCGTGTCGGTTCGAGAAAAATCACCGGGTCGGGATCGCGGATCGCCGCCAGCAGCAGGCCGTAGGCGCGCGCCGGAGTGGAGGGGCAGACCACGCGGATGCCGGGCATTTGAGCAAAGGTCGTCTCCAGCGATTCCGAGTGATGCTCCGGGGCGTGGATGCCGCCGCCGTTGGGCGCGCGGATCACCAGCGGGCAGGACAGGCGGCCGCGCGTGCGGTTGCGATAGCGTGTCGCGTGATTGACGATCTGGTCCACACATGGGTACATGAAGCCGCTGAACTGGATTTCCGCGACCGGCTTGATGCCCTGAGTGGACAGGCCGATCGCCATCGCCGCGACCAGTGTTTCCGCCAGCGGCGTGTCGATCACGCGATCGGCGCCGAACTTGTCGAGCAGGCCGACGGTGGCACGGAACACGCCGCCGTTGCGGCCGATGTCCTCGCCGAGCACAACCACGTCGGCATCGCGCGCCATCTCGGAATGCAGGGCGAGGTTGATTGCCTCGATCAGTGCGAGATTGGCCATCAGTGGTGTCCGGATTTGGGCTGCATGGACATCACTTCGTTGCGCTGCCATTCATATTGGCGCGGCAGTTTTGCATAGAGCGAATCGAACATCGCGGTCGGCGTGTCGGCGGCGATATTGAGGAAAGTCTTGGCCGCGGCTTCGGCCCTGGCGCTGCCCTCGGTATTGAGTTGCGCTTCGTCGTCGGCGCTCCACAGCTTCTGCGCTTCGAGATAGGCCTTGAGGCGCCTGATCGGACAGCGCTCCCACGCGGCCTTGACCTCGGCCTCGTCGCGGTAGCGCCGCGCATCGTCGGCGGTGGTGTGATCGTGCAGGCGGTAGGTGATGGCCTCGACCAGCGTCGGTCCGCCGCCGCTGAGGGCGCGCGCGATGGCGCGCTCCAGTACAAAGCGCGTGGCGATGACATCGTTGCCGTCCACCTGCTCGCCGCTCATGCCACCGGCGATGGCCTTCTGCGCCAGCGTCTGCGCACCGGTCTGGCGTGCGCGCGGCAGCGAGATCGCCCATTGATTATTGGAAACCAGGAACACGATCGGCAGGTTCCAGACTTTCGCCGAACTGATCGCCTCGTAGAAATCGCCCTTGCTGGTGGCGCCGTCGCCGCAGGAGGCGAGCACCACGCGCGATTGTTTGCGCAGCTTGAACGCATAGGCCACGCCGATGCTGTGCGGCACGTGCGTGGCGATCGGTACCGAGAACGGGAAATCGTGATATGAGGGCGTGCCTTCCGGGAAGCACATGCCGCGCTCGTCGCCGCCCCAGTAGAGCAGCACGTTTTCCATCGGCACGCCGCGCAGGAAATTGGCGGCGTACTCGCGATAGGCCGGGATGTAGACATCGTCGGCGTCCAGCGCCATGCCGATGGCGGTGCCGACTGCTTCCTGGCCGAGACAGGCGGCGTAGGTGCCGAGCTGGCCGGTGCGCTGCAGCGCCACCGCCTTCTTGTCGAACAGGCGCGTGCTGACCATGGTCCGGTACATCGCGCGCAGTTGTTCGGGGTCGCGCGCAAAATCGGGCAGCGGCGCCAGCAGTGTGCCGTCGGCCTCGAGATAACGCGTCAGCTTGATTTCAAAACTGGCGACTGCTGTGACTGCGGGGTTGTCGCTGTTCACGCTCGCTCCTGGATTGATTCGTTCGCGGCCCGCGTGTGCCGGGCCTTTATGGAATTCAGTCTACGGATGCGGCGTGAGTGCAGATAGCCGGATATTTCCTCATGCGGGGCGACCCGCTATGCCGCATCGGCTTGCTGAGTGTGTTATTAATTATTTAATAAATAATAAAATATATTATAAATAATAACAATTCTTCGCGGTTAAACGACGACAGCGGGTGAGGTTTTCGACGCGCCCGGCGAACGATTTCCGCTGCTATGGTCTAATGCGCGCCATGCGATTGCCCTACGAAATCTTCACCGGCCTGCGCTATACCCGCGCCAAGCGCCGCAACCACTTCATCTCGTTCATTTCGCTGGCGTCGATGCTTGGCATCGCGATTGGCGTGATGGCGCTGATCACCGTGCTGTCGGTGATGAACGGCTTCGATCGCGAGTTGCGCAGCCGCATCCTCGGCATGGCCGCGCACGCGACCATCTCCGCGGTCAGCGGCGGCATGGACGACTGGCAATACGCTGCCGGTGTGGCCGCCAAGAACAAGGCAATCGAAGCCAGCGCGCCGTATATCGAAGGCGAGGGCATGCTCAAGTCCGGCGGCGAGTTGTCCGGCACCTTGTTGCGCGGCATCCTGCCGGCGCAGGAGGAAAAGGTCGATGAGATCGGCACTCACATGAAGCAGGGCCGGCTGGAAAGCCTCGCAGCCGGAAGCTACAACATCGTTCTGGGCAACGAACTGGCGCGTGCGCTGGGCGTGGATGTCGGCGACAACGTCGACCTGATGATTCCGCAGGCCAGTATCACGCCCGCCGGCGTGCTGCCGCGCTTCCGGCGTTTTCACGTCAGCGGCATCTTCTCGATCGGCATGTACGAATACGACCGCAACCTGGTGCTGATCAATCTCACCGACGCCGCCACGCTGCTGCGCATGCCGGGGCAAGTGACCGGGGTGCGCCTGAAACTGTATGACCTCGACCGCGCGCCAGAAGTGGCGCGTGAGCTGGCGCAGCAACTGCCCGGCATCTACTACGTGCAGGATTGGACCCGCAGCCACGTCAATTTTTTCCGCGCGGTGAAAACCGAAAAGATGGTGATGTTCATCATCCTGTCGCTGATTGTCGGCGTTGCCGCGTTCAACATCGTTAGCACGCTGGTGATGGTGGTGCAGGACAAGCAGTCGGATATCGCGATCCTGCGCACGCTCGGCGCCAGCCCGCGCTCGATCATGGGCATCTTCATGGTGCAGGGTTCGATCATCGGCGTGATCGGCACGCTGTTCGGCGTGATCGGCGGCGTGCTGCTGGCGCTCAACGTCGAGAAGCTGGTGCCGCTGCTGGAGGCGCTGACCGGGCACCAGTTCCTGTCGCCGGATGTCTACTACATCAGCGACCTGCCTTCGCAACTGGAGATGGTCGACGTGATCCGCATCAGCCTGCTGTCGCTGGCGCTGGGCCTGTTCTCGACGATCTATCCCGCCTGGCGCGCCTCGCGCGTGCAGCCGGCGGAGGCGCTGCGTTATGAATGATGTGATTCTCAAAGCTGCCGGCGTCTCCAAGACCTTCGACGATGGCCGCCTGCATCTGGACGTACTGGTCGGTGTGGATCTGGAAGTCGCCAAGGGCGAGTGCATCGCCATTGTCGGTGCCTCCGGTTCCGGCAAATCCACCCTGCTGCATCTGCTCGGCGGACTCGAAGCGCCGACCGCGGGCGAGGTCTGGGTCGCGGGCAGCCGCATGTCGGCGCTGTCGGATCAACAACGCGGCGAGTTGCGCAACCGCTCGTTGGGTTTCGTCTACCAGTTCCACCACCTGCTGCCGGAATTCACCGCGCTGGAAAACGTCGCGATGCCGCTGCTGATCCGGCGCATGCCGCGCGACGAGGCGTATGCGAAGGCTGGCGCTCTGCTTGCGCGCGTCGGTCTCGGCCAGCGCCTGCAGCACAAGCCGGGCGAACTCTCCGGCGGCGAGCGCCAGCGCGCAGCAGTCGCGCGTGCGCTGGTGACGCGGCCGGCCTGTGTGCTCGCCAACGAGCCCACCGGCAACCTCGATGCGAAAACCGCCGGCACGGTGTTCGAGCTGATGCTCGAACTCAATCGCGAACTCGGGACCAGCCTGATCGTGGTCACCCACGACCTCAAGCTGGCGGCGCGCATGGAGCGCGTGCTGACGCTGGAATCGGGGCAGATCAGGAATGCCGTAGCGGCCTGAACGGCCGCGCTGCGCAGGCAGCGGATTTGGTTTAGCGTTGCGCCATGAACCTGTGGCAGATCCTCGCCTTCACTGTTGGCATTCTTGCCGTCTGCGCCATGCCTGCGCTGCCGACGTTGCCTGTGCTGACGATGCTCGCGGTGCCCGCGCTGCTGTCGTGGCGCGGACGCGCGCTCTACGCGATGGCACTGCTGGGCGTGCTGGTGACGGTGCTGCGCGGGCAGGGTCTGCTTGATCAGCAGTGGCCGGCGGCACGTTATGGCGAGACGCAGTGGGTGCAGGGTCATGTTGCCTCGCTGCCACAGCAAAGCCGCATGAGCGCGCGCGGAGAACCCGACGGCGATGCGGCTGCCAACTGGCAGTTCCTGTTCGAACCCGGCGGGCCTGGTGCCAGTGATTTTCCAAAACGTATCCGTGCGTCCTGGTATCGCACCGACCAGGTGCCGAAGGGCGGCGACTGCTGGCGCCTGCAATTGCGCCTGCGCACGCCGCATGGTTCGCTCAACCCCGGCGCCTTCGATTACGAGGGCTGGCTGCTGCGCGAAGGCATCGGCGCGACCGCGACGGTGCGTGACGCACAAGCTTGCGACGGGAATGGAGCCCAAGTGCCGCGAGGCGGCAAGGACGCCGAGCTCCGAGTGGCCGCCGGGCAGGACGCCCAAGTGCCGCGAGGCGGCAAGGATGCCGGGCTCCGAGCGGCCGACAGGCAGGACGCCCAAGTGCCGCGAGGCGGCAAGGATGCCGGGCCCCGAGTGGCCGACGGCGGCAACGGTTACGTGCTGCTGAAACTGCGCCAGCGGCTGGTGGATCGCCTGCGCGCCGAGCTGCCGGATCACCCGGCGGCGGGGCTATATGCGGCGCTGACCCTGGGCGATACCTCTGGCATCACGACCGCCGACTGGGACCTGTTCCGCATGACCGGCACCAGCCACCTGGCGGCGATTTCCGGTCTGCACCTGGGCATCGTCGCCGGCTTTGCCTTCTTCCTTGGACGCTGGCTGTGGGCGCTGTGGCCGCGGCTGTGCCTGTGGCTGCCGGCGCAGAAGGCCGGCACGCTGTTTTCGCTGCTGGTCGCGTTCATCTATGCCCTGCTCGCCGGCCTGCAGCCGCCGATCCTGCGTGCCCTGCTGATGCTGTCGTTTGCGGCGCTGGCATTGTGGTCGGGACGCGTCAACCGGGTCGCGCCGGCGCTGGTGCTGGCGCTGGGCCTGATCCTGCTGCTGGATCCGCTGGCGGCGCTGCGCCCCGGCCTGTGGCTGTCATTCTGCGCGGTGGCGGCGATCTTCTACGTGATGATGAATCGTCTGCGCCCGCCCGGATGGCTCGCCGGGCTGCTGCTGGTACAACTCATGCTCAGCTTGGCGCTGGCGCCGTTGACGCTGTATTTCTTCCAGGGCATGTCGTGGATTTCGCCGGCAGTGAACCTGCTGGCGGTGCCGTTGTTCAGCCTGTTGATGCCATTTCTGCTGCTGGGGCTGCTGCTCGGTTGGCTATGGCCCTGGGCCGGGGTGCCGCTGACGCGGCTCTGTGCGCAGGTCCTGCTGCTGGGCCACGATGCGCTGGCGTGGCTGTCGACGCATCTGCCCGCGGTCTGGGTTCCCGCCTGCGCTCCGGTCGCGGCGCTGCTGCTGGCGCTGTTTGGCACGGCGCTTTTATTCGTGCCGCGTGGCGTGCCGCTGCGGCCGCTGGGCCTGCTGTGTTTCCTGCCGCTGCTATTTCCGCCACAGACCGGCCCGCGCGAAGGTTTCACGCTGACCGCGCTGGACGTGGGGCAGGGTTTGTCGGTGGTGGTGCGCACTGCGCATCACACGCTGCTCTACGACACCGGGCCGGCGTTCGATGACGGTTATGACTCGGGCTCATCGGTGGTCGCGCCTTACCTGTTGTCGCAGGGCGTCAGCCGCATCGACCTGATGATGATTTCGCATGCCGACAGGGATCACAGCGGTGGCGCGCCCGCGGTGCGACGACTGCTGGCGGTGGACGATGAACTCGGCGCGCTGACGCCGCATCCCTGCCACGACGGTCAGCAATGGGAGTGGGACGGTGTAAGTTTCGAGGTGCTGCATCCGGATGACGGCGAATGGAACACCAACAACGGCGGCTGCGTGCTGCGCGTCGAGGCCGGCCCGTACGCCGCGCTGCTGCCGGCCGATATCCAGAAGCCCGCCGAGCGCCGCCTGCTGGCCGAGAAGCTCACCAGCCTGCAGGCCGATGTGTTGCTGGCGCCGCATCACGGCAGCAAGACCTCCTCCACCGAGGATTTCATCGATGCGGTGCAGCCGCGCATCGTGATTCACAGCGCCGCCTGGCACAGCCAGTTCCACCATCCGCATCCGTCGGTGGTGGCGCGCTATGCGGCGGCGGGTGCGCGGCAATATGTCACCGGCGTCGGCGGTGCGCTGGATTTGCAGATCACCGAGCGCGGCGTTTCGGAAGTCAGCTCATGGCGCGGCGCACACCAGCATTTCTGGAATCCATCGCCGGAATTGCTGGCGCAAGGGCAATACGCTGTGATGATGATTGTGGAGGTTCCAGCCGCAGGGTCGGCTGTGCAAGAGCAGGATCGGTAACTGCAGCCCAAACCGCGCTCCGCTGTTGGCTTATGGTGAAAGAATGTTGTTATAAAATATAATACAATTATAATAATATATTATATAAAATAACATATATGCACGCAGTCCCGCCGATAGCGGGCGTTGAATGAAGTGGCGAACCGGCCGCTTAACACGTTCAGGGTTACGGAATTTCTCGTATCAGGTGATCCACCGCCAAGCGCAAGGCTTGCTGCGCCGCGTGTTCAGCCCCACCGAAATAGCGCAGGTGCAGATAGGCGTCCAGCACGTTTTGCATGGAGGCTTGCAGTGACGGCTGGCAGGCGATGACGCGGGCCGCGAAATCCTGCGGACCTTCGTGCGGCGCCTGTTGCAATCCGAGTTTTCGCAGTGGCCGGACGGCACGCTGCCACAGGCGCAGTGCGCGGTCGGTGCTTTGCACCGGCGCGAACTGGCGCAGCAACAGCAGGCCGACGGCGGAGAGCATCAGCGTGATCGCGACGGTGAGCACGAGAATCATGTCGCTCCAGTCGCTGATGCCGAAGCGGCTCAGAAAATCGGCCTGCAGTTGCGGGCCGTAGGCCAGTACCCAGCGGTTCCAGCGATCATTGGCCCAGTCCCAGCGTGCGCTGAGTTGCAGCCAGACCTGCGAGCGGCGTTCGAGAAAACCGGGCAGGCCGTTGGCCGCCGTCAGGGCCGCGGCCAGGCCTGCCTCGACCCGGTTGGGCGCAACCGCGGCGGTGGGATCGACGCGCACCCAGCCCTGGCCGGCCAGCCAGACTTCGCTCCAGGCATGCGCGTCGTACTGGTGGATGACGTAGTAATCGCCGTAGGCATTTTTTTCGCCGCCCTGATAGCCGGTGACAACGCGCGCGGGAATGCCGGCGGCGCGCATCAGGAAGGTGAAGCTGCTGGCGTAGTGTTCGCAGAAACCGCGGCGTGTATCGAACAGGAATTCATCAACGCTGTTGGCGCCGAGTTTAGGCGGGTGCAGGGTGTAGTAGAACGCTTCGCCGCGGTACATCGCCAGCGCCGCGCGCACGATCTGCGCGTCGTCCAGACCCTTGCTGCGCCATTGCGCTGCGAGCGCGCGGCTGCGCGGGTCGGCGCCGGGCGGCAATTGCAGCATGATTTTGCGCTGGAGCGGGTCAAGCGACGGCTGCAGCTGGTAATGCAGATAGGAGCGCAGGTGGTACAGGGCGCGATCACGCAGCGGCTTGTCGGCCAGCAACTGGTCGGCGGCATGCAGCGACGTGGCAGCTGGCAGCCCGGTCGACGCAGGCAGGTCCAGCGCGAAAATCCAGCGCTGCTGGGTCGGTTCGAGGGTGATTTCGTAGCTCACCGGCGCGCCGCTGACTTGCGCGGCTTCAGCCGGCATCATTCCGGGCTCGATGCGTGGTTTCCAGCCGCGGCCATCGAAGTGATCGAACACCGGGCCGCGCCAGTAGCGCTGCTCCGGCGGTGGTGCGACGCCGTTGAAACGCACGCGGAAAGCCACGGCATTGGACAGGATCAGGTTCTCGATATCGCCCGGCATCATGCTGTCGGAGGGTCCGCTGCGCTGCGCGCCGCTATCCGAAGGCAGGCCCCACAGCGGGCCCGGTATGCGCGGGAACAGGATGAACATGACCACCATCAGCGGCAGCGCTTGCGCCACCATGATGACCGCACGGCGCAGCAGCGGACGCACGGGCAGTGCGGTGCCGGGATGATTACAGTCCATCAGCAACGCGGTGATGGCGACGGCGCAGACCAGCAGGTAGGCGATCGTCCACAATTCCTGCGAGAACAGGAAGTGCGTGACCAGGATGAAATACATCAGCAGCACCACAATCATCACGTCGCGGCGCGCACGCATTTCCAGCAGCTTGAGCGCCGCCATCACGCACAGCAGCGCGGTGCCGGCGCTTTGGCCGGAAATGCTGTGGTAGCTGGCGTAGACGCCGGCACAGGCGGCGAAGGCCAGCGCCGCGCGCGGCAGCATCGTCGGCAGACGCCACTGCCGCAGTTCGACCAGCACGCGCCAGGCCATCGTGGTGATGATGAGCAGGATTTCCCAGACCGGCAGATGCGTCGCATGCGGCGCCAGCACCAGCGCCAGCACCGCGATCAGGCGCAGCAGGCTGTCGCGGCTCAGGTAGTCGGTCATGGCAGCCGGAACAGCGCCAGCGCCTTGAGGCACTGGTGCCGATGGGTTTGGCCTTGCGCGGGTGCGATCGCGGTGCCGGGCAGGCGCAGGCCGTAGGCATGCTGCTCGGCTTCTGCGTCGAGCACCCAGCGCGTCAGCTGCGATAGTCGCGCCTCGGTGTCGAGACCGGGCAGGCTGGACCAGTCCAGCCACAACGCCTGTTCCAGCGTTTCGGAGAACTGCTTGACCATCGGCACTTGCAGCTTCGGCAGGCTTTTCCAGTGAATGCTGCGGGCGGTGTCGCCATGCTGGTAGTTGCGCAGTCCGGCAAATTCATCCTGGCCGTGGCGACCGCCCTCGGTATGGCCGCCGCTGCCGGCGGTGGACGGTGGAGACAGTCCGGGCGCCGCGGGCCGTGGATAAACCAGGCAGGCCATGTCCAGCTCGGCCCAGGTCCATGCGTGAAACAGGCCCAGCGGGAACTCGGTTGCAATGCTGAAGATGCCGCAAGGCAGCCAGCCGCGGTTGCTCGCGGGCAGGGTGAGGCGCAGCGGCGTCGCAGCCTGCGCGGGGATGTCGTTGATGACGGCATCGGCGTCCTGTTTGGGCCAGGACAGGGCGATGGCATAGCGATCCCGTCGTGCGGAATTTTCCACGCGTATTTCGAAATGTGCGATTTCGCCGGCGAATACCGGCGCGCTGCGACTGGCATGCAGTGCGATATTCACCAGATTGCCATGGGTGTGGTGCATGCACACCAGTCCCAGCCCCGCGAGCAGGAAGGACAGTGCGAAGGCCATGCTGTTGCTGTAGTTCATCGCGCCCAGCAGCATCACCAGCAGCATTGCCGCAAAGCCGTAGCCGAAGCGCGTCGGCACGATATAGACGCGGCGGCGGCCGATGACGATCGGGCCCGGCTGGCGCTTGACGCGCCTCAGCACCCAGCGGTCGATGCGCTCCTGCGCGAAACGCAGGGGATGCAGGATGATCTTGAAAATCAGCCAGAAGCGCATTGCGCTGGATTGTCTTGGTTTCAGGGAATCGCGACCGCACGCAGGATGTCTTCCGCGGCCGGTGCGCCGGATTCGCGTTCGCTGGCGGCAACCAGGCGATGACTGGCGACGGCACCAAACACCGCCTGCACATCTTCCGGAATCACGCCGCTGCGTCCTTCGACCAGCGCCCAGGCCTGTGCCGCGCGGCGCAGCGCCAGTCCGGCGCGCGGCGACAGGCCTTGGCGCAGTCCGGCATGGCTGCGGGTGTGTGCCACCAGCGCCTGCAGGTAGTCCAGCAGCGCCGGCGAGGTGCGCACGGCTTGCGCCTGCTGCTGCAGGTCCAGCAACTTTTCAGGCGTGACTGCCGGCTGCACGGTTGCCAGCAGGTCGCGGCGTTCACGTTCCAGCAGCAGCGTGCGTTCCACCTCGGGCAGCGGGTAGCCCAGCGAGATGCGCATCAGGAAGCGGTCGAGCTGCGATTCCGGCAGCGGGAAGGTGCCGATCTGGTGCGCCGGATTCTGCGTGGCGATGACGTAGAACGGTTCCGGCAGCGGTCGCGTCTGGCCTTCGGCGGTGACTTGCCGTTCCTCCATCGCCTCCAGCAGCGCGGATTGCGTCTTCGGGCTGGCGCGGTTGACTTCGTCGGCCAGCACCAGTTGCGCAAAAATCGGTCCGGGATGAAAGCGGAAGCTGGCACTGTTCTGCTCAAAGATCGAGACGCCGAGGATATCTGCAGGTAGCAAGTCGCTGGTGAACTGCACGCGCTGGAACTTCAGGCCGAGCACGCGCGCCAGCGCCAGCGCCAGCGTGGTCTTGCCGACGCCGGGAATGTCCTCGATCAGCAGATGGCCGCGCGCCAGCAGGCAGGCCAGCGCCAGTTTCAGCTGCGCCTCCTTGCCGAGAATGATCTGGTTGAGGCCGGCAAGGGCATTTTTGATGTCGGGGCTCATGTTCTGGGTGTCTTGAAAATTAGCGGGTCAGTCTAATGGGTTGATGACCAGTGGTATGAATTTACCCGTCAGAAATCCTGATTGTTTGTTGCGATGCAATAAAGGTTCCGCCAACATAGTGAAAGAGTTATGAGCGGAAAATTCAGAATGGATCGTATTACGCGCGAGTGCTTGTCGCAGATGAAGCATGCCACCGATTATCAGGGCTGGCATGAGGCCGCGCAGGAGCTTGACCGCCATCACGGGCTGGATGAGTGGAGGGACGATGAAACCTCAGAGGATTATGACTGGCGCCTGATCCGCAGCCGCCTGCGGCAGATCCGCCAGTACCGGGCCGAGGGGCAGACCGCCAAGCTGATCCATCATCTGCGCCAGGGCCTGCACTGGAACCTGGGCAACACCGGCAATCCGCAGTTGTACGGCATCGCCCACGTCGGCACCAAACGGCTGATTCATGAATACGTGGACGAAGTCAGCGCCGCGCTGGACGACCTCTGCACGGTGGAGCGGGCCGAGTTCCCGATTGAGCAGAAGCGGCGCTTCTTCAGCGAGGTGGCGCAGAGCTACGGTCGCTCGTCGCTGATGCTGTCCGGCGGCGCGACCCTGGGTCTGTTCCACGTCGGCGTGGTCAAGGCGCTGTATCGCGAAAAGGTATTGCCGCTGGTGATGTCCGGTTCCAGCGCGGGCTCAGTGGTGGCGGCCACGGTCGGCACGCGCGGACACAACGAGTTGGAAGACCTGCTCGATCCGCAAAACGCCTACTACAATTTCTGGCGCATCCTGTCCCTGCGGCACATGATTCAGCGCCGTTCCGTCATGGATCAGACCCAGTTGCGCCGAGCGATCATGAAGAACGTCAAAGACCTGACGTTCGAGGAGGCTTTCAAGCGTTCCGGCCGCACGATCAACATCACCGTGTCGCCCGCCGGCGTCAATCAGCCGCCACGTCTGCTCAATCATCTGACCTTCCCGTATCTCTACATCCAGGAAGCGGTGCTGGCTTCCTGCGCCGTGCCGATCCTGTTTCCGCCGGTGATGCTGATGACGCAGAACGAGGTCGGCGAGCGCGTGCCCTACATGCCACTGCTGAAGTGGAACGACGGCTCGCTCAAGTCCGACCTGCCGACGCTGCGCATCCGTCGCTTGCACAACGTCAACCATTTCATCGTCAGCCAGACCAACCCGCATGTGCTGCCGTTCGTGTCGCGGCGTGAGCCGGGCAGCCGCGGGCTGATGAATTCCGCACGCGATTATGCGTTCTCGACGCTGCGCGGACAGGCCCGCGACATTCTCAATCTGGCGCGGGCCAACATGCCGTTCGGCGATTTGCGCAAACCTCTGGACGCTGCCTCCAGCATTCTCGATCAGGACTATCGCGGCAATATAAATATCTTTCCGGACATGAGTATCTGGCGTTACGCCAATGTCACCAGCAATCCGACGATGGAGTCTATCCAGCGCTTCATGCTGGAAGGCGAACGCGCGACCTGGCCGCGGATGGAGATGGTCCGCTGCCAGACCAGGATCAGCCAGACGCTTGATGATTGCGCCGAGCGTTTGCGGCAGACAACTGAAGTTGAACGAGCGATGGTGCCGCAAAAAAAATCGGGTCTGCGCATCGTTCGCAATCACGGTTCGACAGCGGGTTGAGACTAAGAAATCTTCAGTACTCAGTGGCATTTATCGGAACTAATCTAAATTTAAATTTTCTATCACCTCGTAGAACCAACAACGAGGTCTGGATGGAAGACAGCAGCGTCAGCATCACCTTTAAAAACATCGCGCCCGAGCCTGGCACTGTGCTCCGCGCCTTCAATGATCTACGCGACTACCTCAATTCGCAGATTCTCGGCCAGGAAAATCTGGTAAATCGTCTGCTGGTGGCCCTGCTGGGCGATGGACACTTGCTCGTCGAAGGGCCACCAGGCCTTGCCAAGACCCGCGCTATCAAGGCACTGGCCCACGGACTGGAAGGCAGCTTTCAGCGCGTGCAGTTCACTCCAGACATGCTGCCGGCCGATCTCACCGGGTCGGACATCTACCGTCCTGAAGAAGGCGGCTTCCAGTTCCAGCGCGGCCCGCTGTTCCATAACCTGATTCTTGCGGACGAAGTGAACCGTGCGCCGGCCAAGGTGCAATCGGCGCTGCTTGAGGCAATGGGTGAACGGCAGATCAGTGTCGGCAATGCCACCTATGTCTTGCCACCATTATTTCTGGTCATGGCGACCCAGAATCCGATTGAGCACGAAGGTACTTATCCGCTGCCGGAGGCGCAGCTCGACCGCTTCATGCTGCATATCATGGTGGACTATCCCGACCGTGCCACCACGTTGCGCATCATGGAGCTGTCTCGTCGCGAAGCACGAAGCGCGGAAGAATTGCCGCCGCCAGTGCAGTTGCTGCCGCAGGTAATGGTGTTCGCCGCAAGGCGGGAAGTGCTGGATCTGACATTGGCCACATCGGTGGCCGAATATATCGCGGCATTGGTTGAAGCGACCCGGCGGCCCGCAGCCTACAGCGACAAACTGTCAGGCTGGCTGCGCTGGGGTGCCAGTCCACGCGCCGCCATCGCCATCGAGCGCGGTGCGCGAGCCTGCGCCTGGCTACAGGGGCGCGATTATGTGAGTCCTGAAGATGTCCAGTCGATAGCGCCGGACGCACTGCGTCATCGCCTGCTGCTTGACTACAATGCGCAGGCCAGCGGCGTCACCGCCCAGACCTGCGTGGAGGAATTGTTGAGCCACGTGCCGGCGCCATGATTCTGCCGGATCTGCCCGAACTGCTGGCCCTGCGCGGTGCGGCGCAGGGTCTGAGTCTGCATGCACGCCGCCCTGCACTGGCGCGACTGCACGGCGGACACCGTAGCGCCCAACGCGGTCGCGGGCTGGAGTTTGAGGAAGTGCGCCTGTATGTTCCGGGAGACGACGCACGAAGCATCGACTGGCGTGTCACCGCGCGCCGCGGCAAGCCGCACACCAAGATGTTTCGCGAGGATCGGGAGCGCCCGGTGTGGCTGCTGGCCGACCTGCATGCCGGCCTGTTTTTCGGCAGCAAGCGACAGTTGAAGTCGGCTTTGCTGCTGCGTACTGCAGCGATGCTCGGCTGGGTCGCCACACTGGGTGGAGATCGCCTGGGTGCGGTCGTGGCTCGTGGGAATATTCCACCAAAAATCCTGCCGCCACGGTCTCGCCAAGCGGGCGTGCTGCCGGTGTTGCAGGCACTGATAGAAGCGCAGCCGCGCACACCCGGGCAGCCGGAAACCGGGGGGCTCGGCAACGCAGTGACCACGTTGCTGCGTCTGATCCAGCCGGGCAGTCTGGTGCTGATCCTGAGCGACTTCAGCGGCCTGGATCAAAAGACTCAGGACCTGCTGACCGGTTTGGCGATGCGTTGCGACTGTCGCCTGCTGTGGATCACCGATCCGCTGGAAGCCGCCGGCCTGCCAGCAGGCGAATACCGGGCCGGTCTGCCTGACCGGCTGCGTTGGCTGGATGGTGATCGCAGCCGTAAATCATGGTGTGCGGCCTGGGCTGAACGCGAAAAAAGGCTGCAGCATCTGGCGCGCCGTCTCAACCTGCCACTGACGCGTCTTGAAACCTCCAATCGGGTGAATGAGGCATTGCCGCCATTGCTGAGGGAGCCCGCATGGGCGTCGTGAGCAATGATTTTCTGAAACAGTTGGCGCCGGCTCATGCACCGCCACCGCCAGGCTGGTGGCCGCCTGCGCCGGGTTGGTGGCTGTTGGCTGCGCTGCTGCTGGTTACGATCGTGTTGTTGCTGATGTGGCTGCGCCAGCCGCGGCGCCAGTTGAGGCGCATCGCGCTGCGCGAACTCGAACAACTGGAAATCGCTGGCGTTGACGATGCGGACTTGGCGCGGGGGCTGGAACACCTGTTGCGTCGCTATGCGCTGGCGCGCTACGGACACGGGTCGGTGGCACGGCTGAGTGGTGAGAGTTGGATCAACTTCGTCGCCGCACACGGTGGCACGGCGCTGGCCGGTGAACCCGGCCGCGACCTGTTGCGCGCGGCTTATGGCAGCGGCGGCAGTTGCCGCCCAGAGTGGCTGAGCGGTGTGCGCAGTTTCCTCAAGGCACGCGGATGATTCACTTCGCCTGGCCGTGGATGCTGGTGTTCCTGCCACTGCCCTGGCTGCTGGCACGAGTGCTACCACCGGTGCGTCCTCAGGGTGCTGCTTTGTATCTGCCATTCGCGGCAGAGGTCGGTGCCGAATCTTCAGCGGACTTGAGTGCCGCACCACTCTGGCGCCGCGTGCTGTTTGTGCTGGTATGGCTGCTGCTGGTCCTGGCAGTGCTGCGCCCACAATGGCTGGGTGATCCGCAGCCGGTACCGACCACCGGGCGCCGTTTGCTGCTGGCGGTAGACCTGTCCGGCTCGATGGCAACGCAGGACATGGCGGATGGCTACTCGCGGCTGCAGGTTGTGAAGAAGGTCGCGGGTGACTTCATCAAGAGCCGGCATGGCGATCAGGTTGGCCTGATCCTGTTCGGTACCCGGCCTTATCTGCAGGCACCGCTCAGCGCCGACCTGACTACGGTGAACCAGTTTCTGCAGGAGGCGATGGTCGGCATCGCCGGCCGTCAGACTGCGATCGGTGACGCCATCGGGCTGGCGATCAAACGGCTGCGTGATGATTCTGACAAGCACCGACATAAAGGCGATACGGTACTGATCCTGCTCACCGACGGCAGCAGCAACGCGGGCGTGATGTCGCCGCTTGAGGCGGCCAAGCTTGCCGCGGATGCCGGTTTACGGATTTATACCATCGGAGTGGGTGCGGCGGCACAGGAAAGTTTCTTTGGTTTTGGCGGTGGCAACAGCGATCTTGACGAAGACACGCTCAAGGGAATTGCCAAAGTCACCGGAGGTGAGTATTTCAGAGCTACCGACGTCAGTGCACTTCAGAAAGTGTATGCACGGATTGATCAGCTGGAGCCAAGTGCAGGTCGTGACCAGTGGTACCGCCCCGGTACGGAATGGTTTCCATGGCCTTTGGGCTTTGCATTATTGCTGAGCCTGCCGCTGACGCTGCTGCGAGGGCGGATATGGACCTGAGCAGCAGCCTGCATGCGTTCCATTTCCTGAGGCCGTTCTGGCTGGCCGCGCTGCTGCCGCTGTGGGGACTTGCGTTCTGGCTGTCACGGCGACGCAGAGGCGAGGGCAGTTGGGCTCGTGTGATTGATCCGGATTTGTTTGCCGCGCTGCGCCTGGAAGCGGCCGGTGCTAAGGCATCGTCACCCTGGCCGTGGCTGGCTTTGGCCTGGACGTTGGCGCTCCTCGCCATGGCCGGGCCGAGCTGGCAACGTGATGTCTCGGCGGCATATCGTGCTCCGGCAGCCTGGGTGCTGGTGCTGGACCTGTCACCGTCGATGAATGCGGCTGACCTGACTCCGAATCGCGCGACCCGCGCGCGTTACGCACTGGATGATCTGCTCGGTGCTGCGCGCGATGCCCGCGTCGCCTTGGTGGTATTCAGCGATGAGCCTTACATCGTCACGCCGCTGACCGATGATGTGAATACGGTGCGTGCACTGCTACCGCCGCTGGCGCCGGATATCATGCCCAGCGCGGGCGATAATCTTGCGCCAGCGCTGCGGCAGGCCGGGCAGTTGCTGAAGCGGTCCGGTGCGCGGGAAGAGCGGGTGATTGTGCTGACCGACGGTTTTGCCGATCCCGCTGCTGCCTTTACCGAAGCGCAGCAACTCAAGTCCGACGATGTGAAATTGAGCGTGGTCGGCATCGGTACCCGCAACGGTGCACCGCTGAGCGATGCCGATGGCGGTTTCGTCAAGGACGCGCAGGGCCGGACGCTGATGTTGCGTCTGGATACTGATCGCCTGCGGCAACTCGCGACGGCCGGCGGTGGTGATTACGTCGATCTGGCGGGTCTGCCTCAATTCATCAGCAGTTTGCAGATGAATCACGATCTTAGCAGCGGCACCTCGGCGATACGCGACATCCACCTCCAGCACTGGCGCGACGCCGGTGTGTGGTTGTTGCCGTTACTGCTGTTGCTGGCGGCGTTACTGTCGCGGCGGGGCTGGCTGTGAAGCGCGCATTGATCATCTTGGCCGGCCTGCTGTTTGCCGGAAACGCCGCGGCATCAGATATCTGGTCGGGTTTATGGCTCACGCCCGATCAGCGTGGCGAACGGTTGTTACAACACGGCGACGCTGTTGCTGCCGCACACACCTACACTGATCCACGGCGCAAGGCTTACGCCGAATTGCGCGCCGGAGACTACGCTGCCGCAGCGCGCGACTTCGGTGGTTTTGATGACAGTGACGCACACTACAACCGCGGCAACGCCCTGGCCCGGGCGGGCGATCTGCAACAGGCGCTCAAGGCTTACGATGCGGCGCTGGCGCGTGATTCCACCAACCACGATGCGCAGCACAATCGCGATCTGGTGGAACAGGCGCTTAAAAAGCAGGAACAACAGCAGCAGCAGAAAAACTCATCAGGAAATGGCAAGCCGCAATCCGGCAAAGGAGGGGGGCAGGGCGCGGTCTCTGCGGGCCCACAGGATCAGTCCAAGCAGACACAGAGTCAGCAGCAGGTCAATGCGAACAACGGCAGCGGCAAGCAGGATGCTGCCACTCAAAATAGCCAAGGCCGCCCAAACGGTGCGACACCTCCGGGCCAAACGGGAAAGCAGTCACAGCCTGCTACGTCACAAGCTACACAGGCCGGGCAGGGCAAGTCTCAGTTGCAGCCGGCGAAGCCGACGGACGATGCAGCGCAGGCCAAGAACGATGTCACAGGCAGTCTTCCGCAGTCTGCACAAGGCAAGAATGTGGACAAAGGTGAAACTGCGTCGCAGCCTTCTCCATCCGTTAGTGGTGAACAGCAACCCACTGCTCCTAATACCGAACAGCAGTTGGCGGAGCAACAGTGGCTACGCCGGATTCCGGATGATCCGGGAGGCTTGCTGCGACGCAAATTCATGATCGAACACATGATGAGGCAGCAGAACCAGAACCAGCAAAGCCAGCAGGACCAGTAGCCATGAAGAATCTATTCCTGATTGTCACCACGATGTTGCTTGGCAGCTTTTGTGGTGCCGCTATGGCGGCCGTGACTGCAAGCCTGGATAGAAATCAGGTGGCAAATGGCGATACCGTACAGCTCACCTTGGAGAAAGACAGCTCGGGCGGTGGCGAGCCTGACCTGGGGCCGCTGAAAAATGATTTTGATGTGTTGGGGACCAGCAGCAGTTCCAACATCCAGTTCATCAACGGCCATATGTCGGCGCAGCGCGAACTGCAGATCACGCTGTCGCCCAAGCGCAACGGGACCCTGCAGATTCCGCCACTGAGCTGGGATGGCCAGCAGTCCCAGGCGCTCACGCTTACGGTGGCGACGGGTGCCACGGCGGGCGGTCAGTCAGGCGCTGCGGTGTCCGGCCCCGCCGCGCATGTATTCCTGACCACCACGCTGGACCAGAAGCAGCCCTATGTGCAGGCCGGCGTGGTGCTGACGGTGCAACTCCATACCGATCAGCACTTGTATCAGGCCAGTCTAGACATGGCCGGCAGCAACGACATGCTGGTGCAGCAGCTCGGCAAGGATCAGCGCACCAGCGAGATGCGCGATGGCCACCAGTATGATGTGATCGAGCGCAAGTATCTGCTGGTGCCTCAGCGCAGTGGCATTCTGAGTCTGGATGGCCCGACGCTCAATGCACAGATCGCAGATGGCAGCCAGGATATTTTTGGCGCCAATTCGCCCTTCGCCAATGCGTTTGGCGGCACACCATTCGCAGGCATGGTCAACAGCACCCGGCCGATACGCCTGCATGGCGATCCGATCAATTTGCATGTGCTTCCGCGTCCCGCAGCTGCTAAGGGGCGCGACTGGCTACCCGCGCGGCAGGTCACATTGGAAGAGGCTTGGCGGCCGGACGACGCCAGTGTCCACGCGGGTGACCCGCTGACCCTGCATCTGCGTCTTAGCGCGGTAGGGCAAACCGGCGCGCAACTTCCAGACTTGAGTGCGGAGCTCTCTTTGCCTGACGGTCTGAAGGCCTATCCCGATCAGGCCAAGCTCGACACCAGCCTGCAGGCGGGCGAGGTCGTCGGCAGCCGTGAACAGGACATCGCGCTCATCGCTGACAGTCCAGGTCATTACCAGATTCCAGAACTGCGCTTGTCGTGGTGGGATACCACGCAGAATACGCAGCGCGAGGCGGTATTGCCGGCGCGCACATTGGACATACTCCCCGCTACCGGCGCAGCCAACCCGACTGCGCCACCGCCATTGCCTGAGGCTGCACCGAAAACCCGCGCGCCTTCAGCCGCAGCCGTGGTCACACATCAAGTGTCATCTCCGTCGGGTCCGGCGAGTGCCGAGACTCGATCACCGTGGTTCTGGGTCAGTCTGGCCATGGGGTTGCTCTGGCTGGGCACACTGTACACATGGTGGTTGCTGCGGCGCAGGATTGCACCATTCACGGCGCCATCTGCCGCATCTGTCTCGGCTGATCCGCCAGCCACGGTTTATGCTGCTCGCAAAGTTTTTCAGGAAGCCTGTCGTGGCAACAATTCGCATGCTGCGCGCCGGGCTTTGCTGGAGTGGGCCCGTGCTGTGTGGCCCGAACAGCCTCCCGCCGGATTGAATGGATTGGCGCAGCGTCTGGATAATCCGGGCACCGCTGCGCTGTTGCAGAAACTCGACCGTGCCTGCTATGCCGGTGGCGACTGGCACGGCGCTGAGTTGGCAGTAGCGCTGACGTCGCTGGCCGGTAGGGTCAAGACCAGTCGTGCTTCGCCAAAGCTGGCAGAACTGTATCCGTAAGTGGCGTGTCCACCGCGTTGCAGCGCGGATTACTTGCCGGATTCAATTTACAAGGCGCGCATGCGCTCCTGTTGTGCGCGCAGGGCGTCGAGATCCTGCCGCTGCTTTGCCGCCTGGTCGCGTGCCTGCTGCTGCACCTGTTCTGGCGCCTTGCCGAAGTTGGGATTGTTGACGCGTGTTTCGGTTTTGCCTAGATCACTTTCCAGTTTCTCGATCTGACGTTCCAGGCGCGCCAGTTCGGAGTCCTTGTCGATCAGGCCGGCCATTGGCACCAGCAGGTTCATCTGGCCCAGCAGCGCGGTAGCGGATTGCGGCGCAGCTTCACCCGCTTCCAGCACACGCAGCGACTCCACGCGCGCGAGAAACTCGATGCTGCCGCGCATGCGTGCGATGCGCGCGCGATCACTGTCGCTGACGTTCAGCAGCAGCACCGGCAACGGTTTGCCCGGAGCAATATCCATTTCGCCGCGAATCTGGCGCAGGCCGAGGATGAAGCCCTTGAGCCATTCGATGTCCGCTTCCGCGGCGTCGTCGATTCTCGAAGGCTGCGACACCGGATAGGGTTGCAGCATGATGGTGGCGCCAGCCTTGCCAGCCAGTGGTGCTACAAGCTGCCAGACTTCCTCGGTGATGAACGGCATCAGCGGGTGCAGCAGCCGCAGCCAGGTTTCCAGCACGCGCACCAGCGTCCGGCGGGTGCCGCGCTTTGCCGTTTCGTCGCCGGACAGCAGAGTGGGCTTGGTCAGTTCGAGATACCAGTCGCAGTACTCGTTCCAGATGAACTGGTAGAGCGTCTGCGCAAGCAGATCGAAGCGATAACTGGTGAAGTGTCCGGCGGCTTCGGCTTCGACTTTCTGCAAGCGCGAAACGATCCAGTGATCCGCGACCGAGAGCGTGTAGTCGCCGTCGTTGAGCCCTTCGGGCACGCGCAGCTCGCCATTTTCATCCAGCGCACCCAAGTTCATCAGCGCGAAGCGCGTTGCGTTCCAGATCTTGTTGCAAAAATTGCGGTAGCCTGCCGCACGGCTGGAGTCGAAGCGAATGTCGCGGCCAGGAGAAGCGAGTGCTGCAAACGTGAAACGCAAAGCGTCGACACCGACAGCCTCGATGCCCTTCGGGTAATCCTTGCGCGTGTTCTTCTCGATCTTGGGCGCGGTCTCCGGTCTCATCAGTCCTGTGGTGCGCTTCTTCACCAGATCTTCGAGTGTAATGCCGTCTACCAGGTCCAGCGGATCGAGCACGTTGCCTTTGGACTTGCTCATTTTCTGGCCTTCCGGATCGCGGATCAGGCCGTGCACATAGACTTCGCGGAACGGCACTTCGCCGGTGAGCTTCAGGCCCATCATCACCATGCGCGCGACCCAGAAGAAGATGATGTCGAAGCCGGTAACCAGCACGCTGGTGGGATAATATTTTTTCAATTCCGGCGTTTGTTCAGGCCAGCCCAGCGTCGCCAGAGGCCAGATGTCGGAGGAGAACCAGGTGTCGAATACGTCTTCGTCCTGTTTCAGCGGCGCATCACCGGACAGACCGTATTTGACACGGACTTCTTTCTCACTGCGGCCAACATAAACCTTGCCGTCGGCGTCATACCACGCCGGAATGCGATGCCCCCACCAGAGCTGGCGCGAGATGCACCAGTCCTGGATGTTGTTGAGCCACTGGTTGTAGGTATTGATCCAGTTTTCCGGCACAAATTTGATACGGCCGTCGGCAAAAACGTCGAGTGCGGGTTGAGTGATCGCGGTCCAGCCGCCAGGCTTGCCGTCAGCCTGGGTTTTGCGTGTGAGATCGACGAACCACTGATCGGTGAGGTAAGGCTCCAGCACCACGCCAGTGCGATCACCGCGCGGCACCTTGAGTTTGTGATCTTCAATCTTTTCCATCAGGCTGGCGGCTTCGAGATCGGCAACGATCTGTTTTCGCGCAGCGATGCGATCAAGTCCGCGATAAGCAGCAGGTGCTTTGTCGTTGACTGCAGCAGTATTGGTGAAGATGTTGATCAGCGGCAACTTGTGGCGCTGACCGACTTGATAATCGTTGAAGTCATGCGCCGGCGTGATCTTGACGCAGCCGGTGCCGAACTCGCGATCCACATAGTCGTCGGCGATCACCGGAATCTGGCGATTGCACAGCGGCAGTGTGACGGTCTTGCCGATCAGTTGCTTGTAGCGCTCGTCTTCGGGGTGCACCGCAACGGCAGCATCGCCGAGCAGAGTTTCGGGACGAGTAGTGGCAACAACAATGTAGTCCTTGCCATCAGCAGTTTTTGCGCCGCCGGTGAGGGGGTAACGGATGTGCCAGAGCTTGCCGTTCTCTTCCTCCTGCACCACTTCCAGATCGGAAATCGCAGTTTGCAGTACCGGGTCCCAGTTGACCAGGCGCTTGCCGCGGTAAATCAGTCCATCTTCGTGGAGTTTTACGAAATGCTCGATCACGGCATTTGAATAAGCCGGGTCCATGGTGAAGGCTTTGCGTGACCAGTCCACCGAACTGCCCATGCGGCGAATCTGGTTTTCGATAGCGTCGCCGGAAAATTTCTTCCACTCCCAGACTTTCTCGAGGAATTTTTCGCGGCCGAGTTCGGCGCGCGTTGGTTCGCCTGCCAGCTTGAGATTGCGCTCCACCACCATCTGCGTGGCGATGCCGGCGTGATCGGTGCCCGGGTGCCACAGCGTGTCGTGGCCAGCCATGCGGTGATAGCGCGTGAGCGCGTCCATCACCGTGTGCTGGAAGGCGTGGCCCATATGCAGGCTGCCGGTGACGTTCGGCGGTGGAATCATGATGGAGTAGGGTGCGGCATCGGCCGCGCCGGCGCCGGCGGCGAAACAGCCGCTCTGCTCCCAGGTCTCGCGCCAGCGGGATTCGATGGCGCGGGAGTCGAAGGTTTTGTCCATGGATTTTCTTGAAATGAAGGCTCTGCGTCGCGCAAATGTGCATGAACGCTAAAAATGATCGCGAATTGTAGGCGGGCAGGGCGGCCTTAGCGAGCCGCGATCCGTCTATTGGCGTTGTTTCCAGCCGCCTTCCGCGTTCTGCTCGAAGGTATTGAGTTCGTAGCCGCGATCCTTGTAGAACTTGTAGCGCTCGCGCGACTTGGCGCGGCGCGCGGCATCGCCCTCGACGATTTCCAGCACGCGGTCAAAACGGCTGAAGAAAGCGGGCGCATCCAGGCCAAGATTGATCAGTACTGCGTGATGGCTTTCCGGCGGCTCTATGCTGCCGAGCAGGACCATCGGCTGCGGATCTTCGATCTTCTGGCCGATATGCTGTTCATGTGCGATGAAACTACCCTGTCGGAAACTCCACAGCGCGCCGTTGAGTTCCTCGGCCTGAGCCGCGTCGGGCACGTTGACGTAAACCTTGCGACCGGCGCCGGTGGCCTTGTCGCAGAGCTTGCAGGCCGTCATGACCGCACTGTCAGCGGGCAGCGTGCTCTCCGGAAGTATGTAGAAATCGATGCGGGTCATTTGCATGAATTGCAGGCCGCGTCTGTCACGGCCCGCAAATCAGTCGCTGCTATTCTTGGCAGCGTAATTGATCAGGTATTGCGTCAGCAGGGGCACCGGCCGGCCAGTGGCGAGCTTGCCTTTCCACGCAGTGCCGGCGATATCCAGATGTGCCCATTTCATCTTCCTGGTGAAGCGGTGCAGGAAAGTTGCGCCGATGATTGCTCCGGCCTCGCGGCCGCCGATGGTTGCGATATTGGCGATATCAGCGCAGTCGCTCTTGAGCTGGTCGTCGTACTCCGGCCACAGCGGCAGCTCCCAGGCGCGGTCTCCGACCTGTTCGCCGGCGCTGAGCAGCGAACGGGCGAGGCTGGACTGGTTGGAAAACAGGCCGCTGGCGTGGCTGCCCAGCGCGACCACGCAGGCGCCGGTCAGTGTCGCCATGTCGATGCACTGCGCCGGTTCGTAGAATTTCTCGGCGTAGCTCAGCGCATCAGCCAGGATCAGACGGCCTTCGGCATCCGTATTCAGCACTTCTATGGTGATGCCGGCCATGCTGGTGACGATGTCGCCGGGTTTGCTGGCCTCGCCGTTGATGAGGTTTTCGGAGGACGGCACGATTCCGATGACGTTGATCGGTAACTTGAGTTCGGCGATCGCCGCCAGTGTGCCGAACACGCTGCCGCCGCCGCACATGTCGAACTTCATTTCATCCATCTGCGCGGCCGGTTTGATCGAGATGCCACCGGCGTCGAAGGTCAGGCCTTTGCCGACCAGTGCCACCGGCTTTTCGCCCTTGGGGCCGTGCAGGTATTCCATGATGATCAGCTTGGCCGGCTGGCTGCTGCCCTTCGATACCGACAGCAGCGAGCCCATGCCGAGCTTTTGCATGTCGGCCTCCTCCAGCACCTTGGTCTTGATCGGGTACTGTTGCGCCAGCTTGTGCGCCTGTTCGGCCAGATAAGACGGTGTGCAGAGATTGCCCGGCAGGTTGCCCAGATTGCGCGTCAGGGTCATGCCCTTGCTGATCGCCAATCCTTCGGCGAGGCCGTGTTCACCCGCGGGCAGGTCGGAGCGGCGTGGTACATCAAAGGTGTAGCGTTCCAGCTTGTAGCTGGGCAATTCAGCCTTGGCGCTGGCGCCACGGCAGTCGTCGAATCGATAGCACTGATCTTCGGTGGTGATCGCCGCCTGCTGCACGTTCCAGTGAAAATCACGACCCTTGAGCGACAGATGCGACAGATAAGACACAGCGTCTATGGCACCGGTCTGGCGCAGTGCACGAGTGGCGGCGGCGTGCGCCTTGCGATAGGCGCGCTCGTCAAAATTACGCTCCTTGCCCAGACCAACCAGCAGTACGCGATCCGCGAACGTGCCATCGACATTGTGCAAGAACAGCGTGCTGCCGAGCTTGCCATCCATGTCGCCGCGGCGTGTGACGCCGCCAATGGCGCCGTCGCTGGCTTCGTCGATCAGCGCGGCGGCTGGCGTCAGCGAACGGCGATCGAATACGCCGACGACGATGCAGGCCACGCGCTGCTTTTCAGGACTGCTGCTTTTAACGAAATATTCCATCTCGGGACCTGTCTTCGGTATGTGTCAGGAATTGTGGTGACTTGGAACAAAAGTGCCGAAAGTGGATGCCAAGTGCATCACCGACACAAGGTGAAAATTGATTATACAGGGCAGGGTGACTGGGATTACATTGTAATCACGATTCGAAAAATTACAAAGAGCAGTCAGTCGCGAGCCGGTTCAACGGCAATTTGCTTGAAAGTCCCTGAGGATTTTCCATGCAACCACGGGATTTCGGCGATTTGTGGTCTTAAAGCGATCCGCTATGAGCGGTTGAGCCGGAAGACTGTTTAAATAGATTAATTATTGTTATATATAGATAATATATAATAACAAATCTGGCGCCAAATCACGCCTAGCGGGCGGACAGATCCCTTGCTCCAGGCTCGGTGTGAGGCATCACCGCCGAAGGCTCCTGCAGTTGATAGCCCTGGATGTAGTTCACACCCATCTGCCACAGGCGCGCCATGACGTTGGCGTCTTCCACATGGCAGACGATGGTTTTGACCTTGTGCTGCTGCGCGATTTCCATCAGCGAGCTCATTTTCTTGAACATATCCTTGTCGTTGAACTGCTGGGTAAACGACGGATTGAATTTGAGGTAACTGGAGGGGATGTGATCCAACAGTTGCCCCGAGTTGGCGCCGGTGCCGAATTGGTCGATGCTGATGGCGGCGCCGAGTTCGCGCAGTCCGGTGGTCAGGGTCTTGGCCTTGCGGATATGGTTTTGCAGGCGCAACTCCTGAAATTCGAACACCAGTTCGCCGGGTTTCAGCGGACGCGCTTTGAGCGCATCCGACAGCCATGCCAGGAAGCCTTCGGCGTCCTTGAGTGTGCCTTCGGACAGCTTGATGAACAGTGAAGACGGCTCGTCGCTGGATGTGGTTTTTGCCAGCAGCGCCAGCACGCTGGCGGTGACCCAGCGGTCGAGCGCTGGCATCAGTCCGAATTTTTCGGCAGCCGGGCGGAATTCGGCAGCCTGCATTTCATGGCCATTCTCTTCCACCAGCCGCAACAGCACATCATGGTGCTGACGGGTTTCGCCTTCGAGGCTGGCGATCGATTGCAGTGCCAGCCGCAGCCGGTTCGCATCGTGAGCTTTCTTGACCACCGCAGCGCGGCGCGCTTCCTCGCGTTCGACCGCCGAAGACTTGGCGGTGGGGCCGAGTACTTGAGTGCGGCGCCCGCCCTGCGCAGACAGCATACGTGCGGTACGCACCAGTTCCGACAGCAGGGCTTCGGACTGCTCGTCGCCGGCCAGCGGATACAGCGAGATGCTGATTGATATCTGCGCTTCGTGCCCGCGTGTGGCGAAGATCTGCTTGGCGCATTCGCGGCACAGCAATTCACCCAGCGGTTCAAAATCTCCGGCGTTCGGGCGGCTGATGATGGCAGCCAGCTCGTTGGTGGAGAAGCGGAACAAGTGATCCTTCGACGACAGGCGTGCACGGATCCATTCCATCATGCGGGCGATGGCCTCTTCGGCATCGTGGAAACCCAGGCGCTGTTCGACGCTGGAATAGTCGTCGACCGAAATGCACATCGCAGCGTGAATCAGATTATGCGGCGGCTGCGCGTTTTTCAGTGTTGCCGTCAGCGCATCGAGGAACAGCATGCGGCCGGAGGTGGAACTGCCGCCGCCAGTGTGGGCGACCGTGGCACGCACCAGCATACCGATCTGGATTTCGCCATTGACGCTGCTGCGGCTGAACTCGACGCTGGCGTTGCTGGGCATGCCGTCGCGTTGCACGAAGCCGCATTCCAGCGGCTTGTCGTCGGTTTTGCCCTTGTGCAACAGTTTCAGGTATTCCTTGACCCGTCCCTGGAAATCCGGGCTGATGATGTCCATCAACGGCATGCCGACAAGATCGTCAGGATTGTCGTAACCGAGCAGGTTGGCGAACGCCGGGTTGACATCGCAGAGGATGCCTTCCTGCGCGTGTGCCAGCGCATCGGTGCTGCCGGTCAGCAGTTGCTTCTGACGGGCTTCGTAGTCGTTGAGCCGGATGTGCGCAGTCTCGAGCGAACGCACGTTGTGCTGGCTGGCCAGTTCGCGCAGACACACCATCTGCAAGTGCCGCAGGTGGCGTGCATCCTCGCAGGAGACCTGGTCGCGCGCGCCGGCGGCCAGCGCATCGAGCGTACCTTCCGCGGTGTAGCGCCGCGCCAGCGACAGGATCGGTAGTTGCGGACTCAGTCGCATGCCCATGCCCACCACTTCCTTGAGTGGTGCGGCTGTCATGCCATCACTGCACATCAGCAATTGCGGTGTGCTGTGGTTCAGGACTTCTTCCAGCGCATCAAGGCTGGATACCCAGTGCGCGCGTACCGGATAACCGGTGTTGCGCAGGTGGCTTTCGATGCGCTTGCCGATATTCTCGGATTCGCTGACCACCACCAGCACGCTATTGGCGGCACTCGCCGCCGTCAGCCCCGCATCCTTGCCGGGCAGCCCGTTCACCAGGGCACCTGCGTTTTGGCGGCCGCGCCCGGCACTTCGCGCACCAGGCGTGGAACCAGGTATCCGGGCAATTGCGAACTGAGTTCACGCATTAACATGCTGGCTGTCTCCTCCCGCACTTCAAAATGTGCCGCGCCCTGGACGCGATCCAACAGGTGCAGATAGTAGGGCAATATGCCGCATTCAAACAGTCTTTGCGACAAATTGATCAGCGCCGCCGGATTATCGTTGACCGCGCGCAGTAAAACCGCCTGGTTGAGCAGGGGGATTCCCACTGCACGCAGGCGGCCCAGCGCTGTACCAACGGTGCTATCCAGTTCGTTGGCGTGATTGACATGCAGGACGATGATTTTGTGCAGGCGGCCACGGCTCAGCCAATCCAGCAGGCGGTCATCCACGCGTTCCGGCAAGACTACCGGTTGGCGTGTATGGATGCGCAGGCGCCGCAGGTGCGGAATTTCATCCAGCGCTTGAGCGAACTCTGCGAGTTTTTCGTCGGACAGCGACAGCGGGTCGCCGCCGGATAGGATCGCTTCTTCGATGGAAGAATCGGCGGACAGCGCTGCCAACGCTTCGCGCCAATGATCGCGCGCGGCGAGGGCGTCGGTATAGGGGAAATGCCTGCGAAAACAATAACGGCAATGTACTGCGCAGGCGCCGGTGGCGACCACCAGCGCGCGGCCCTGGTATTTGTGAATCAGGCCACCGTTCTTCAGACGTTGCAGGTCGCCGACAGCATCCCGAGAAAATCCCGCAGTTTCAATACTTTCCTCCGGGCCCGGCCAGATTTGCAGGAACAGCGGATCGCGCGGATTGCCTTTTTCCATGCGCTCGGCAAAGCCTCGCGGCACGCGCATTGGAAAATCCCGCACCCGTGCCAGATCCAGACCGGGCAGGTCGGATGGCAGTTGCAGGAATTCCAGCAGTTCGGCGGGGCGGCTAAAGGCGGCATGCAGGGCATGCTGCCACTGCGGCGCAGCCTGCTGACGAGTGGTAACGGGTTTAGGTATCATGCGCGCCGCATTGTGCCATCGGGATTCCCCGGGCAACAGGGACTTTTCATCTAAAGGCGAAACTATGGCTTCTGTCAGCACCAACGAAATGAAGGCCGGCACCAAGCTGCTGATCGACGGCGAACCGTACGCCGTCATAGACAACGAATACCGCAAGCCCGGCAAGGGCCAGGCCACCAACTGCATCCGCATCCGCAACCTCAAGAATGGCCGCGTGATCGACCGCACGCTCAAGTCGGGCGATACCCTGGAAGTGGCGGACATCGAAGAAGTCGAGATGCAGTATCCCTACAACGACGGCGAGTTCTGGCATTTCATGAACCCCGCAAGCTTCGAACAGATCCAGACCAGCAAGACTGCCGCCGAAGAGGCTGCGCAGTGGCTCAAGGGCGAAGAAACCTGCCGCGTGCTGCTGTTCAACGGCATCGCGATCAGCGTCACCGCGCCGAATACCGTTACTTTGCAGATCACCGAGACCGACCCCGGATTGCGTGGCGACACCTCGGGCGGCGGCGGCAAGCCGGCGACGCTGGAGACCGGCGCGGTGGTACGCGTGCCGTTGTTCGTGCAGCAGGGCGAAATGATCAAGTGCGATACCCGCACCGGCGAGTACCTGTCGCGCGTCGGCAAGTGATGTGACGCGGCAGACGCAAGCCTGGCTGCCGTCGGCCTCACTCGAAACCCTGAAAGCGCGGGCGGAACTTTACAGTTCCGTCCGCGCTTTTTTTTCGGTGCGCGGCGTGATGGAAGTGGATACGCCTGTTCTCTCGACGCACGCCACGGTTGATCGGCATATCGAGAGTTTTGAAGCTGCTGGTTACTGGCTGCAGACCTCGCCAGAATTCGCGATGAAGCGTTTGCTGGCCGCCGGCAGCGGACCGATCTGGCAAATCAGCCATGTGTTCCGTCGCGAGGAATCAGGTCGGCATCACAATCCCGAATTCACCCTGCTGGAATGGTATCGGCCCGGTTTCGACCACCACCGGCTGATGGACGAAGTCGAGGCATTGCTGCGCAGCGTGGGTGTCGCCGCTGGGTCGTTCGAGCGGCTGTCCTACCGCGAGGCTTTCCAGCGATATGCCGGAATCGATCCGTTCAGCGCGAGTCTCGAACAACTGTGCGCGCAAGTCTGCGTGGAAAATGTGTCCGCACAACAAGCGCAGGATCGCGATTTCTGGCTGGACATTCTCATGTCCGATCGCGTCGGTCCTCGACTCGGGCAGGAAGCGCCGGTGTTTCTTTATGATTTTCCGGCATCGCAGGCGGCGCTGGCGCGCATCAATGGTGCAGTTGCGGAACGCTTCGAGCTGTTCTGGAAAGGCTTGGAACTGGCCAACGGTTTTCACGAGTTGACCGATGCCGCCGAGCAGCAGGCGCGCTTCGAGGCCGATCAGGCATGGCGCCGCGAGCGCGGACTCCGTGTGCCGCCGTATGACCGGCATTTGATTGCCGCATTGCAATCCGGCTTGCCGCCATGCGCGGGCGTGGCGCTGGGGCTGGACCGGTTGCTGATGTTGCTGCTGCAATTACCGGATGTCGCCAGCACGCTGGTGTTTGATGTCACACGGACCTGATGTAGGGCGGGTTAGCGTCGTCAGGCGCGTTACCCGCCGCGATGCCGCGTGAACGGCGGGTAACGCCGGTGCACGGTTAACCCGCCCTACAACGCGTCCCAGGCCAGCCGTGCAATCAGCGCAGCAACGATGACGATGAACAGGACGCGCACGAAGCCGCTGCCCTTGCGGATCGCCAGTCGCGAACCGAGCACCGAACCGGCGACATTGCACGCCGCCATCGGCAGCGCGGTGCCGTAGAGGATGCTGCCGCTGGCGGCGAAGTAGGTGAGCGCGGCGAAGTTGGTGGTGACATTGACCATCTTGGCCGCGGCAGACGCGGACAGGAAACTGAAGCCGCACAGGCCGGCAAACGCGAAAATCAGGAAACTGCCGGTGCCGGGGCCAAAGAATCCGTCGTAAAAACCGAGCAGCGCGCCCAACGCCAGGCCGATCATCGACTGCCTTGTGCGACCAGCACGCGGTGCATGCAGACTGCCGAGATCCTTCTTCCACAGCGTATAGACGAGTACCGCAATCAGCATCAGCAGGATCAGCGGGCGCAGCAGATCGGCATGCAGATGACTGACAGTGCGCGCGCCGAGAAACGCGAATGCCAGCGCGGTAGCGCAGGCAGGCAGTACGCTGCGCCACTCCATCGGCACATGCCGCGCGTATTGCACGGCGGCGGCAGCGGTGCCCCAGATGCTGGAGAATTTGTTGGTGCCGAGCAGCACCGCGGGTGCGGTCTGCGGCATCAGGATGAACAGCGCCGGCACTTGCACCAGTCCGCCGCCGCCGACCATCGCATCGAGGAATCCGGCGAGGAAGGCAAACCCGCAGAGCGCGGCGAGCGTGAGCGTCATGCAGTGATTTTGCGCGTTCTTACTGCAGCAAGGCTCCGAGCGCCGGCGGCAGCGCGTAACGCTTGCCGGCAAACAGGGCGTTGAGCAGTCGCGTCAGCCACGGACGTGAACTGTTGAACGCGCGCGGAACGATGAACACGCCCCTGCGGCTCTGCTCGAGGTCGAAGCCTTCGAGAGTCGCGGTGACGACCTCCTTTTCGCCGTCGAGCAGCGCGTTGAGCGTCACATGCTTCTTGCGCGTATTGACGCGGCACAGCGTAACCTCGCCGTAGTCGCCGAGTCGCTCGTTGATAAATGCCCTGAGTGCGAGGCCGAGCGCAGCGTCCTTGACATCCTTGAGCATCAAAGCACTTCGGAGGCGTGCGCGGCCAGGCGCGAACGCTCGCCGCGCGCCAGCGTCACGTGGCCGCCATGCGGCCAGCCCTGGAAACGGTCAACGACATAAGTGAGGCCGGAAGTGGTTTCGGACAGGTAGGGCGTGTCGATCTGCGCGAGATTACCGAGGCAGATCATTTTGGTGCCGGGACCGCAGCGGGTGATGAGCGTGCGCATCTGTTTGGCGGTGAGGTTCTGCGCTTCGTCGAGAATCACGTAGCGGTTGAGGAAGGTGCGGCCGCGCATGAAGTTCAGTGAGCGGATCTTGATGCGCTTGGACAGCAGGTCGTTGGTGGCGGCGCGCTCCCAGTCGCCGCCCGGTGTCTGTGTCAGCACTTCGAGGTTGTCCATCAGCGCGCCCATCCACGGCGTCATTTTTTCTTCTTCGGTGCCGGGCAGGAAACCGATGTCCTCGCCCAGCGGCACGGTGACGCGGGTCATGATGATCTCGCGATAGCGGTTTTCGTCCATGGTTTGCGCCAGACCGGCAGCAAGCGTCAGCAGGGTCTTGCCGGTGCCGGCGGCGCCGAGCAGGGTGACGAAATCCACGTCTGGATCGAGCAGCAGGTTGAGCGCGAAATTCTGCTCGCGGTTCTTGGCGTGTATGCCCCAGACCGCGTTCTTGCCGTGGCGGTAGTCGTGGATTACGCGCAGGTGCGCGACATCTCTCTCGATCGACTGCACGCACAACTCCAGTCCCTGCTCGCTATCGTCGGGCATGTAGAGAAACTGGTTAACGTGCCACTTTTTTACCAGTGGGCCCTGGATGCGGTAGCAAGCGCGGCCGGTTTTGTCGTGCCAGCTTTCCATGGTGCTGCCGTGCGTGGACCAGAAGCTGGCCGGCAATTCGGTGTAGCCGTTGTAGAGCAGTTTGAGGTCGTCGAGGACCTGGTCGTTGTGATAGTCCTCGGTCTGCACGCCGACGATGGCGGCCTTGATGCGCAGGTTGATGTCCTTGCTGACCAGGATCACAGGCCGGCCCGGATGCCTGGCCTGCATGCCCAGCGCGGTGCGCAGGATGTTGTTGTCGGCCTTGTTGCCGGGCAGCACGTCGCCGATCGCGGCGTCCAGCGTCTGTGTCTGGAAGAACAGCCGTCCGGTGGCGGCGCTGCCGTTGCCGCGCGTGGCGTGGTGCTGGATCGCCGGCAGCGGCAGGCCGTCCTCGATCTGCGCGTGATTCTTGTCGCGCATCAGTTCTTCGAGGAAGCGGCTGGCCTGGCGCGCGTTGCGCGAAACTTCGCTGGCACCCTTCTTGGCGGCATCGAGTTCTTCGAGCACGAACATCGGCAGGAACAGGTCATGTTCCTCGAAGCGGAAAATGCTGGAAGGGTCGTGCATCAGCACGTTGGTGTCGAGAACGAAAATCTTGCGTCGCGCGGCGGCTTTGGCGGTCATTTTTAGTCCACCCGCTGGTGCGGGTTTTAGTGGAATTGATGTTTAATTATATATAATTAAAAATATATAACATTATAAATTATAACAAAATGGGTAACGCTGTAAGCAAGAGCGGGTGGCGCTTTGCGCGCCTCGCGGCGGTACAAACAAAAAACCCCCAGCCGCGTGCGGCTGAGGGCCTATCAAAAGCAAGCGGGCAGGCGCGCGTCAAAGGGCTTGGACCGCGGCCAGCACTTCAGTGGCGTGGCCCTTGACCTTGACCGCGCGCCAGCACTGGCGCAGGACGCCCTTGGCGTCGAATAGCCAGGTGCTGCGATCGATGCCGAGGTATTTGCGGCCGTACAGGCTCTTTTCCACGATCACGCCAAAGGCGTCGCAGAGCGCCTGCTCGGTATCGGCGATCAGTGGAAACGGGAAGTCGAATTTGGCGATGAAGTTTTCGTGCGAGCGCAGGCTATCGCGCGAGACGCCGACGATATCTGCGCCGGCCTTGGCGAATTTGGCATGCAGGTCGCGGAAATCCTGGCCTTCCTGGGTGCAGCCCGGCGTGTTGTCCTTGGGATAGAAATACAGCACCAGCTTGCGGCCCTTGTAGCTGCGCAGGGCGATGTCCTTGCCGCCGCTGGCGGGCGTCATTGACGAAGATTTAGAGCCGCCTGCACTGGCGCCTGGCGCGGCGGCGGGCGTTATTGAAGAAGACTTGGAGCCGCCCGCACTGGCGCTTGGCGCGGCGGCTTGCAGCGTGAGGTCGGGAATGCGGTCGCCAACAGCAAGGCTCATGTAGGGCTCTCAGGTCTTGATGGGGTCAAGCATGCCATCGGCATTGAGATCATCGCAAAGATCCATGAAGGATTCGCGTAGGGCCTGAGGATGCTGATTGACCGGCACATGCAGCACCATCTGCACGCTGCACATGCTGGCGCCAGTGTAGGTCGAGACGTATTTCTGCGTGGAAATCTCCGCCACTTCGACATCCTGCCCGTGAAAAAACTCGAGCAGGTGTACCAGCAGGTCCTGTTGTTGTGGCGCGATCACCTCGGCGCCATAGGGCCGGAACTCGGGAGTGGTTGGGCGTGCTTCACAGCGCTCGAAGCGAACCTGCAACTCGAGCTTTTCGGCAATGCCGGGCAGTGCGGTTTCGAGCCGACCCAGCGCGCTCCAGTTGCCGGAGACCACCATGTTCGCCGCCAGCCGGTCGCCGATCGGCGCGATGCGGCAATCCTCGACTTCACAGCCGCGTTCACGTATCGCACGGAACAACTCCAGCGGCACGCCGGGGCGCATGCGGGAGAGAGCGGAAACGGACAACAGGTTCTCGGTGTTGGTCATGGGCAGGCGCAAGTGGAGGCGCGCAAAGTTTAACGCCCATTGGCGACATGGCAAGTTTTTGCGACAGCCACAGCACTGCGCGGCCTCTGGACGCAGGCTATACTTGCGGCCTCTCAATATGAATACACAAGTCAGCGCATGATCAAGGGCAGCATTGTGGCCATCGCCACCCCCATGTACCCCGATGGCGGCGTGGATTTCGACAGCCTCGCGGCGCTGACGGAATGGCATATCGACCAGGGCACGGACAGCATCGTCGCGGTCGGCACCACCGGCGAGTCGGCGACGCTGGAGGTGGAAGAGCACATCGAAGTGATCAGCCGCGTGGTCAAGCAGGCCAAGGGCCGCGTGCCGGTTATCGCCGGAACCGGTGCCAATTCCACCAGCGAAGCCATCGAATTGACCCGTCTGGGCAAGGGTGCCGGCGCCGATGCCGCGTTGCTGGTAACGCCTTACTACAACAAGCCGCCACAGGAAGGGCTGTACCGCCATTTCAAGGCGATTGCCGAAGCGGTGGATATTCCGATCATTCTCTACAACGTACCGGGCCGCACCGGCTGTGACATGTTGCCGACGACCGTCAAGCGCCTGTCCGAGATCCGCAACATCATCGGACTCAAGGAAGCCAAGGGCGAGCTGGCGCGTATCCAGGAGTTGCTGGACCTGGGCCTGCCGCGCGACTTCGCGATTTATTCCGGCGACGATGCCATCGCGCGCGAGGCGATCCTGCTCGGCGGCCACGGCGTCATTTCCGTCACCGCCAACGTCGTGCCGCGGATCATGCATGAGATGTGCGCCGCCGCGCTCAAGGGCGATCGCGCACTGGCCGAAAAGCTCGATGCCCGGGTCGCGGGATTACACAGCGCGCTGTTCGTCGAGCCTAATCCGATTCCGGTCAAATGGGCGCTGAACCAGATGGGCAAGGCGCCCGCCGGCATTCGCCTGCCGCTGATACCGATGCCCGCCACACACCAGGACACCGTGCGCGATGCCTTGCGTGCCGCCGGAGCGCTTTCATGAAGAACATATTGATGTTGCTCGCGGCGGCGTCACTGCTGGCCGGTTGCGCCAGCGACGGTAGCGGCCATTGCGGCGGTGTGTTTGATTACCAGAAAGCCGATACGCTGGCAGCGGTCAAAGTGCCGGGCGTGAGTCCCACCGCCACGGTTTCTGCGCTTGAGGTGCCGCCCGAAACGGCGAAGATCGTGCCGTATGGCCGCCTGGTGCCCAGTGCCGACCATCCGCATGAAATGCGCATGGTCTGTCTCGACGTACCGCCTCCTATGGCGCCGATCGTCGAGCAGCAGTCAACAACACCAGTGCCCGCGCCTGTTCCGGCCCCCGCGCCGGCTGCGGTTCCACATTCCTGATGAATGCGTGGCTGGCTCGACTGAGCTAGAATCCGCGCCCTTCACCCGAGTCATGCAACGTGACCCGGGTGGTTATACGGAGAGATGTCCGAGCGGTTTAAGGAGCACGCCTGGAAAGCGTGTATACGGTGAATGCCGTATCGCGGGTTCGAATCCCGCTCTCTCCGCCATATTTAAACCATTGATTTAGAATAATATTTATCAGTTAACCTTCGCAAAAAACTCCCGCAACTACGGGGCGTTGGCGGAGGGTTTTTATGGACCCGAACTACAGCGTCTCTGTTGCGCGCCTCAGCGCAGCCCACAGGCGCCAGTGTCTCTGAGCGCCAGTTTTCCACTACGGGTTTAACGCCTACATCGAATCGCTCAATGGCAAGCTACGCGATGAATGTCTCAACGAGCATTGGTTCCCCAGCCTTCGTCACACTCAGGTCGTGATCGAAACCTGGAGGGCGAATAAACGAAGAAAGGCTCAAGCCTGCTCTCGGCGGGCTGACGCCCGCAGCCTATGCAAGACAACTGGCCGGCAAGACAGCTACATTAACGCCCTGACTCTAATCCTTGTGCCACTCAACAAGGGGGAACGTCACGCCAACAACCAATAGGACATCGATTATGAGCAAGCATAACGCGGCAATCATCTACACATTGACCGATGAGGCACCGCTGCTCGCAACCTGTGCTTTTCTGCCGATCATGCATGCCTTTACTGCGCCGGCCGGCATCAAGGTCACCACCAGTGACATCTCGCTGGCGGCGCGCATCCTAGGTGAGTTTCCAGAATTTCTGACCGCAACGCAGCGCGTGCCCGATAACCTGGCTGAACTGGGCCGACTGACGCTGCTGCCCGACACCAACATCATCAAACTGCCCAACATCAGCGCCTCGATGCCGCAGTTGCTCAACGCCATTAAGGAGTTGCAAGGCAAAGGTTACAAGATACCCGATTACCCGGAAGATTCGAAAACCGACGAAGAAAATTCCATCCGCAAGCGCTATTCGAAGTGCTTGGGCAGTTCTGTGAACCCGGTGCTGCGTGAAGGAAACTCTGATCGCCGCGCGCCAAAAGCGGTGAAGGAATACGCCCGCAAGAATCCGCACAGCATGGCCAAGTGGAGCATGGCCTCGCGCACGCATGCCGCGCACATGCGCGACGGTGATTTCTATCACGACGAGGCTTCGATGACGCTGGACCGCGCGCGCAACGTGCGCATGGAACTGGTGACGAAAAGCGGCAAGACGCTCGTACTGAAGCCCGAGGTGAAGCTGCTCCAAGGCGAGATCATCGACAGCATGTTCATGAGCAAGAAGGCGCTGTGCGCTTTCTACGAAGAGCAGATGGAGGACGCCCGCCAGTCCGGCCTGCTGTTCTCGCTGCACGTGAAGGCAACGATGATGAAGGTCTCCCATCCCATCGTCTTCGGCCACTGCGTGAAGATCTTCTACAAGGAGGCCTTCGCCAAGCACGCCAAGCTGTTCGAGGAGTTGGGCATCAACGTCAACAACGGCATGGTCGATCTTTACAACAAGATCGAAAAGCTTCCGTCGGCCGAGAAAGACCAGGTGATCCGCGACCTGCACGCCTGTCACGAGCACCGCCCTTCGCTGGCGATGGTTGACTCGGCCAAGGGCATCACCAACTTCCATTCGCCGAGTGATGTCATTGTCGACGCCTCGATGCCAGCGATGATCCGCGCAGGTGGCAAGATGTACGGCGCCGATGGCCGCCAGTACGACTGCAAGGCAGTGATGCCCGAGAGCACCTTCTCGCGTATCTACCAGGAGATGATTAACTTCTGCAAAACCAACGGCGCCTTCGATCCCAAGACGATGGGTTCGGTGCCGAACGTCGGCTTGATGGCCCAGCAGGCGGAGGAATACGGCTCGCACGACAAGACCTTCGAGATTCCCGAGGATGGCGTAGCTAACATCGTCGACCTTGCCACCGGTGAGGTGCTGCTGACACAGAACGTGGAAACCGGCGATATCTGGCGCATGTGCCAGGTCAAGGACGCGCCGATCCGCGACTGGGTCAAGCTCGCCGTCACCCGCGCACGCAACTCAAACACGCCAGCCGTGTTCTGGCTCGATGCGTATCGGCCACACGAGCATGAGGTGATGAAGAAGGTGGTGAAGTACGTGCAGGAGCACGACATCAAAGGGTTGAAGATCGAGATCATGTCGCAGGTCCGCGCCATGCGTTACACGCTGGAGCGCATCGTGCGTGGACAGGACACGATCTCGGTTACCGGTAACATCCTGCGCGATTATCTCACCGACCTGTTTCCCATCATGGAGCTGGGCACCAGCGCCAAGATGCTCTCCATCGTGCCGCTGATGGCTGGTGGCGGCATGTATGAAACGGGGGCGGGCGGCTCAGCGCCCAAGCACGTGAAGCAACTGGTGGAAGAAAACCACCTGCGCTGGGATTCTCTGGGAGAATTCCTGGCGCTGGCCGTGAGCCTGGAAGACTTGGGTATCAAGACCGGTAACCCGCAGGCCAAGATCCTGGCCAAGACCTTGGATGCTGCGACTGGCAGGCTGCTGGACAACAACAAAAATCCGTCCCCTAAGACCGGCCAGCTGGATAATCGCGGCAGCCAGTTCTACCTCGCCATGTACTGGGCGCAAGAGCTCGCTGCGCAGACGGAAGACCTGGCCCTGCAGAAGCGATTCACGCCGCTGGCCAAGGCGCTGACCGAGAACGAACAGACCATCATCAGGGAACTCGCCGAGGTGCAGGGTAAACCCGCCGACATCGGCGGCTACTACGCGGCGGATATCAACAAGATGGAAGCGGTGATGCGGCCGAGCAAGACATTCAACGCGGTTTTGGCAGCCATGACGATCGGGCAGGGCTAACGACCCCTTCGGCGGGCCTCAAGGGAAATAGGCGCTAACGTGATTTGCTTCAGTCAGTTTCGAACACAAGCAGAAGGTCCCCGGCGCTGACGGTCAGGCCGGCATGTGCCAGGATGTCCTTGACGATACCTGAGCGCGGCGCGGCGATCACCGTTTCCATCTTCATCGCTTCCAGCGCAAGCAAGGGTTCGCCCTTGACGACGTGGCTGCCCTTTTGCACCGAGATGCGTACGATCATGCCCGGCATGGGTGCGCCGATATGTGCCGCATTGCCCGCTTCTGCCTTGAGGCGTCCTGCTGCGGCAGCGCTGGCATCCGCCAGCGGGATGCGCACCATGCGCGGCTGGCCGTTGAGTTCGTAGAACAGCTTGGCAACGCCTTCTTCCGGCACATCGCTGCTGCCCTGCAGGCGGATCACCAGCGTCTTGCCACGTTCGATATCAACGCTGATTTCCTCGCGCTCGCGCAGGCCGTAGAAGAAGGTTGAAGTCGGTAGTGTGCTGACATCGCCATAAGTCTTGCGATGTTCGACGAAATCCCTGAACACTTTTGGATACATCAGGTGCGAGGCGAGTGCAGTGTCGGAGAGCTTCTCGTCCAGTGCTTGTTCTGCTTCTCTGCGGGTTTTTTCGATGTCGACCGGCGGCAGGGTTGCGCCGGGGCGGCCCACCAGTGGCGCCTTGCCCTTGAGGACTTTTTTTTGCAGTGCCTCGGGAAATCCGTCAGGCGGGAAACCCAGTTCGCCGCGCATCAGCGACACCACCGATTCGGGGAAGTCGATGGCAGTGCTGGGGTCTTGCACCTGTTCAGCGGTCAGGTTGTTGCCGACCATGAACAGCGCCAGGTCGCCGACGACTTTCGAGGTGGGCGTGACCTTGACGATATCGCCGAACAACTGATTGACGTCCGCGTACGCTTTAGAGACTTCCGGCCAGCGTTGCTCCAGCCCCAGGCCCCGCGCCTGCTCGCGCAGGTTGGTGTACTGGCCGCCAGGCATTTCGTGACGATAGACGTCGGCGGTGCCGGAGCGGATATCGGCCTCGAACGGCGCGTAGTAACGACGCACGCCTTCCCAGTAGTTCGACAGCTGCTGCAACGCATCGAGATCGACTTCCGGATCGCGCTCGCCGCCGGCAAGGCTGGCGGCAATCGAGCCGAGGTTGGGTTGTGCCGTGAGTCCCGACATGCTGTCGAGCGCGCCGTCCACCGCATCGCAGCCCGCTTCCACGGCTGCCAGTACGCTGGCGGCGCTGATGCCGCTGGTGTCGTGGGTGTGAAAATGGATTGGCAAACCGATTTCCTGCTTGAGCACGCGCACCAGTTCTCGTGCTGCACGCGGGCGGCAAATGCCAGCCATATCCTTGATGCCGAGAATATGTGCGCCGGACTTTTCCAGCGCCTTGGCCATTTTCACGTAGTACTGCAGGTTGTATTTCGGGCGCGACGTGTCGAACAGATCACCGGTGTAACAGATCGCTGACTCGCATACCGCACCCGATTCAATCACGGCATCCATTGCCACGTGCATGTTGTCGACGCTGTTGAGCGAATCGAACACGCGGAAAATGTCGATGCCGTTCTTCGCCGCCTGTTGCACAAAGTAACGCACGACGTTGTCGGGGTAGTTGGTGTAGCCGACCGCGTTGGCCGAACGCAGCAGCATCTGCAATGGAATATTCGGAATCGCTGTACGCAGCGTTGCCAGTCTTTCCCATGGGTCTTCCTTGAGAAAACGCAGAGCTACGTCGAAGGTGGCGCCACCCCAGCATTCCAGCGAGAACAACTGTGGCGCGAGGCGTGCGTAATACGGCGCTATCGTTGCCATGTCCGCAGTACGCATCCGCGTTGCAAACAGTGACTGGTGCGCGTCGCGCATAGTGGTATCGGAGAGCAGAACCCTCTTTTCGGCTTTTAGCCACTGCGCAAAGCCGGTGGCGCCGCGTTCTTTCAATTCATCGCGCAGTCCGCGCGGCGGTGGCTGCGCCAGTGCCGCGCTGGGCAAGGCTGGTACGGGAAAAGCCAGGTCCGGAACTTTCCGCCCCTTCATTTCCGGGTTGCCGTTGACGATCACCTTGCCGATGTAGCGCAGTAGCTTGGTGGCACGATCACGGCGAGGCGTGAACTGGAACAGTTCGGGCGTGGTGTCGATGAAGCGTGTCGTGCAACTGCCGGAGCGGAACTCCGGGTGACTGATTACATTTTCCAGAAATTGCAGATTGGTCGAGACCCCGCGAATACGGAACTCGCGCAGAGCACGATCCATGCGATGGGTGGCTTCGTCGGCAGTCGGCGCCCACGCCGTGAGCTTGACCAGCATCGAGTCGTAGTAAGGCGTGACCACCGCACCGCCATAGGCAGTGCCGCCATCCAACCGTATGCCGAAGCCGGCCGGGCTGCGGTACGCCGTGAGCCGGCCATGATCGGGGGTGAATCCATTCTCCGGGTCTTCGGTGGTGACGCGACACTGCAGTGCGTGGCCGTCTAGCCGCACCTGATCCTGCGTCGGCAGACCTGCTTCTCCCAGACGCAGCCCCTCGGTGACACGAATCTGTGCCTTGACGATATCAACGCCAGTGATTTCCTCCGTAACCGTATGTTCGACCTGGATACGCGGGTTGACCTCGATGAAATAAAACTCTCCGGTATCGGCATCCATCAGGAATTCGACGGTGCCGGCGTGGGAGTAATTGACCTGCTTGCACAGGCGCAGTGCCGAGTCGCACAACAGCTGGCGCTGTGCCTGCTGCAGATACGGCGCAGGCGCGCGTTCCACGACTTTCTGATTGCGGCGCTGTACCGAACAATCACGCTCGAACAGATGAATCAGGTTGCCGTGGCTGTCACCGAGGATCTGGACTTCGACATGACGCGCGCGGCGCACCAGCTTTTCGACATAAACCTCGTCGTTGCCAAAGGCCGACTTGGCTTCGCGCCGCGCCGATTCCATCTGAGAACCGAGTTCGGCCTCGGACTCGATTACGCGCATGCCGCGACCGCCGCCACCCCAGCTGGCTTTCATCATTACCGGATAGCCGACCTTGGCAACGAGCAGTTTGCAGGCCTTCAGTTCCTGCGGCAATGCGACGGAGGCTGGAAGTACCGCTACTTTTGCCGCGATAGCGGCCTGTCTTGCCGCGACTTTGTCGCCGAGTGTTCGTAGTACGTCTGGTGTCGGCCCTATAAAACAAACGTGGGCTTCCGCGCAGGCAGCGGAGAACTCCGGATTTTCCGACAGAAAACCATAGCCTGGATGGATGGCGTCAGCCCCGGCCTCCTTGGCGACACGGATGATGTCAGCAATATCAAGATACGCCGCGATGGGCTTTTGGCCGTTGCCGACCTTATAGCTCTCATCCGCCTTGAAACGGTGCAGCGCGAAGCGATCTTCATAGGCATAAATTGAAACCGTGCGAATGCCCATCTCCGCAGCGGCACGCATGACGCGAATGGAGATCTCGCCGCGATTGGCGACCAGTATCTTTTTAATTTTCGACGTCATGCATGGCTCTGCTGTGCTCAATAGCCAGACCTGGCTGTTATCCTCTCTGCTCAACCGGCACGAACTTAAGATCCTCCGGTCCGGTGTAATTGGCGGAAGGGCGGATGATCTTCTTGTCGATGCGCTGCTCGATGACATGCGCCGACCAGCCGGAAGTCCGTGCAATCACAAACAGCGGTGTAAACATCGCCGTGGGTACGCCCATCATGTGATACGACACCGCGCTGAACCAGTCGAGGTTCGGGAACATCTTCTTCTCGCGCCACATCACCGACTCCAGGCGTTCGGCGATATCGAACATCTTGCTGCTGTTCTGTTCCTCGGAAAGCCGGCGTGCGACCTCCTTGATCACCTTGTTGCGCGGATCAGAGATGGTATAGACCGGATGTCCGAAGCCAATCACGACCTCCTTGTTGGCCACGCGCTGGACTATGTCCGCCTCGGCTTCGTCCGGTGAGTCGTAGCGCTTCTGGATTTCAAAGGCGACCTCGTTGGCACCGCCATGTTTGGGTCCACGCAGGGCGCCGATACCGCCGGTGATGCAGGAATGGATGTCCGAGCCGGTGCCGGCAATCACCCGGCAGGTAAAGGTCGAGGCATTGAATTCGTGCTCGGCATACAGGATCAGGCTGGTGTGCATCGCCTTGACCCAGGAATTGCGCGGCGCCTTGCCGTGCAGCAGATGCAGGAAATGCCCGCCGATGGAGTCATCATCGGTCTCAACATCAATGATGTTGCCGTTGACCGCGTAGTGGTACCAGTACAGCAGCATGGATCCCAGGCTGGCCAGCAGCTTGTCTGCGATATCCCGCGCCCCCGGATGGTTATGGTCATCCTTTTCTGGCAACGCACAGCCCAGCGCTGAAACGCCGGTGCGCATCACATCCATCGGGTGTGAGGCCGCCGGCAGGGCTTCCAGCGCACTTTTCACCGCAGCAGGCAGGCCACGCAGGGACTTGAGCTTGGCTTTGTACGTTGCCAATTCTGACTGGGTCGGCAATTTGCCGTGCACCAGCAGGTGTGCAATCTCCTCGAACTCGCACTGGTCGGCGACATCCAGAATGTCATAGCCACGATAGTGCAGGTCGTTGCCGCTGCGACCGACACTGCACAGAGCAGTATTGCCGGCAGCAACGCCGGACAGCGCGACGGATTTCTTGGGTTTTGGCCCGGTAGTGGCTGGTGCGGTTTCGCTCATGAGATCCTCTAAATGGCGTGTTAATGATGTGCGTACGTAGTTACTTTTTGGCTTTGGCGAAGAACGCGTCGAGCTTGAGTCTGCAGCGTGATGGCAAATCACGTTGTAGAGCTCCATGCGAGTTTGAATGGTATCAAAGACGTTCTACTGGGTGCCGTCCTTTTCTGCTGCCGTCGTCTTTGGATATTTAGATATCAGGCGCGCTGGATTCTACGTCGTATTTTCACTGTTACCAATTTGATCGGTCCGCTTCCATCCCAGTGGCTTGGGTGGCGGGGCCATGACACCCTTGCGCGCGCGTATTTGTGTGGCGATAAGCTTTAGCCAGAGTCCAAGGATGTGGCGTGCCTGCACACCGCCCGGATCGAGATGACGGACGCAGGCAATGGTGCTCATGGTGCAGGTCATCAGCACGAACATGTCCAGGGGATTGCCCAGGCTATCTGGACGCGCCTCGAAGTAATGCCCGGAGGGTTGTTCCATGGCTTGAAGTGCACTGGCGCAAAGTTTGTGCAGGGAATCGGCCAGCTTGCGGTCACGCTGGCTGGCAATCATCAGTTCGGCAAAGGCGTTGAACATCGGGGTGTCGAAAATGCCTTCCCAGGTTGTGTTGACCAAGGCTTGCAGGCGATCTTCTTCGTCAGCAATCCCTAGTAACAAGTCTCCGAGGGTGCGGTAGGCGCGTCGCATCAGATGCTCGGTGGCATCGAGGATCAACGCGTCCTTGGATGGGTAGTGGTGCACCTGTGCGCCGCGTGAGACTTTTGCGCGACGGACGATGGAACTGACGGTGGTTCCTGCGTAGCCATCGTGTGCCAGACATTTCAGGGTTGCGTCGAGCAAGCGCTTGCGCATCGCATCACTGCGTTCGGTCTGTGTACGGCGTTTGCTGGTTTTGGCTTTGGGTATCACGCGATTGGCGTTCCTGTTTTAATTTGCGAGAGTTTAGCTACCAATCTGATCGCGGTGGCAGTGGCAGGTGAGCAAGGTAATTGTCTTGCAGTTCAAGATCGGTATATTATAAGCAGTACGTACTGTATGTAAATATTTGATGACGCTGTCCGGATTTAGCGGATAAATGTCCGAAAGCATTTTGACGAAGGTCGCCCCGCTCATTCAGCATGCAGTACGTACTGTATGTAATATTTCCACAGCCTTATGGAGTAACGCATGATTCCCAGAACATTGTTTGGTGCCGAACATGAAGATTTTCGCAAGACCGTACGCCGTTTCTTTGCCGAGGAAGTTGTCCCTCACCGCGAAGCCTGGGAAGCCCAGCAGCATGTCGATCGCAAGCTGTGGAACAAGGCTGGAGAACTGGGCCTGCTGTGCGTGACCATGCCGGAGGCCTACGGCGGTCTGGGTGTGGATCGCAGCTACAGCGTGATCCTGATGGAGGAGCAGTCCTACGCCGGAGATTCAGGTGTGGGCTTCTCGCTGCACTCCGATATCGTCGCCAACTACATCAATAATTTTGGCAATGAAGATCAAAAGAAGAAGTGGCTGTCATTGATGGCTACTGGCGAGATTGTCAGCGCCATTGCGATGACCGAGCCGGGCACCGGCTCCGACCTTCAGGCGGTCAAGACCACTGCGACGCTGGAAGGTGACCACTATGTGCTGAATGGCTCGAAAACTTTCATCACCAACGGCTATCTGAGCGACCTGGTCGTCGTGGTGGCCAAGACCGGCAATAGCGGTGAGGGTTCGAAAGATATTTCGCTGCTGCTGGTGGAAGCCAATGCAGAGGGTTTCAGCAAGGGCCGGCCGCTGAAGAAAATCGGCATGCATGCACAGGACACCTGCGAGCTATTCTTCAAGGATGTACGCGTGCCCAAGGAAAACCTGCTCGGCCGCGAAGGCATGGGATTCGTGATGCTGATGCAGGAACTCGCCTGGGAGCGCCTGATGATCGCCATCACCTCCGTCGCGGGTGCTGAAGCGGCTCTCAAGCAGACCATGGAATACACCCGGGGCCGCAAGGTCTTCGGCAAGCCGGTTTCGGCGTACCAGAACACCCGTTTCAAACTGGCCGAGATGAAGGCCGAGCTGGCTATCGGCCGCGTCTATGTGGATCGCTGCATTGAACTGGCATTGAAGAAGAAACTGGGCGTTGACGACGCTGCGACCGCGAAGTACTGGACTTCCGATCTGATGGGGAAGGTCATCGACCAATGCCTGCAGCTGCATGGCGGCAACGGTTTCATGATCGAGTATCCCATCGCCCGCGCCTATATCGATTGCCGCGCGCAACGCATCTATGGCGGTACCAACGAAATCATGAAGGAACTCATCGCGCGCACGATGTAAGCGGCGCATCAACTTAACAGGCAAGGAGATTCAAATGACTGATCAACTGCGATATGACGGCAAGGTCGTCATCGTCACCGGCGCGGGCAATGGCCTGGGCCGTTCGCATGCACTGATGTTCGGCGCCCGCGGCGCCAAGGTGGTCGTCAACGACCTCGGCGGCAACATCCACGGCGGTGGAAAATCTTCCGCTGCGGCCGACAAGGTCGTGGAAGAAATCAAGGCGCTGGGTGGCGAAGCCGTCGCCAACTACGACTCGGTCGAGGACGGTGCCAGCATCGTCAAGACCGCGGTGGAAGCCTTTGGCACGGTCGATATTGTCATCAACAACGCCGGTATCCTGCGCGATACCAGTTTTCAGAAAATGACGCTTGAAGACTGGAACCTGATCCAGCGCATTCATCTCAATGGTTCGTTCAGCGTATCGCATGCGGCCTGGCCAATCATGCGTGACAAGGGCTACGGCCGCATTGTCATGACTACTTCAGCTGCCGGCATTTACGGCAACTTCGGGCAGGCGAATTATTCCGCAGCGAAGCTGGGCATCACCGGCCTTGGGCAGACGCTTGCGATCGAGGGCCGCAGCAAGAATATCCACGTCAACACCATCGCACCGATTGCCGGATCGCGCCTGACTGAAACCGTACTGCCGCCGGAACTGATTGCGGCACTTAAATCCGAATACGTCAGCCCCTTGGTCGGCTGGCTGTGCCACGAGGATTGCCAGGAAACTGGTGGACTGTTTGAAGTCGGCGCCGGCTATGTTGCCAAGCTGCGCTGGGAGCGCACGCTGGGTCATTTCTTCAGAACGGCCAGCGGTTTTGGTCCGGACGAGGTGGCAAAGCAGTGGAACAAGGTCGTCGATTTCAAGGACGCGGAACACCCTGCCAGTATCAATGAGTCGATGGCGCCGTTGCTGGCCAACCTGAACAAGAAGAGCCTCGGCGGTAATGAGTTCCTCGACCTCGACGCCGCTGTTGCTTCCAGCGTCACGGTGGAATCGTCTTACGATGAGCGCGATTTGTCCCTCTACGCACTGGGCGTTGGCGCGGCGCGCGACGCGCTGGACGCAAAGGAACTGGCCTATGTTTACGAAGTCAACGGCGACAAGTTCCAGGCGCTCCCGACCTATGCGGTCATGCCGGGGATGAACGCAATGCTCTCGGCCGCGAAGGAAGGCCGGCAGATCCTTCCGGGCATGAATTACGGTTTTGACCGCGTACTGCATGGCGAACAGTACACTGAAGTACTCCGTCCGCTGCCCGCCAAGGCCAGGCTCAAGCACACGTTCAAGTTCAAGTCGGCCTATGACAAAAAGCCGCACGCGATTGTGACCTTTGGCATCACCACGACCGAAGCGGACACGGGCGAGAAGCTTGCGTACAACGAGTTCACCACCTTCGTGCGCGGCGCCGGCGGCTGGGGTGGCGAGCGCGGACCGTCTGCGGACATCAATGTTCCGCCGGAGCGTGAACCGGATTCCGTGATCGAGGAAAAAACCGACGCTAACCAGGCATTGCTTTACCGCCTGTCCGGCGACTGGAATCCGCTGCATGCCGATCCGGAGTTCGCCAAGGCTTTTGGTTTCGAAAAGCCGATCCTGCACGGTCTATGCACTTACGGCTACGTCGGTCGTCATGTGATCAAGGCGATGTGCGACAACGATCCGCGCAAGTTCAAGAGCATCAAGGTGCGCTTTGCCGAGAGCGTGTTTCCCGGTGAAACCCTGGTGACGAAGATCTGGAAGGAATCGCCCACGCGCTTTATCTTCGAAACCTCTGTCAAAGAACGCAATAAGCTGGTGATCAAGAACGCTGCCGTTGAGGTTTACGAGCAGATTCCAGTGGTGCAGGCGAAATCCAAGGCCGTTGCGGCCACTGCTGCGGCAGCTTCTGCGGTGGATTCAGAGCCGACTTCGGCTGACGTGTTTGCCGCTATCGGCAAGTACATCGCGCAGAGCGCGACCCTTGCCGGAGAGATCAAGACGCTGTTCCAGTTCAAGCTCACGGGCCCGGACAGTTCCTGGGTGATCGATCTCAAGAATGGTGCCGGCTCCTGCAGTTCTGGAAATGCCAGCAGCCCCGACGTGACGCTGGAGTTGAGCGACGAGAATTTTCTCGCGATGTGCACCGGCAAGGCCGATCCGAACAAGCTGTACTTTGGCGGCAAGCTCAAGGTTACCGGCAACATCATGGCCTCGCAGAAGCTTGGCTTCCTGCAGAAAATGGATCCCAAGCTGGTGATGGATGAGGTCGCGGCGCGCGTCGGTAAAGGGGGTGCGGGCTCTGCCGCAGCGGCTCCGGTAGCAGAGTCGGGCCCGACTTCTGCCGATATCTTCGCGGCGATTGCCAGGCACCTGGCCAAGTTCAAGGGACTTGGCGATCAGACCAAGACCGTGTTCCAGTTCAATCTCAAGTCGCCCGATAGCGCCTGGTATCTGGACATGAAGTCCGGCGATGGCGAGGTCAAGCAGGGCAGCGCGGACAAGCCGGACGTCACGCTGGAGTTGAGTGACGATGATTTCGTCGCCATGTCCACCGGCAAGGCTGACGCGAACAAGCTGTATTTCGGCGGCAAGATGAAGGTGACGGGCAACGTCATGGCTTCGCAGAAACTCAGCTTCCTGCAGAAGCTCGATCCTAAGATCCTGATCGAAGTGATGCAGGCGAAGACGGGCAGTGCCGGTACAGCGGCTCCCAAGGCCGCGGCTGCTGTGGCACCGACAGCGCAGAAGAACGGCCGCAGCAGTGAGGTTTTCGCCGCACTGGGCAAGCGCCTGTCTGCTGACAGCAAGGCCATCAATGGTCTCAGTGGCAGCATCGTGCAGTTCAAGCTGCGTGATCCGGATGCCAGCTGGGTGGTGGATGCCACCGGGAAGTCGCCGAAGGTTGAAGTGGGCACATCAGAAAAAGCGACAGCCGTCTTCGGCATCAGCGATGACGATCTGGTCGCACTGGCCAAGGGTGATGCGCAAATCCGGGATCTCTATCAGCGCGGAAAGCTGCGCGTGGATGGCGATGTGAAGTTGGCCCGCGAACTGTCATTTCTAAGCAAACTGATCTGATTCTCTTTTCTCCAGCCTCTCTTACGCGAAAGCAGAGCGGCTCAAATCGAAGCAGGAGCAAAACATGAAACGCAAAGTAAATGTCATCGGCGTCGGCATGACCAAGTTCGCCAAGCCTGGCAGCAGCCCCGAATACTACGAGATGGCTCGCGAGGCCGGGCAGAAGGCGCTGGCTGATGCCGGTATTCCCTATGAGCAGGTGCAGCAGGCTTACGTCGGCTACGTCTATGGTGATTCCACCTGTGGCCAGCGTTCGGTGTATGAACTGGGGCTGACCGGCATCCCGGTGGTCAACGTCAACAACAACTGCTCCACCGGTTCGACCGCGCTGTGGCTCGCGCGCCAGGTTATCGAAGGCGGCATGGCGGAATGTGTGCTGGCGCTGGGCTTCGAGAAGATGGAGAAGGGCGCGCTCGGCGCCAAGTTCAACGACCGCGAACCGCCCTTGGGCAAGTTCGCACAAGTGATGAACGACTTGCAGGGCATGAACCAGGCGCCGCCGGCCGCGCAGATGTTCGGCGGTGCTGGCCGCGAGTATCGCTTCATGCATGGCACCAGGAAGGAAACCTTCGGCAAGATTTCCGAGAAGGCGCGCACCCATGCCAGCAATAATCCCTACGCGCTGTTCGGCCAGAAGATGAGCCTCGCGGAAATCATGGCCTCGGAAGAAGTGTTCGATCCGCTGACGCGCTTCCAGTGCTGCCCGCCGACCTGCGGCGCCGGCGCGGCGATCCTTTGCTCCGACGATTTTGCGAAGAAGCACAAGATCAAGAATCCGGTGTACATCGCCGGCCAGAGCATGACCACCGACTACACGAGCACTTGAGAGCCGCATAGCAAGATCAAGATGTTCGGCTACGACATGTCCAATAACGTCGCGAAGCAGGTCTACGAGCAGACCGGCATCGGCCCCGAGGATGTGGATGTGATCGAACTGCACGACTGCTTCACCGCCAACGAGTTGCTGACGTATGAAGCTATCGGCCTCTGCCCGGAAGGCGGTGCCGAGAAGTTCATCTGGGATGGTGACAATACCTATGGTGGCAAATACGTGACCAATCCTTCCGGCGGCCTGCTATCCAAGGGCCATCCACTGGGCGCCACTGGTCTTGCGCAGTGCACCGAGCTGGTGTGGCAGTTGCGCGGCACCGCGGACAAGCGCCAGGTCGAGGGCGCGAAGGTCGCGCTCCAGCACAACCTCGGCCTCGGCGGTGCGTGCGTGATGACGATGTATCGACGCGACTAGCTACTCGAAACCGTAGTCTAGCTAGCTAGGCGACTCTGAAGCGCGAGTACCGGAGACCGCCGAACGTCTTGATC
>JBOICK010000019.1:0-2473 GCA_050739895.1 Stenotrophobium sp.
GTCCTGAAATCCCGGCCCGCACATCCATGTGCGGGCTGAGGGCTGCCGCGAGCAGTGCTCGCGACAGCCGCGACCCTCACCAGATAGGCAGATCTTTGAGCTTGCGCCTGGCAAAGACGAGGTAAGCCAGCGAACGGGTGCCGACGATGGCGGTGAACTGCGAGGTGATGATGCCGAGGGCCAGCGTGATGGCGAAGCCCTTGACCGGGCCGGCGCCGAGCGCGAACAACACGATGGTTCCGATCAGCACGGTGACGTTGGCGTCGGCGATGGTCAGGAACGCGCGCTCATAACCGGCCTCGATCGCGGCATGCGGCGTGTCGCCGAGTTTCAGTTCTTCGCGGATGCGCTCGTAGATCAGCACGTTGGCATCCACCGCGATACCCATGGTCAGGACGATACCGGCGATGCCCGGCATGGTCAGGGTCGCCTGCAGAATCGACAGGCCGGCGATGATCAGCACGATGTTGAGCAGCAGCGCGGAAATCGCGAACAGGCCGAACACGCGGTAGTAAAAGATCATGAACACCATCACCATCGTCAGGCCCAGCACCGCCGCCTGGAAACCGCGACGGATGTTGTCGGCGCCGAGGCTGGGGCCGATGGTGCGCTCCTCGACGATATCCACCGGCGCGGCCAGTGCGCCAGCACGCAGCAGAATCGCCAGATCGTGTGCCTCCTTGGGCGTCAGTCCGGTGGTCTGGAAGCGCTTGCCGAAGACGCCGCGCACCGTGGCGATGGAGATGACATCCTCGACGTCCTTGTGCTCGCGAATCGCTTCGCCCTTGGCGTTGTAATTGGTGACGACCTCGCGCTCCTTGAACAGCACCGCCATCGGCTTGCCGACGTTCTGCGAGGTGAAGTCGAACATTTTCTTGGCGCCGCTGCCGTCGAGCGTCACCGATACCGCCGGCGTGCCGGATTCCTGGTCCATGGTCGAGGCGGCATCCACCAGCTGCGAGCCGGCGGCGATGACATCGGTCTTGAGCAGCACCGGCCGGTGACCATCGCGGGTGTAGAACAGTTCGTCACCCGGGGGCGCCACGCCCGAGGCCGCAGCGGCGGCGGCATCGGCGTTCTCATCGACCGCGCGGTATTCCAGGGTCGCGGTCGCGCCCAGCAGATCCTTGACGCGGGTGGTGTCCTGCACGCCCGGCAACTGTACGACGATGCGGCTGGCGCCTTCGCGCTGCACCAGCGGCTCGGCCACGCCGAGCTGGTTGACGCGATTGCGCAGGGTGGTGAGATTCTGCTTGACCGCGAAATCGACGATGCGCTTGATTTCGGTGTCGGACAGGCGCGCTTCGAGTGTCAGCGGACTGTTCTGCGGCGTGGTCAGCGCCAGTTCCGGGAATTCTTTCGCCAGCGCGCTCTGTGCGGCCTGCAGCTTGGTCGCATCGGCGAATTCCAGCACCACGGCATCACCGGCCGCGCGGCGTCCGACGTAGCGGATGTCCTGCTTGCGCAGGTAGGCCGGCAGATCGGTGAGATAGCGGGTCACGGCTTTTTTCTTGACATCGTCGACATCGACGTCGAGCAGGAAGTGCACACCGCCGCGCAGGTCGAGGCCCAGCGTCATCGGCTTGGCGCCGATGTCGCGCAGCCAGCGTGGCGTCTTCGAGGCGAGATTGAGCGCAACGACATAGTCATTGCCCAGTGCGCGCTTGAGCGTGTCGGAAGCCTTGAGCTGCGTGGTTTCATCGCCAAGCCGCACGATCCACTGGGCGTTTTCCAAAGCGCTGGAGGTGGCCGTAATTGACGCATCGCTCAGCGCCTTGTTCACCTGGGCGCCGAAATCCGCGGTCAACGGATCGCCGGACGCCAGCGTGATCTGCACCGCGGGATCTTCGCCATAGAGATTGGGCAATGCGTAGAGCACGCCGATCAGCGTCACGACCGCGAGAAGGATGTATTTCCAGCTTGAATAAGGCTTCATGGAGAACCGCAGTGCTGTGCATCACCCGCTGCGCGGGCGCGCGTGGAACTTAAAGGAACGGGCTATGGCGACTCAGACACTCTTGAGCGTGCCCTTGGGCAGCACGCCGACCACCGCCGACTTCTGCAGCTTGACGACGACGTTTTCGGCCACTTCCACTGACACATAGCTTTCGCCGAGGTTTACCAGCTTGCCGGCGAGGCCGCCGCTGGTGGTGACTTCATCGCCCTTGGCCAAGCTGGCGAGCATCTGCTTGGTGTCCTTGTTGCGCTTCTGCTGCGGGCGGATCAGCATGAAATAGAACAGCACCACCAGAAATACCAGTGGCAGAAACTGCAGCAGCGGGTTGGCGGCCATGGGGCCATCCGCCGCGTAGGCGGGGCTCAGAATGAAATCCAGCACGGGTCACTCCTAACAATAGGGTCTAAAAATGAGCGGCGGATTATGCCACAACGACTCTGACAGCCCCATGACGCCGCCCGCTCTTGGCAGGTGGAATAAAAATAATGTTATATTTTATATAATATACTATTATAT
>JBOICK010000020.1:0-13166 GCA_050739895.1 Stenotrophobium sp.
CAATGCGAAACTTGATTTCATGTCCGGCAAGACCGAGGCCGAGGTGTTGGCGCACATCAAGGCCAAGAGCGAGATTCGCGACGTGCTGGACTGGCCGCGCTACCAAGGCACCGACAAGGCCAACAAGATGATGCCGCCGGCCGATTCCGCGCAGCGCCAGATGGTGCAGCAGGATCTGGCGAAGAATCCGAAACTGCTCGAACAGATGCGCGAGGTGGTGCCGTCCTTGTTCAGTTTCTGAGCGTCGGAAATGTTCCGCGAAAGGAGAGAGACGATGAATAAAAAAAACCTGCCGTTGTTGCTCGGCACCGCCGTCGCGATGCTGCTGGCCAGCAGTGCGGCGCAGGCCGAACCGGCCTTTGCGCGCATGTACCACCAGGTCTACGGGTATCAGCCGTCGTGCAACGCCTGCCACAAGGATGGTGGCGGCACGCCGCGCAATGCTTACGGCAAGCAGTTCAAGCAGGCAGGCGAGAACCTCGCCGCGTTCGACAAGATCGACAAGCTCGATGCCGATGGCGACGGCTTTTCCAATGGCGACGAGGCGCGCGCCAAGTCCAATCCCGGCGATCCGCATTCGACGCCCAAGGACAAGGGCGACTGGCTCGATACCGCAAGCCTGATCCCGCGCGAGGTGCAGGCGCAGTTTCCGGGCATCCTCGCCTATCTGCCGATGGATGCGCTGCTGACCGATACCGAAATCGCGCGCGCCAAGGCGCTGGGCGCGACGCTGACCAAGGGCGACTCCAACACCATCTACATTCCGCTGCAGGACCAGCATCCGGCCGGCACCGCGATCATTTTCCCGGCGACCTACCACGGCAAGATGTTTTTCCTGCTGATGGCCACCGACCGCCATCTGAATGTGACTGTGGTGCAGCCGATGAACACGCTGCATGTGCCGGAGGCGCAGCACAGCACGGTTTACGCGCGCTTCAAGGGCATCGCCGCCGACAAGCTGCCGACTGCCAGCGGCAGCGACCTCGATGCCGCGATCACCGAGGCGGTGAAGAAGGCCGGCACGCTGCTCTACGTGAGGCTCAAAAATGCTTAGGAAACGATTGATCGAGCTGGCGCTGGCGGTGGTGTTCCTGTCGCTGTTGTGGGGCGGGCATCAACTTGCGTTGGCGGCGGCGAAAGCGGACCCGGCCGCACAGACGCAGCAGACATCGACGGCGCAAAGCCCGACCGCCGCCGATAATTCCGCCGATGCCAACCCCGGATCGGAGTCCGGGGCAGGCTTCGATTTTTTCAGCAACAAGCCGGTGCAGAGCACGCAGGTGGTGGAGCTGCCGCCACCGAAGTCGCGCTGGCTCACCGTCGGCGGACCGCTGGCGCTGATCGCGTTCTTCTTCCTGATGAACCTGATCGTCTGGTGGCTGATTCCTTTTTCCGCCCACAAGGTCGACATCAACCTGCGCGACCTGCCGCCGGCCGCGCGGCGCGGCATCGCGATGGCAACCGCCTTCTTCGGCGTCGCCTTCTGCTTCGGCGCCACCGAAATCTGGTATCAGCTGCAACTCAACGGCAGCGCAGAGGCGTTCTTCGCGCAGATGTCGCTGGGCAAGATCATCATCATGACCCACGCGCACCTGTTCGGTTTCACCACCGCCTTCTTCATCGTCGGCATTCCGTTCTCACTGCAATTCCCGCACATCAAGGCCTATCAGTGGGTGTTCCCGATCGGTCTTTCGGCGTCGCTGACCGATGTGATCTCGTGGTGGGGCATCAAGTACGTCGCCGGCAGTTTCGAATACGTGTCGATGTTCTGCGGCGTGCTGTTCACCATCAGCTACATGTGGATGCTGATCGGCCTGTTGCGCGTGCTGTTGTTCCCGGATGTCATCTGGCTCTCCGACAAGGACCGCCACGAGCGGCGCGACAAGCTCAAGGCCAAGCAGATGGCTAAGCGCGGCCAATCGGGGAATGACAGGTAGCCCGGATGAAATCCGGGAACTTTGCGATGCCGCTGATAAAAGCCCTACGCGGCTGGATGCACTTAAATCGCATCCAAACTCGGCACCCGCTGTTCACAGATCGCGGAACTGTTTGTTATATTTTATATACCATCCATAAATATATTATATATTTAATAACGAAAGGTGCGCCCGCAATATCGGCAGCGGGTGAACCCCTCAAACGCCTTACAGCACGCGCTTTTCGTGTGCCAGCAGCCATTGCTTGCGCGGCAGGCCGCCACCATAACCGGTCAATGAGCCATTGGCACCGATCACCCGGTGGCAGGGCACGATGACGGCAATCGGGTTCTGGCCGTTGGCGAGGCCGACCGCGCGCGAAGCGGTCGGCTGGCCGATGCGCCGCGCCAGTTCGCCGTAGCTGATGGTTTCGCCGTAGGGGATATCGCACAGCACCTGCCACACGCGCCGCTGGAACACGGTGCCGGCGCCCTCGAACGGCAGGTCGAACGTGCAGCGCTCACCCTTGAAGTAAGCTTCCAGTTGCCCGCGCGCGTCTTTCAGCTGCGCGTCGTCGCGTCGCCAGTGCGGCTGCACCGTGCCACCGCTCTTGTGCTGCTCCATGTGCAGGCCGGTCAGCCGCCGGCCGTCGGAAACCAGCAGCAGTTCGCCGATCGGGCTGGGCATGCTGCTGTAAAAAACTTTCTCGTCCATCTCATTATCTCCGTTTAACCGTCCGTGGTGCGGCGACCGGCTCGCGCGGAGCAGTGCTCCGCGTGAAACGCTCGCCTCACCCTCCCTGACTCAAACTCGTCCATAAATGCAGCGCGGCGTATGCGCGCCACGGCCGCCAGGCTTCGGTGGCGGCGATCATGTCCTGGGCCTTGCGCAATCCCAGCGCCTTCATCAGCGCGAGGTCGCCGTGCGGAAACGCATCGGGATGGCCCAGCGCGCGCATCGCGATATAGCTCGCGGTCCACGCGCCGATGCCGGGCAGGCTCTGCAAATGCTGCATCAGTTCCTCGGCGTCGGCACCCGCTTCCAGTTGCAAGCTGCCGTCCGCGACTTCACGCGACAGCCGCGCGATGGTCTGCGCGCGCTTCTGCGTCAGTCCGAGTTCGATCAGCTTTTGCAGTCTTGCATCGGCGACGCGCTCCGCGCTCGGCGCATGGAACCTGAGCGCCGCATGCGGCGTCGATGCCGGCTCGCCGAACGCCGCGGCAAAGCGGCCGTAGATAGTGGTCGCGGCCTTGACCGTGACCTGCTGGCCGAGGATCGCGCGCAGCGCCAGCTCATAGCCGTCGAACGCGCCCGGCACGCGCAGTCCGCCGTGCCGCAGCACCATTGCGCGCAGGCGCGGGTCGCGGGCGAGATGTTCCTCGATCACGCGCGGATTGGCATCGAGATCGAACAGCCGGCGCACGCGCGCCAGCAGCGGCGTCAGCGCCGGCATCAGACTGACGGAGACTTGCAGCCGCAGCGCGGACTGCCCCGACAGCGGCTGCGCGCTGAGCCAGCCGCGATGCCGGCCGAGACTGACGCTGCGCAGGTAGCGCCCGCCCTCGACCTGCTCGACTCCGGCGGCGCCGCGCCCGCCGAGAAACGCCAGCAGTTGCGGCCACGCCAGCGGCGGACGGTAACCGAGCTTCAGTGTGAGAATTTCATCGCCCGACGCCGCGTCGCCCTGGCGACGCAGCGCGGTCGGGTTCAGCCCGTAGCGCGTGCGGAACAGGTGATTGAAGCGCCGCACGCTGGCGAAGCCGCTGGCCTGCGCGACCTCGGCTATGCCGAGCGCGGAGTCGGTCAGCAGTTGTTTTGCGATGAGCAGCCGCCGCGTCTGTGCCAGTTCAACCGGCGTCACGCCATACTCGGCTTCGACCACGCGGCGCAACTGGCGCGACGACAGGCCGTAACGCGCGGCGAGCGGCTCGATGCCGCCGTCGTTGAGCGCGCCCTCATCGATGCGCGCCGCGGCCCAGCGCGCGGCGGCGCGCACCGCATCGACCGGCGCGACGCCCGGCGCGATTTCCGGGCGGCAGCGCAGGCACGGCCGATAACCGGCGCTCTCGGCGGCGGCGGCATGGCGGAAGAACGTGCAGCGTTCGCGGCGCGGCAGGCGCGCGGTGCAGATCGGACGGCAGTAAATCCCGGTGGTCGAAACGCCGACGAAAAAACGACCGTCGAAGCGCGTGTCGCGCGCCTTCAACGCCTCGTAGCAACGGTCGTCGTCTATTTCCATGTGCGCAGTCTAGACCCGGCGGCGATGGTTGTCTGGCCGTTTTCGGACATTGCAACCGAGCACATGAAGCGCTGGCGCGAGCGAAGAAAAAACCCGACAATCCCGCGCGCACCAAGATCACAAATAAGGATGAGTTGATGATTTCAGCATTGGAAGCTCTCGAACGCCTGCGTGCAGGCAACCGCCGTTTCGCATCCGGCGGCTGGAAGCGCGACACGTTCATGAGCCAGGCGAAACGCAATGAACTGGTGGAAGGGCAGGAACCGATCGCCACCATCCTCGGCTGCTCGGATTCCAGGGCGCCGGTCGAGATCATTTTCGATCAGGGGCCGGGCGACCTGTTCGTGATCCGCGTCGCCGGCAACATTGTCTCGCCGTCGCAGGTCGGCAGCGTCGAGTACGCCGCCGAGCGCTCCGGCTCGCGGCTGGTAGTGGTTCTGGGTCACTCGCATTGTGGCGCTGTGCAGGCAACAATCGATGAGCTGAAGCGCCCGACCGCCGACCAATCGCCCAACCTGCGCGCGATCGTCGGACGCATCAAGCCTTCGGTCGAGACGCTGTTCGATACCGATCTCAAAAACGATCCGGTCGCTCTGTACCGTCATGCCATCCGTGCCAACGTCCGCGCATCGGCAGGCCATCTGCGGCATGGTTCGGCGATTATCGAGCACCAGATCGAGCACGGCGGCCTGCTGATCGTCGGCGCCGTGTATTCGCTGGAAACCGGCATCGTCGATTTCTTCGACGGCGTGCCCGAAGGCGCCTAGCGCCGGGCCTTGCGCACCACCCGCTTCGCCGGCACCTTCGCGCCGGACATCAGATAGCTCGCGATCATGTCGGAAAGACTCGCGATCACCTCCTCGCGCCGCAGGTAGGGCCGCGGCTGGCTGAGATAATGGACGATGGTGTAGAGCGTGCTGCTGATCACCACGAACAGCGCCGCCGGCAGATTCTGCACGCGGAACTCGTCGTGATGGCGCAGCAGATACTGGCGACAGGCTTCGAGCATGTGCCGCTCCAGCGCCAGGATCGTGCGCGGCGAGCGCAGTTGCTGCCAGTGGCGCACCAGCTCCAGATAGCAACTCTGGTCCTGCTGCATGAAGTCGAACACCGCGGTCAGCAGATCGCTGGTGACGCTGCGCACATCCTGGTCCATCGTTGTGTTGAGCCGTTGATCGACCAGTTGCGCCAGTTCCGCGCTGATGCGGTCGAGCAGCGCATTGACCAGTGCATCCTTGCCGTCGAAATACTGGTACAGCGAACCGACGCTGACACCGGCGCGCTCGGCGATGCGGTTGGTGGTGGCGTCGGCCAGGCCGAGTTCGGCGATGGTCTGCGCGGTCGCCTCGACCAGCGTATCGACCATCTGGCGCGAGCGCTGCTGTGCGGGTTTCTTACGCATCCGCAGGCTCGATCGAACGCTCTGGCGCTGCCATCGTCATGACCAAGCGCAGCAGTGGCTGGAATCCCTTGCCGGACATTACTTCTGCCGGAGCAGCTGCTCGGTGCTGACGATTTCTGCACCCAGCGTAGAGAATTTCTCGACCATCTTCTGTCTGCGTGCTGCCGTTTTGGCGGCAATGGCGTCGCTGACCACGGAACAGGCCAGACCCAGTTTCCGCGCCCCTTCAAACGTGCGGAAAACACAGGCATCCGCGAACAAGCCGCTCAGATAAACGTGCGTGATATCGGCGCTGCGCAAAAACGACGCCAGCGCAGCATTAGAGAATGCGTTGCCCCGCTGTTTTGCAAAGTAGTGGCTGTTAACGATTTTCAGACGCGGGTCGAGTTTGCTGCCCTCCGAGCCCTGCAGCGCGCAAAAATTCCTGAAGAGGTTCAAAGGATCGCACTTGCGAAACTCATTACCGATATAGAGCGGCAAAAGACCATCGGCTTCTTTGGAACCGATGATGCGGTTGATGTTGGAGATGATCTGCTCTGCCTGACTTGACTCGACCGGCAAGCGGCCGGAAGGCAGCGTGAAGTCTTTTTGTATGTCAATGACCAGCAGCGCGCCATTCTTCATCGTGCGGTCTCTGTCTGTGATGCCCTGGTTCAGCCGCAGGCCCGCCGGAGCGATGGCGGAGGCGTGTGCCGACTGGACGATTATTGGGCAACGATCTCTGCGCTCCTCAAGAAGCTATTTATACGCAATGGCAGCGCTCGTCGGACCAGCCAGGTTGATGAATTCGAAGCGCCGGAAACCGACCTCGCCGCACCATCCCCGGAAGTTTGCGCCGGTGTAGTCGAAGGCATCGCCAAACTCGATGAGCATATTGAGCGACATCATCAGGCCAAAAGCATTCTCCCGCCGGGCATCATCGATCAGGTTCTCGATGGCGATGAAGGCGCCCCCAGGTGGAAGTGCATCGAATGCCTTGCGGATCAGGGTCTTTTTCTTTTCCAGATTCCAGTCGTGAAGGATATTGCCCATGGTCACGACGTCTGCCTTGGGCAGGTCATCCCTGAAGAAATCGCCCGCTACCGGCGTAATCTGGTGTCCCATGCCGGCAGCTTCAATATGTTTTCTCGCAAGCGGTAACACCGCCGGCAGATCAAAACTGGTGAACATCAGATGCGAGTGGCGCGAACCGATCACTTGCGACAGCAAGGCCAGCGCGCCGCCAACGTCGGTGACCGTCTTGTATTTGGAGAAATCGAACTTCTCGGCGAGTTGGGCAAAGTTGGCTGCCTGGAAGCCCGTCATGGCATCCAGGAATTGTCCAAGCCGGGCCTCGTCCGCGTAGAGCTCCTCGAACACGCCCTTGCCGCCATGCTTCATTTCGTTTTGTGGCTTCCCGGTCTTCAGCGCGGTACCCAGGTCGTTCCAGAATCCAAAAAGTCGGGCGTTCAGCATCTCGGCCAGCCCGCCGATGTAGGCAGGGCTCCCCTGGTCGAGAAACATTGCCGTTTCCGGTGTGTTCCGATAGCGGCCTTGCGGTCCGTCGCCATCCCTTTCGAGGAATTTCAATGCGACAAGTGCGTCGAAGAAATCGTAAGTGCCGCGTGGATGGAGGCTCAGTGCGGCACCAAGTTCCCCGGCACTCATTGAACCCTTGTCCAGTACGGTGAATAACTTCAGCTCGACTGCCGTAAGCAAGACCTTGGATGGCCAGAAAGCCGTTGCCGTCTGCATGATGTGCGACGGATCCAGTTGCTTGTTCATGGCCATACTCCTTATGAGGTTTATGCCTAACGCGAGTTGAATGCGAGCAAATACTCGCATTAGGCTGCGACATGGTCAAATCAGCCGTAGTCCGCAATATCGAACTGGAGCCCGACGACGTGTCGACGGCGGCGGTCGCGATCCCGCGCCGCCACGGCGCCGACCCGCGCGAAGGCCGGCGCATGGCCAAGCCGGTAAGCTGGCTGATCCGCGGCCGCGATCCCGAACCTTCGCCCGAACAATGGCAGGCTCTGGGCGAGGCGCTGCTCGAGGGCGATCCCGCCGCCGACCGCCTGGTGACGTGGATGCACCAGACCGGCATGAACGCGGCGATGCCACTGTTCGAGCGTGCGCTGGAGCGCGGCATCGCCAGCGTCCCCAATGCGCCAGCGGCACTGCGCGAATTCTTCGCCGTGGTCGATGCGCGTCCCGCTTGGGTGGATGAGCGTCTGCTCGTCGAGGGCGCGCGCGTCAGCCACATCTCCGGCCTCACCGGCATGCGCACGATGCGCGACCTCGCGCTGATGGCCGGCTACCAGGCTTCGGCGATCAACCGCACGCTGGTTCTCACCGGCGCATTGCAGCGCGGCGCGCAGCGGCGGCTCGCGGAAACCACCAAGTGGTGGCTGGACGCCACCGCCGACGACGGCATGGCGCGCGACGCCAACGGCTTCAAGACCACGCTGCGTGTGCGCCTGATCCACGCACTGCTGCGCAAGCGCGTCGCCGCGATGCCAGAGTGGGACACGACGGAACTGGGCCTGCCGATCAACCAGGCCGACATGCACGCGACGTATCTGGGCTTCTCGGTGGTGTTCCTGTTCGGCCAGCGGCTGATGGGCGTGCCGCTGCGCCAGCGCGAGGCGGAAGCGGTGATGCACCTGTGGCGCTACATCGGCTGGCTGATGGGCGTCGACGAACGCTGGCTGTGTCTGAGCGAGATGGACGGCCGCGTCGCGCTGTATCGCAACCTGCTGAGCCAGGCGCCGCCGGACGATAGCAGCGTGCAGCTCGGCCGCGCGCTGATGGACGAGCCGCTGTCGCGTCACTATCCGCGTTTCGCCTGGCTGCGCGGACACTTCGAGCGCTCGCGTCACCTGTCGATCTGCCGCATGTTTCTCGGCGCCGAAGGCATGAAGGCGCTAGGCCTGCCGCGCTTCGTGCTGCCGTGGTATCCGCTGCTCAGCGCGCCGCTGGTTGCAACAAGGCAGGGCGTGCTGCGGCTGCTGCCCGGCGGCCGCGAGCGCCTGATCCGCGCCGGCCGCGCGGCGCAGGTCGATTACCTCAAGGTGCTGTTCGGCCACAGCCGGCCGGATATCGGCGGACATCAGCACGTGCCCTGAGACCTCGGCGCGGCGCGGCGCTAATATGCGCAAACCTTACCGTCGCGAGCCGCAGCCCGTGCAGATCTACCACTTCGCCAATGCCGCGCCGCCGCGTCTGCTCGACAGCACCGAGCCGCTGCCGCAATCCGGTCTGATCTGGATCGACATCCTGCGCGAAGAGGCGCAGAACTGGGCCTGCACGGTCGAGCCAATGGCGGGCTGCGCGATCGAGGCGCAACACGTCGCCGACAGCCTCAATCCGGATCATCCATCGTTCTTCGACGGCACCGCCGATTACGACATGCTGGTGTTCCAGGGCCTGGGCCCGCGCGACGACACGTTTCCGCTGGAGACGCGCACCGCCGTATTCTTCCTGCTTGACCGCATGCTGGTCAGCGTGCGCGGCAACGAGAGCGTCAGCTTCGGCCTGGTGCATCAGAAGCTGGCGGACGGACGGCTCAAGCCGCCGGGCAGCATCCTAAAACTGACGCACCTGGTGCTGGACGCGATGGTGGACCGCTTCCTGCGTGTGCGCGAACCGATGGACCGGCGCTTCACCGCGCTGCAGGACGAGTTGCTCGCGCCGCACGGCTCAGTGGATGACTGGCGCACGCTGCTCGACGAACGCCGCGTCGCGCGTCAGCTCGAAGCGCTGTGCGACGACCAGCTCGAAGCGCTCGACGCCTGGCGCCGCAACACCCGCACCGACTGGAGCAGCACCGAGGAAATCCGCATACGCGACCTGATCGAGCACATCGACCGCGTCGAGGCACACGCCGGCGCCCAGGGGCGCGACATCGAGGCGGCGGTGCAGTTGCATTTCGCCGCACTGACTCATCGTACCAATGAGATCATGAAAGTGTTCACGGTGGCGGCGGTGGTGTTCATGCCGCTGACGCTGCTGACCGGCATCTGGGGCATGAACTTCGAATACATGCCGGAACTGCATTTCCACTACGCCTATTTCGTTGCGCTCGGCAGCCTGGTAGTTCTAGGCGGTTTGATGCTCTACATCTTCAAGCGCAAGGGCTACTTCTAGCGACACAACGGGAGCATGCATCAATGGCCAAAGCACTGGAGCTGGCAGCCTTTCTCGCCGTTATCGTGGTTGTTTCGGGTGCCGTCGCATACGCCTACTTCGGGTATAGCCCGGCACCGCGGGTACCGCCGCTCGGCTCAGCCATCCAGCGGGAGAGTCTGCAAGTGGGGGACAGGACCCGTAGCTACCTGTCTTATGTTCCCGCAAACCTGCCCAGGGGAGCGCCGCTGGTCATCGTATTGCACGCCTCGGCGATGAACGCAGCCATCATGCGCAAATGGACGGGGTATGAGTTTGACCAGTGGGCCGATCAGGAAGGTTACGCCGTCGCCTACCCGAACGGCTACAAACACAATTGGAATGATTGCCGCAAGAAAGCGACCTATCCTGCCAAGCGGCTGAACATCGACGACATGGGCTTCATGCAGGCCCTGATTGCACAGATGGCGGCCCGGCACGGCATCGATGCGCACAAGGTCTTCATGTTTGGCTACTCAAACGGGGGCCATATGGCGTTGCGCCTGGCGCTGGACACGCCTGATGCGGTGGCCGCCGTGACGGCAGTCGCGGCCAGCCTGCCGACGCCGGATTCATCGTCGTGCACGTCGCAGGGCCACACTGCCCGCATCATGCTGGTGGACGGAACCCGCGACCCGATCAACCCCTACCAAGGCGGCGGCGTAACCCTGTTCGGATTCGGCAAGCGCGGCAGCGTGCTGTCCGCACAGGAATCGGTCAGGCAATTGGCCGCGCGTAACGGCTTGTTGTCGCCACCCGTCGCTGCGCAAATGCCCCATCTGCACGCCGGCGATCCGACCTCGGTGGACCGCCTGACCTGGGCGAACAACGGCGTGCCGGTTACCGTGCTCTACACCGTGCACGGCGGCGGTCATGTCGTGCCGCAGCCGGCGTTCCGCTTTCCCCGTTTGCTGGGCAGAACCACCGGCGACCTTGATGCGCCCAAGGCGGCTCTGGAATTTTTTGGCCTGTTGCGGGAAAAATGAATCGCACATTTTCCAGGTCGACACAGCACCCGCTAGTCCTGGCTTGATCTGCAGTTATGTTTTTAAATATTAACTATAAATATTATTATAATGTAATTTATCACTAACTTTTATGGCGGCACGTCATCAGCGGGTGCGCTCAATCTGGCGCTACTGACAGTGTGATCACCGACACGCGCCCGCTGGCCAGCCAGCTGCCGGCACAGGTCAGTTCGAATTCGTAGATCGAGCCGGTCGCGTCCGCCACCAGCCGGCGCGCCTCACCGTGCAGCGGCTCCTGCAAATCGTCGATACGCTGCACCTGCATCCGGAAATCCCGCAACGAGGTCAGAACGCCGGGTGCAGCGCAGCCGCCGTGATCGCGGCGCGCGAGCAAGCCGCCGTGAATCGCCATCGCCTGCGCGCCGTATTCCGCCAGATGGATCGCAGCGAGTTGGCCGTCGCGCCGCAGCGGATGCGCCGGATCACGGTGACTGCCGGTGACGCAGCGAATCCTGCTGTCGTCCCAATCCTCGACCGCCTGCCACAGGCACATGCGCCCGGCATGCGGAATCAGGCTGCGGATTTCGTCCTGATCAATCACAAGGACTGCACGCGCATTTGCCAGTGCTGCTTGCCCGTGCCGGCAACGATCACATCACCGCTCGCCTGCAGTGCCAGCAATCGCAGCAACGGCAGCGCGCGACCGGCGGGATTGCAGCAGCGCAGGCCCTCCAGCTGCGCATCCGCCATCACCGTTTCCGCGGCGCGCGATAGCGTGATCCCGAGACTCGCCAGTGAGCGCGCGCTGCGCTGCGGCGTCAGCACCAGCGCCACACCCATCGCCTGCGCCAGCGGCCGCGTCGCATACAGCGGCTCCGGCGGGCGGATGTCGTAGGCCGCGAGCAGCACCTTGCAGTTATCGCCGTGCGCCAGCGTCGCCGATTCCAGCAGGCCGGCCGTGAAACTGGCGTCGTAGGCTGACAGGCTCACCGAAGGCAGCCTGGCGCCAGCGGCGATGCTCCAGTAACCGGCGGCGGCGTTGTGCACGGAATTGTGGAAATCGGTCGGCGAAACCGCGCGCGCCTCGTCCGCCAGCGCCGTGCACAGTCGGTGCAGGATGCCGGTGTCGGCCTCGGAGCTGGCGAACACGCCGGCCAGTTCGGCGGGCTTGAATTCCGATGCGTTCATCGCGTCCTCGCAAACGCGAAACGCCAGCCGCACCGCCGCCGTCGCACGGCGGCGCTCGTTGGGCGGCAGCAGGTTGGGCTGGTAGACGCTCAATTCCTGCACGACCTGGGGCTGCTCGCCGCGCAGCACCGGCCGTGCCGCCATCCAGTCCGCCAGACCCGGCGCAGCCAGTCCCACCGATTCGATGAACAGCGGCTTCATCACAACCTGCCGAACAGCAGACTGCAATTATTGCCGCCGAAGCCGAACGAATTCGACAGCACGCGGCGCACTTTGGCCTTGCGCGTTTTCAGCAGGACGTTGCCGCGGATCGCGGCATCCTTTTCCTGGGTGTTGAGGCTGCGCGGCATGAAGCCGTGTTCAATGCACTGCAACGCGATCACCGCCTCGGTGATCGCGGCGGCGCCCAGTGTGTGGCCGGTCCAGCCCTTGGTCGAACTGCACGGCTTCTTTTCGCCGAACACCGCGACCACGCCCTGATCCTCGGCGGCGTCGTTGGCCGGCGTCGCGGTGCCGTGCAGGTTGATGTAATCGACCTCGCGCGGCTTGATCTCCGCGCGCGCCAGCGCGGCGCGCATCGCGGCGGCGGCGCCTTCGCCCTGTGGATGCGGAGCCGACATGTGGTGCGCGTCGCTGCTCTCGCCGTAGCCGAGCAGCGCGACGCCGGCGGTGGCGCCGGGTTCGAGAATCGCGAAGCCGGCGGCCTCGCCGATCGAGATGCCGCGTCGCGCCGCATCGGCAGGCCGACAGATTTCCGGCGACACCAGTTGCAGCGCATTGAAACCGTAGAGTGTGGTCAGGCACAGGCTGTCGACGCCGCCGACGATGGCGGCATCGCAGAGCCCCGCCTGCATTGCGCGATGCGCCGAGGCGAACACCTTGGCGCTGGACGAGCAGGCGGTGGCAATGGACAGCGCCACGCCTTGCAGGCCCAGCGCCTCGCGCACGAAATCCGCCGCGGAAAAACAGTTCTGCGAGGTGCGGTAGTTAAACCAGCCCGGCAACGGTCCCTGCGCGGCGTGGCGCTCGCGATAGGCCAGTTCGGTGGAATGCACACCGGCAGTGCTAGTGCCGATGAACACGCCGACACGTTCCGCGCCATGACGCTTGCGCAGGGCGCGCGCGGCGTCGATGAAGTCGTCCTGCTGCAGGCCCAGCCAGGCGAGACGGTTGTTGCGGCAATCCCATTCGGCGAGTGCGCCGGAAAGTGCTACGTCGAGTTCATGGACTTCGCCAATCCAGCAGGCAATCGGGCAGGTCTCGAAGCAGTGGTGACGCAGTCCGGTCGCCTCCGCGCGCAGGGCGTG
>JBOICK010000021.1:0-50729 GCA_050739895.1 Stenotrophobium sp.
AAGCAGGTGATTTTCTTGTCGCGCATCAGCTTCACAAGGTTGGCTTCCTTGTGTGCATAAACAAATGACAGCAGCAGCGCACCGTCCTTCATCGCATCAACCACGTCGGCGCTCGGCGGCTGCACCGACAGTACGATGTCGGCATCGCTGACCAGACCCTGCGGATTGGCGACAAAATTGACGTTCTTGAACGCGGCATCGGCCAGCTTTACACCGAGACCCGCGCCAGTCTGCATGGTGATTTCGGCACCCAGCTTGGTCAGTTTCTCGGCGACTGCGGGCACCATCGCCACGCGTTTCTCGTTGGCCCGTGTTTCTTTCAGGACGGCAATTTTCACTGCCATAAAAGCCCCCAGCTAGATAACAAATGAGTGACGCTTTGCAGCTTGCCTGAACCACAAACCGGGTCGTCGGCGCGCGGGGCCGCAAACTCTATGCGTCCAACGACAAAGCGGCAGTGAGTCTAGCGGATTGCGTGGCGCGATACATGCGCCAAATCTGCTCGGTGCCTGCGTATCGGCGTGCGCGAACTGCATTTTTCATGTGCCCGCTATGCTGGGCAAAGCGGGCAATTTAGTTTTATTTAATTGCTATTAATAATTAACAACATATACATAAAAACACAAATGCCCTGCGTGAGCCTGACAGCGGGTGCTGCCGCAGGCTTTTGCGAAGGCATTTTCAGGGAGGTCGGGTTAGCATATGCGCCCTTTAAAAACTGGTTTCCACCATGCAGATCGCCAACCAGCGCGTCGTGCTTTTCCATTACACCCTGACCGATGATCGCGGCGAGGTCATCGACAGCTCCAGCGGTAGCGAACCACTGGCCTACCTCCACGGCGGTGGCAACATTGTCCCCGGGCTGGAACAGGCGCTGGAAGGGAAAAAAGCGGGCGACAAATTACAAGTGAAAGTGTCGCCGGAACAAGGCTATGGCGTTCGTGATGAGTCGCTGGTGCAACAGGTGCCGCGTCGCGCGTTCCAGGGCGTCGCCGACGTGCAGCCCGGAATGAGCTTTCGCGCCGACGGTCCGCAGGGTCCGGTCAGCGTCACCGTGACCAAGGTGCAGGGCGACATGGTGACCATCGACAGCAACCATGCGCTGGCCGGCGAGACCCTGAACTTCGATGTCGAAATCACCGAGGTTCGCGAGGCCACCGAAGAAGAGCTGGCGCACGGTCACGTACATGGTGCCGGCGGGCATCACCACTAGGACGCCTAGTGGGCGAGTACACCTCGCGGGACGCAGAACGTTTGCCTTGCCGGCCGGTCTCAACACTGTTGACTGCCGAGGAAACAGCATGCATCTGACACGAATAGCTGTCGCACTGCCGTGCGCGCTGGTCCTGACGCTGGCCGCTTGCGCGGCCAGTCCGCCTGCCGCCGATTTCGCAACGCCATCATTGCAACAGGCGATTGCCAGCCCAACGCGCACGGCCGCATTCGTGGCGCGTGACCGCTATCGCCACCCGCAGAAAACCCTGGATTTCTTCGGTGTTACGCCGGGGATGAACGTCGTCGAAATATGGCCGGCGCCGGGTTGGTACAGCGAAATCCTCGCGCCGTACCTGCGCGCGCATGGACATTACACCGCTGCCGGTTTCGTGGTGTCCGGCGATACCGCACTGCAGTGGCAGCAGAAAATGATGGCCGCATATCACGCCAAGCTGGTCGCCGCGCCTCAGCTCTATGATCGCGTCACTGTTACCGAGGCTGGTCTGGATCACTGGCAGTTCGCGCCACGCGCCAGTGCCGACTGCGTGCTGACGTTCCGCAACGTGCACAACTGGATCGGCGGTGATTACGCGCCGCAGATGTTCACGGCAATGTTCGATGCGTTGAAACCCGGCGGTGAACTCGGTGTGGTCGAGCACCGCGCCAGCCCCGGCACCACGCTGCAACAGATGAAGGACACCGGTTACGTCACCGAGGCTTATGTCATCCAGCTGGCGCAGCAGGCCGGATTCAAATTGCAGGCCCAGTCCGAAATCAACGCCAACCCACTGGATACGCACGACCACCCGAAAGGGGTATGGACGCTGCCGCCGACTTTGCGGCTAGGCGATCAGGATCGCGATAAATATCTGGCCATCGGCGAGAGTGATCGCATGACCCTGCGCTTCGTCAAGCCGCTGCAGATCGCGCCCAGCGGCCGTACACAGGGCAGCTGAGTTTTCATCCTACTTGGGTGCGATCGGAATGCTGCCGTAATCCCGGTCCCACTGGTCGCGCTGGTGGATCAGGCGCAGGTCCTGCCAGATCGCATAGGCCTGCGTGTCCAGCGCCTTGCCGACCTCGCTGCGTGCCAGATCAACGTTGCTGGCGACGCGCAGGTCGCCGGCTATCCACTGCGCATCGCCGACGCGGTTGCGTTTGAGCCCGGGCAGCGCGTGATGCAATGCGACGGCGTAGCGCGCCGCATTCGCGGGATAGAAGTCGACTTCGTAAAGCCGCCGGTTGAAGAATTCCAGCGCCAGCTTGCCGTCGCAGCCAAGATGCCGGTAGCCCTGCACCGTCGCGGTGGCCAGGTGGTGCGGTGGATAGCGTGAACTGTCAGCGTCATCGTCGTGGCTGATTTTCGCGGTGTAGCCGGCGGTCCGTAGCGCGGCGAGCACCGTGTCCGGCGCATCGTAGCTGCTGAATCCGGCGAGGTTCATGCGCAGACTCTCGACCTGCTGGTAGACCGCGGCCTGTGGATTGATATGTGGGCCGAATACGCGGTCTCGCTCGCGCCAAAGCATCAGCGACAGTGTCAGCAGCAGGCCCAGCAGCAACACAACGCGCAGCGTGCGGGACCTGACCCACCAGAGCGGCGGTTGATACCAGACGCGTTGCGGGTCGGACGCCATGCTTCAGTGCTCGCAAAAATCCGGTGCGGGTGAGAAGGGTGGGATGAATATTGTGCGGCCAGCATAGCAGCGTGGCTCAGTCTTGTGGCTCATAGCCAAGGTTGGGCGACAGCCACTGCTCGGCTTGCTGCAGCGTCCAGTTCTTGCGCCGCGCGTAATCGGCGACCTGCTCTTTGGTGATGCGGCCGAGCACGAAATACTGCGACTGCGGATGCGAGTAATACCAGCCGCTGACCGCGGCACCGGGCCACATGGCGTAGCTTTCGGTGAGCTGGATGCCGGCGTTGTTCTCGACATCGAGCAGCTTCCACAGCGTCGCTTTTTCGGTGTGCTCAGGGCACGAGGCATAGCCGGGCGCGGGGCGGATGCCGGCGTATTTCTCGGCGATCAGATCTTCGTTGTCCAGATGCTCGTCCGGGACATAGCCCCAGAACTCCCTGCGCACGCGCTGGTGCAAGCGTTCGGCGAATGCCTCGGCCAGACGGTCCGCTATCGATTCCAGCAGGATCGCGCTGTAGTCATCATTGGCTTTCTTGAGCGCCAGTACTTTCTCGATGCTGCCAAGACCGGTTGTGACCGCGAAGGCGCCGACATAATCCTGCAAGCCACTATCCTTGGGCGCGACATAGTCTGCGAGACAACGATTGGGCACGCCTTCGCGGTGTTCGCCCTGCTGGCGCAGGTTGATCAGGCGCGTGGCGACGTGCCGGCGTGATTCGTCGGTGTAGATTTCGATGTCATCCACATCCACCTGGTTGGCCGGGAACAGGCCGATGACGCCGTTGGCTGTGAGCCATTTTTCCGCGATCAACTGGTCGAGCATGGTCTGCGCGTCGGCAAACAGCTTGCGCGCGGCATCGCCGCTGACCGGATTGTTGAGCAGGTCGGGATACCTGCCCTTCATCTCCCAGGAAATAAAGAACGGCTGCCAGTCGATGAACTCGCGCAACTCGCTCAGCGGATAGTCGCGGAAGGTTTTGACGAATTGCGTGGCGTGTTCGTGATGATGGTCACAGCCGGGGCCTTGGCAGACATCCTTGGCCTGCTGCAACAGCATGCGTGGGCGCGGCGGCTGATAGCCCTGCCAGTTGATCGGCGTGGCGTTGGCGCGGGCGGCGGCCAGGCTTACAAATTTGTCGTGTGCGTGGCGCTGCGCGTGACGCGCACGGATCGCGTCGTAGTCCTTCTTGGTTTCTTCCATCAGCTTCGGCCGCTGCTCCGCCGACAGCAGCGCTGCCGCCACCGGCACCGAGCGCGAGGCGTCCTTCACCCACACCACCGGGCCGTGATACTGCTGGTCGATCTTGACCGCCGTATGCGCGCGCGAGGTGGTAGCACCGCCGATCAGCAGCGGCAGTTCGAAGCCCTGACGCTCCATTTCCTTGGCGAGATTCACCATCTCGTCCAGCGACGGTGTGATCAGTCCCGACAGGCCGATGATGTCGGCCTTTTCGGCTCTGGCGGCGTCGAGGATTTTCTGCGCTGGCACCATGACGCCGAGATCGACGACGTCGTAGTTGTTGCACTGGAGCACCACGCCGACGATGTTCTTGCCGATGTCGTGCACGTCGCCCTTGACCGTCGCCATGATCAGCTTGCCCTTGGCGACCACTGCATCGCCAGGCTTTTTCTCGGCCTCGATGAACGGGATCAGGTAGGCCACGGATTTCTTCATCACGCGCGCGGATTTCACTACCTGCGGCAGGAACATCTTGCCGGCGCCGAACAGGTCGCCGACCACGTTCATGCCATCCATCAGCGGGCCTTCGATCACTTCGATGGTGCGGCCGCCGCGTGCGGCAATCAGCGCGCGCAGTTCCTCGGTGTCCGGTTCGACAAAGGCATCGATACCTTTCACCAGCGCGTGGGTGATGCGCTCGCCAACCGGCAGCCCGCGCCAGGCCTCGTCTTCCACTGCCTGCTTCTGGCCGTCGCCCTTGAACTTGCCGGCAATCTCCAGCAAACGCTCGGTACTCTCCAGCGCATTGGCGCGGCGATTGAGCACCACGTCCTCGATGCGCTCGCGCAGGTCGGGGTCGAGCTGGTCGTAGATCACCAGCGCGCCGGCGTTGACGATGCCCATCGTCATGCCCGCCTTGATCGCGTGGTACAGGAACACCGCGTGAATTGATTCGCGCACCGGGTTGTTGCCACGGAACGAGAACGAGACGTTGGAGACGCCGCCGGAGATCAGCGCGCCCGGCAGGTTCTGCTTGATCCAGCGCGTCGCCTCGATGAAGTCGACGCCGTAGTTGGCGTGTTCCTCGATGCCGGTGGCAACCGCGAAGATGTTCGGGTCGAAAATAATATCTTCGGCCGGAAATTCGACTTGCTCAGTCAAGATTTTGTAAGCGCGCGCGCAGATCTCCTTGCGCTTCTGCAGGTTGTCGGCCTGGCCGTTCTCGTCGAAGGCCATGACCACGATGGCTGCGCCGTATTTGCGGCAGAGTTTCGCCTGCTCGATGAACTTGGCCTCGCCCTCTTTCATCGAGATCGAGTTGACGATCGGCTTGCCCTGCACACACTTGAGGCCGGCCTCGATCACTTCCCACTTCGAGGAGTCGATCATCACCGGCACACGCGAGATGTCGGGCTCGGCCGCGATCAGCTTGAGGAAGCGATCCATCGCCGCCTTGCCGTCGATCATGCCCTCGTCCATGTTGACGTCGATGACCTGCGCGCCGGCTTCCACCTGCTGGCGCGCGACCGCCAATGCCGTGTTGTAGTCGCCGGCCTTGATCAGGTCGCGGAATTTCGCCGAGCCGGTGATGTTGGTGCGCTCGCCGACGTTCACGAACAGCGTGTCGTCGGTGATGTTGAGAGGTTCCAGTCCCGACAGACGGCAGGCGCGGCCCACCGTCGCCGGCGTACGCGGCTTTTGCGCCGCGATGTGTTCGGCGATCGCGCGAATGTGGTCCGGCGTGGTGCCGCAGCAGCCGCCGACGATATTGACCATGCCCGCCGATGCGAACTCCTCGAGGATCTTGGCAGTGTCCTCGGGCCTTTCGTCGTACTCGCCGAAGGCGTTGGGCAGGCCGGCATTCGGATAGCAGGAGATGAAGCAGTCGGCGAGGTGTGACAACTCGGCGATATACGGGCGCATGTCCTTGCCGCCCAGCGCGCAGTTGAGACCGATCGCCAGTGGTTTGGCGTGGCGCACCGAGTTCCAGAATGCTTCCGTGACCTGACCAGACAAGGTGCGGCCGGAGGCATCGGTGATGGTGCCGGAGATGATCACCGGTAAACGCAGATCGAGTTCTTCGAACAAGGTCTCGCAGGCGAAGATCGCGGCCTTGGCGTTGAGCGTGTCGAAAATGGTTTCGATCAGCAGCAGGTCGGCGCCGCCATCGATCAGTCCGCGCGCCTGCTCGATATAGGCGGTGACCAACTGGTCGTAGCTGACGTTGCGGAAGCCCGGATCGTTGACATCCGGCGAGATGCTGGCGGTGCGGCTGGTCGGGCCGATGGCGCCGGCGACGAAGCGCGGCTTGTCCGGCGTGGAATATTCGTCGCAGGCGCGGCGCGCCAGCCTGGCCGCTTCCAGGTTCAGCTCGTAGGCCAGCGCTTCCATGCCGTAGTCGTGCATGGCGATGGTGGTGGAGCTGAAGGTATTGGTCTCGATCAGGTCGGCGCCGGCGTCGAGGTACTGGCGATGGATGCCGAGGATGATGTCCGGCTGCGTCAGCACCAGCAGATCGTTGTTGCCCTTGACGTCGCGCGGCCAGTCCTTGAAGCGCTCGCCGCGGAAATGCGCTTCCTCCAGCTTGTGCCGCTGCACCATCGTGCCCATCGCGCCGTCCAGCACCAGGATGCGGCTGCGCAGGAGCTTTTCGAGGACGGCGTAACTGGGATGTGAACGCATGATGAAACTCGCAGGAAACAAGGCAGATGGTTGACGGGTGAAATTATATCTCTTTATGCGGATAGACGGATTCTCATTGAGCCGCAGTCATGAATGACGTCGAAGTCGCGTACCCGCTGCGACGATGGCTGCGGCATAATAAACCTCCCGATTCGAGCGGCACGCAATCCGGCCCCGTGCCGTCTTTAGTGTTGTACGTACATTTTTGAGAGTTCTTATGAAGAAGTGGCGTTGCCTGATCTGTGACTTCATTTACGACGAGGCCGCCGGCATGCCCAACGAAGGCATCGCACCCGGCACGCGCTGGGATGACGTGCCGGACACCTGGACCTGCCCGGATTGCGGCGCGTCGAAGGCCGATTTCCAGATGGTGGAAGTGAAATAAGCGCGCATGACCGCGCCCCTGACCATACTCGGCACTGGTCACGCCGGCTACACCCTCGCCAAGGAATGGCGCCGGCTGGTGCCTGATGCGCCGTTGCGCCTGATCACGCGCGATGACGGTGCCAATTACTACAAGCCCAACATTTCCAAAGCCTTCGCGTCCGGCAAGGATGCGCTGGGACTGGTGATGGGCACCGCCGAGCAGATGGCCGAGCAGCTCAAGGCCGAGGTGCTGGTGCGCACCGGCATCACCCTCATTGATGCAGCCGGGCACCGCCTGCAGGCGGGCGATTCCAGCTACGAGTATTCACAACTGGTGCTGGCGGTCGGCGCGGACCCGATCCGCCTGCCGATCGCCGGCAACGCCGTCGATGCCGTGCACACGGTCAATGATCGCGAAGACTACGCCCGTTTCCGCGACGGCCTGCATGCGGGCGCGCATGTACTGGTGATCGGTGCTGGACTTGTCGGCAGCGAATTCACCAACGATCTGGCCGCCAGCGGTTACCGTGTCACCGCAGTAGACCCGATGGGCTGGCCGTTGTCGCGCCTGTTGCCGGAGCAATGTGGTCGTGCGCTGGATGCCGCGCTGGCCACGTTGGGCGTGGACTGGCGCTGGGGCTGCACGGTGAAATCGCTGGAAACCAGTGGCGGGCCGGTCAGCGCAAGCTTGTCCGATGGCAATGTGGTCCAAGTGGATCGTGTGCTGTCCGCGGTTGGACTGCGGCCGCGCCTGGAACTGGCCCGCGAAGCCGGTATCCGCTGCGACAAGGGCATCGTCGTCGATGACTTTCTGCAGACTTCGCTGCCGGATATTTATGCGCTCGGCGATTGCATCCAGATCAACGGCGCCCTGTTGCCGTTCATCCTGCCCATCGCACATGCCTCGCGTGCATTGGCGCAGACTTTGTCGGGCAAGCCAACACATGCGGTTTTTCCGGCGATGCCGGTGATCGTGAAGACGCCGGCCTGCCCCACACTGGTCTGCCCGCCACCCGTGTTCAATGGCGCTTGGCAGGTGCAAGGCACTGCCCCCGATCTGGCCGCGCTGTACACGGATGCAGAGGGCAAGCCGACCGGATTTGCCTTGACCGGTGCCGCAGTGACCGAGAAGCGTGGCGAGTACACCAAGATGATGCCGCCGGTGCATGGTCCAAAAGCATAATGCCCGGTGTCATGCGCACGCGCTAGAATCCGCGCGCTTCAAAATCCTGAACCGTTTTAAGGAAGCCGAATGTCACAGCTCGACAATGTCAGCGTCGCCAAAAAAGCCAATGTCTATTTTGACGGCAAATGTGTCAGCCACAGCGTAATACTGGCGGATGGCACGAAAAAATCCGTCGGCGTGATCCTGCCATCCGCGCTGGTCTTCAATACTGGCGCGCCGGAGGTGATGGAGCTGATCGAAGGCCGCTGCCGGGTCAAGCTTGCTGGCGAGTCTGCCGCCAAGGAATACCATGGCGGACAATCGTTCAAAGCACTGGGCAATTCCTCGTTTGAAATTGAAACGCTGGAAACCCTGCACTACGTCTGTCATTTCGGCTGATTGCCGCTCACAGGAAATCCTCATGAAAACCGCTGGCCAGAAATTCCGCGAAGCCGTCGCCGCTGAAAAACCGCTGCAGGTGATCGGCGCGATCACCGCCTACACCGCGCGCATGGCCGAGGCCACCGGTTTCAAGGCGCTGTATCTGTCCGGCGGCGGCGTCGCCGCCAACTCGCTGGGCATGCCGGATCTCGGCATCAGCACGATGGAAGACGTGCTGACCGACGCGCGCCGCATCACTGATGTCACCACGCTGCCGCTGCTGGTGGACATCGACACCGGCTGGGGCGGCGCCTTCAACATCGCGCGCACCATCCGCTCGATGAGCAAGGCCGGCGTCGGCGCCGTGCACATGGAGGACCAGGTCGGGCAGAAGCGCTGTGGCCATCGTCCGGGCAAGGAAGTGGTCACGCAGTCCGAGATGGTCGACCGCGTCAAGGCCGCGGTGGACGCGCGTACCGACGACAGCTTCGTCATCATGGCGCGCACCGATGCGCTGGCGGTGGAGGGCATCAACGCCGCCATCGATCGCGCCTGCGCCTATGTCGAGGCTGGCGCCGACATGATTTTCCCCGAGGCGATGACCGAATTGCCGATGTACCAGCAGTTCAAGGCTGCGGTGAAAGTGCCGATCCTCGCCAACATCACCGAGTTCGGCCACACGCCGCTGTTCACCACGACTGAGCTTGCCAGCGTCGATGTCGACATCGTGCTGTATTGCTGCGGTGCCTATCGCGCGATGAACGCGGCCGCGCTCAAGGTCTACCAGACCATCCGCGCCGAAGGCACGCAGAAGAACGCGGTGCCGCTGATGCAGACGCGCGCCGATCTCTACCAGTATCTCGGCTACCACGCCTACGAGCAGAAGCTGGACGAGTTGTTCGCCAAAAAATAGCGCCGAAATAACGTCACCCGCTATCATCCTACGGGCGAATATAATTGTTTATATATATCTAATATATAATAATTATATTGATATATTATCACTGATGTGATTCGTATTCCACTGCCAGCGGGGCGACTCGCATCGGCAGATCATGTGGCGTGGACAACCAATTTCTGGCGGTTTTTACCTTTCGTGCAGGCACACGTGCTCGCGTAGAATCCGGCGGACCGTTGATTCCCCAGTCAATTCCTTTTCAACTCAAGGGTTTGTCCGGACACACTGAGCTGGCACGGATATTGATCGTTGCAGGCCACACCTCCAAGGGCGTCGATCCATGAAAGCAGCGAGTCGTTACTGTGTCGTCGTGTTGATCCTGGGAAGTGTACTGACAGGCTGCAGCGCCAAGGGCGACGACAGCAAGGACAAGGACATGCAGGCGGCGATTCCGGTCGAGGCGGTCAAGGCCGCGCTCGGCCCGATCGACGCCGCCTACCGTGGCACCGCGACGCTCGAGGCCGAGAACGAAGCGACGGTAGTGGCCAGGGCCGGCGGCATCATCGAGAAGATCTACGTCGAGGAAGGCCAGAAGGTGCAGGCCGGCGAAGTACTGGCGCAACTCGACGCGCAGCGCCTCAAGCTGCAAGTCGATCAGGCACAGGCGAATCTGGAAAATCTCAGCAACACCTACAAGCGCAATGCCGAAGTATTCCAGCGCAACCTGGTGTCGCGCGAAAACTACGAGCACAGCAAGTTCGACCTGCAGGGCGCACAGGCCGCCTACGACCAGGCGCTGCTGTCGCTGCGCGAGGCCGCGATCAAGGCGCCGATCTCCGGCATCGTCACCGCGCGATACATCAAGCCCGGCAACATGATCCAGCTCAACGCGCAGGCGTTCCACATCACCCAGATGGATCCGCTGCAAGCGGTGATCTATGTGCCGGAACGCGACATCGCCAAGCTGAGTCCGAAGCAGGCCGTGAAGATGACGATCGACGCCTGGCCCGGCCAGTCGTTCGGCGGCAGCATCGAGCGCATCAATCCGGTGGTCGACGCCGCCACCGGCACGGTCAAGGTGACCGTGGAGATGGCCGCCGGGCAGCCGCGGTTGCGACCCGGCATGTTCGGCCGTGTGGAAATTTTCTACGATCGCAAGCCGGACGCGCTGCTGATACCGCGCGAGGCGGTGCTGACCGAGGATGCGCAGCAGGCGGTGTTCGTGATCACCGGCGGCAAGGCGCGGCGCCGCATCATCAAGACCGGCTACAGCGACAGCGATCATTACGAAGTGCTGGCCGGGCTTGTGGCCGGCGATTGGGTCGTCACCACCGGCCAGGTCAATCTCAAGGACGATGACACCGTGCAGGTGGTGCAGCCCGCGCCGCCGCCCACGCCTGCCGCCGACCCTGGCCCGGCGGGCTGAGTGGTGGACCCGATCGCGTTTTGCACGCGGCGCCCGGTCGCCGTGGTGATGCTGACGGTGGCGGTGCTGCTGTTCGGCATGGTCTCGGCCTCGCGTCTGCGTGTGACGCTGCTGCCCGACCTGTCTTATCCGACGCTGACCGTGCGCACCCTGCTTCCCGGTGCCGCGCCGACTGAAGTCGAGACGCTGCTGTCGAAGCCGGTCGAGGAGGCGCTGGGCATCATCAAGGGGGTGCGTCAGGTGCGCTCGGTATCGCGCGCCGGCCAGAGCGACGTGACGCTGGAATTCAACTGGGGCACGCAGATGGACTACGCGGTGCTCGACGTGCGCGAAAAGCTCGACGCGCTGCAACTGCCGAAGGACGCACAGCGGCCGATCGTATTGCGCTTCGACCCGAGTCAGGACCCGATCGTGCGCCTCGGCATGTTTCTCCGCCACAACGGCACGCAGCCGGTGGACGAGGCCGATCTCAAGCGCTTGCGGCGTCTGGCGGAGGACCAGGTGCAGCGGCCGCTGGAAGGCGTCGATGGCGTTGCCGCGGTCAAGATCAGCGGCGGCCTCGAAGACGAAATCCACGTCGCGATCGATCTGAAGAAAATGGCGCAACTCAAGCTGACACTGCAAACCGTCGCCGAACGGCTGTCCGCCGAGAACGCCAACATCTCCGGCGGCCGCGTCGATCAGGGCAGCCTCAGCTATCTGGTGCGCACGCTCAACCAGTTCACCAGCCTCGACCAGATTCGCGACACCGTGATTGTCAGCCGTGACGGTCAGGCGATCCATCTGCGTGACTTCGCCAGCGTCACGCGCGGCTACAAGGAGCGTCAGGCGATCATCCGCATCGACGGCGAGGAAGCGGTCGAGATTTCGCTGTACAAGGAAGGTGATGGCAACACCGTCAGTGTCGCCAACGCCGCACTGGCGAAAATCGACGCGCTGCGCAAGACCCTGCCGCCCGATGTGCAGATCAAGACGCTCTACAACCAGGCAGTGTTCATCGACCAGTCGATCACCGAGGTTGGCCACGCCGCGATCGAGGGCGGCCTGCTGGCGATCCTGATCATCTACCTGTTCCTGCGCAACGCCTGGACCACGACGATCGTCGCGGTCGCGATTCCGGTGTCGGTGATCGCCACCTTCAACATCATGTACGGCGCGAAAATGTCGCTCAACATCATGTCGCTGGGCGGCATCGCGCTGGCGATAGGGCTGCTGGTCGACGACGCCATCGTCGTACTCGAAAGCATTTCGCGAAAACGCGAGATGGGACTGGCGCCGCTGGAGGCGGCCAATCGAGGTGCGCGCGAAGTCGGCGCTGCTGTCACCGCCTCGACGCTGACCACGGTCGCGGTGTTTTTCCCGATGGTGTTCGTGCAGGGCATCGCCGGCCAGTTGTTCGCGGACCAGGCGCTGGTGGTGACCGGTGCGCTGCTGTTCTCGCTGCTGGTGTCGTTCACGCTGACGCCGATGATGGCGTCGCGCACGCCGAGCAGCGAGCCGATCCGGCCCGCCGCGCCGCGTAGTCCGGCGATGTACGGCTGGCGCCGCAAACTCAGCAGTCTGCGCATAACGCTGGTCGAGTCACTGCCGGTGACAATTATGCGCGGGCTGGTGCGCGCCTGCCGCGCGCTGGCGTGGGCGCTGGGCCGGGTGATGCGGCCGCTGGCGGCGCGATGGCAGCGCGGCTATGCGGTACTGGAGCGGCGCTATGTGCCGCTGCTGGCGTGGGCGCTGGATCACCGGCTGATCGTGCTGGCGATTGCCGCCGCGCTGTTCGGCGCCAGCCTGTTGCTGCTGACGCGCATCGGTGTGGAGCTGATTCCGCCGTTCAACCAGGGCGAATTCAGCGCCGAGCTGACGCTGCCGCCGGGCACGCCGCTGGCTGACAGTGATGCGCTGCTGCGCCAGGTCGCGGCGACGCTGCACGGCAATCCTGCACTGGCCGCGAATTATTCCATCGCCGGCACCGGCGACCGGCTCGACGCCAATGCCGACAGCGGCGGCGAGAATTTCGGCACGCTGTCGCTGGTGCTCAAGCCCGGCGCGGCGGCTCAGCAGCCGCGGCTGATGAAGCAACTCGACCAGCGCTTGCGCGACGTGCCCGGACTGAGCTACCGCTACACCCGGCCGACCCTGTTCACGCTGAAGACGCCGCTGGAAATCGAGGTCTACGGCTACGACCTTGACGCACTTGCGCGCGTATCGGAAGCACTGCGCCAGAGCATGGTCGATTCCGGCCGCTATACGGAAATCAAGACCACGCAGGCGCCGGGCCACCCCGAAATCCAGATCCTGTTCGATCAGGAACGCGCCGCCGCGCTCGGCCTCGACACCAGCGACCTCGCCGACCGTGTGGTGCGCGAGGTGCAGGGCGATGTCGCGACACGCTATCGGCTGGCCGATCGCGAAGTCGACGTGCGCGTGCGGGGTGACACCGCCGACCGCAACAGCGTGCAGGCGGTACGCGATCTCATCGTCAATCCCGAAAGCGCGCGACCGGTGCCGCTGTCGGCGGTCGCCGACGTGCGCCTGCGCAGCGGTCCCAGTGAAATCCGCCGCGCCGACCAGCAGCGCGTGGTGGCGCTGTCAGCCGGACTCGCACGCGGCGATCTTGGCGAGGCGGTCGCCGACATGCAGCACCGGATCAACCGGATGCAGTTGCCGCAAGGCGTCAGCGTGCAGATCGCGGGCCAGAGCGAGGAGATGAAAGTCTCGTTCCGTTCGCTGCAATTCGCGCTGGCGCTGGCGATCTTCATGGTCTATCTGGTGATGGCCTCGCAGTTCGAGTCGCTGGTGCATCCGTTCGTCATACTGTTCTCGATTCCGCTGGCTGCGATCGGTGCGATTTTCGCGCTCTACATCACCGGCAGTGTCATCAATGTGATCGCGCTGATCGGCATGATCATGCTGGTCGGCATCGTGGTGAAGAACGGCATCATCCTGATCGACCTGGTCAATCGCCTGCGCGATGACGGCCTGAGCCGCCGCGATGCGATCCTCAAGGCCGGACCGACGCGGCTGCGACCGATCCTGATGACCACGCTGACAGCGGTGCTCGGCCTGGTGCCAATGGCGATCGGCAGCGGCGAAGGCGCGGAAGTGCGCGCGCCGATGGCGATCACCGTGATCGGCGGCCTGACGGTGTCGACGTTGCTGACACTGCTGGTGATTCCGGTGATGTACACGCTGCTGGACCGGCGCCGGGACGTGACGGCCGCATAAGCCATGAAACTCACCGAGTTATCGCTGAAACGCCCGGTGACGGTGTGCATGTTCTTCGTCTGCGTCACGGTGATAGGCATCATCGGCGGCGAGCGCCTGCCGCTGGAGCTGCTGCCGGACATCCAGTTTCCGGGACTGGTGGTCAACGTGCCCTACACCAACTCGACGCCGGAGGAAGTCGAGCGCCGCATCACGCGACCGGTCGAGGAGGCGCTGGCGACGCTGTCCGGCATCGAGCAGATCCAGTCGGAATCGCGCGACGATGGCGCCAACATCTTCATGAAGTTTTCGCTGGATCAGGACATGGTGGTCAAGGGCGTCGAGGCGCGCGACAAGATCGACGCGATCCGCAGCACCCTGCCGGCCGACATCGACCGCATCCAGATCCAGCGCTTCACCGCAGGCGACCAGCCGATTCTGGTGTTGCGCATCTCCGCCGACCGCGACCTTGCCAGTGCCTATGACCTGCTCGATCGCGACGTCAAGCGGCGGCTGCAGCGCATCCCCGGCGTGTCCAAGGTCGAACTCTATGGCGTCGAGCCCAAGGAAATCCGTATCGAGCTTGCCGCCGACCGCGTTGCAGCGCACGGCGTCGACCTGGGCGCACTGGCGAAAACCCTGCAGAAAGCCAATTTCGCGCTCAGTGCCGGCGATCTCACCGAAGCGGGGCGGCGCTATTACGTCAAGCCGGAAGGCCGGTTCACCAGCGTCGAGCAGATCGGAAACCTGGTGATCTCACGCGACGGCCTGCGCCTGAAGGACATCGCCGACATCCGCTACGCGCAGCCGGTGCTCAACTATGGCCGCCATCTCAACCGGCGCTACGCAGTCGGCGTCAATGTGTTCAAGGAAACCGGCGCCAACCTGGTCGAGGGCGCCGACCGCGCGATGGCTGAAGTTACGGCGATCAAGAAATTGCCGGAGATGCGCGGCATCAACCTGATCCTGTTCCAGAATTCCGGCGACGATGTCAAGCATTCGCTCGACGCACTGCTCGAAGCCGGACTGATCGGCGCGTTGTTGTCGGTCGTGGTGCTGTTCGCCTTTCTCGGCGATCTGCGCATGACCCTGATTGTCACGCTATCGGTGCCGCTGTCGCTGCTGATGACGCTGGCGGCGATGTATTTCTTCGGTTACAGCATCAATATCCTGACGCTGATGGGCCTGATGCTGTCGATCGGCATGCTGGTCGACAACTCGGTGGTGGTCACCGAGAGCATCTTCAAGCAGCAGGCGGCGCTGCATGATCCGCGCGCGGCGACGCTGGCCGGCGTCTCCGGCGTCGGCCTCGCGGTGGTGCTGGGCACGCTGGCCACAGCGATCGTGTTCCTGCCCAATATCTTCGGCGCGCAGAACCAGGTCACGGTCTACCTGTCGCATGTTGCGATCACCATCTGCCTGTCGCTGGCGGCATCGCTGCTGGTCGCGATCACGCTGATTCCGCAACTGACCTCGCGCGTGCTTGGCGGCGTCAATACCGGCGGCGCGCGCTGGGTGCAGCGGCTGTCGGCACGCTATGTGCGGCTGCTCGAATGGACCCTGGCGCATCGCGGCAAGACCGTGCTGTTCATCCTGCTGGTGCTGGCCAGTGTTGCGATTCCGGCGTCTCAGGTGAAGTTCGAGATGTTCTCAGATTCCACCAGCAAGCGCCTAGTGCTGGATTACCACCTCGATGCCAGCTATCCGCTCGACAAGATCGAGCAATCGGTCAACACCGTCGAGGATTATCTCGACCGCAACCGCGCGCGCTTCGGCATCGAGGACGTCTACAGCTACTTCGACATCGGCCAGGCGCAGACCCTGATCTATCTCAAGGACGACGCGGCACGGCTGATGCCTGTCGACCGGCTCAAGGAAGCGATCGCCAAGGGTTTGCCGAAGCTGGCGATCGGTGCGCCGACCTTCGACCAGAACCGCGGCGGCAATGGCGAGCAGCTCGCGGTTCAGGTTACCGGCGAATCCAGCGAGCATCTGCGCGAAGTCGCTTCACAGGTCGCGACCGTGCTGCAGCGTGTGCCGCAGATCACCGGCGTGCGCGTCAACGGTGGCGCCAGCAGCCGCGAAGTGCGCGTGCATGTTGATCGTGAACGCGCGCGCCGCAACGGCCTGTCGAGTCAGCAGGTCGCTGAGATTGTCTCCGGCGCGATGCGCGGCACCGCGTTGCGGCCCTATCGCACCGCCAGCGGCGAGATCGAAATGCGCCTGCAATTCCGGCCACAGGACCGCACCAGCCTCGATGCCCTGCGCGCGCTGCCGCTGACGACCCCGTCGGGCCGGCAGATCGCGTTGTCATCCGTCGCCACGTTCAGCACCGGCGATATCGCGGGTTCGCTCAAGCGCGAGAACCGGCGCAGCGCACTCGCGGTCAATTTCGCGACGCGGCCGGGCATCACCACCGACCAGGCCAAGAAAAGCATCAGCGCGACCCTCGCGCAGTTGCAACTTCCGCCAGGCTACGGCTGGAGCTACGGCAAGGCATTCGACGAAGACGCTGCCGACATGCGGGTGATGCTGGTCAACATGGCGCTGGCGCTGGCCTGCATCTATATCGTCATGGCCGCGCTGTTCGAGTCGACGCTGGCACCGACCGCGATCATCACCGGTATTTTCTTTTCCTTCATTGGCGTGTTCTGGTTTTTCCTGCTCACCGCGACCACCTTCTCGTTCATGGCGATGATCGGCATGCTGGTGCTGATGGGCGTGGTGGTGAACAACGGCATCGTGCTGATCGACCATGTGCATCAGTTGCGCGCCGCGGGTCATACGCGTGAACAGGCGCTGGTACAGGGCTCGCGCGACCGCCTGCGGCCGATCCTGATGACGGCGTGCAGCACCGTGCTCGGCATGGTGCCGCTGGCGCTGTCCGACACCACCGTCGGCGGCGACGGCCCGCCTTATTACCCGATGGCCCGCGCGGTGATCGGCGGCCTGGTGTTCGCCACCGTGGTCAGCCTGATCGTGTTGCCGACGATCTACCTGATGATCGACGATCTGATCCAGTGGCGACGGCGCGTGATGGCGCGAGCGCGGGCACGGATGGACGCACCCGCTATGACCGATACGCGAAATAGTTTGTAATAATTTATACAATAAACAAAAATATCATCAACATAAAATAACAAAATTCCAGAACGCGACCACCGCAGCGGAAGTAACCGCATGGGCGTGCAGCAGTGTCTATCGGGATTCTCTAAAGTAGCGGTCTCAGTCCGGAGTTCGCATGAGCCGTTATTACAAGATCGGCGCCGCCATGCTGGTGGTGCTCGCAGTCATCGTCAGCTACAACACTTTCCAGGTGCCGCCGCCCGCGCCGGTTGATGCGGCAGTGCCGATGCCGCCGGTCGATCAGGATGCGGTCGCGCAGCGGCTCGCCGGCGCGGTGCGCATCGCCACGGTGTCCTACACCGACCGCACGCTGATCGATAACAGCCAGCTCGATGCCTTCGCCGCCTATCTGCAAAAAAGTTTTCCGCGGGTTGATGCCGCACTGACGCGCGAAGTCGTCAACGGCCACAGCCTGCTCTACACCTGGACCGGCAAGGATCCCGCCGCAAAACCGCTGCTGTTCCTTGCGCATATGGACGTGGTGCCGGTCGAGCCCGCGGCGCTGGCTCAGTGGACGCACCCGCCGTTCTCCGGGGATATCGCCGACGGTTATATCTGGGGCCGCGGCACGCTCGACGACAAGGGCAGCCTGATGGCATGGATGGAGGCCGCCGAGCAACTGCTCGCGGCGGGTTTCCAGCCCGGGCGCACGATCTATTTCGCGTTCGGCGCCGACGAGGAAATCGGCGGCGCGCAAGGCGCGGCGCAGATCGCGACGCTGCTCAGGTCGCGCGGCGTCCACGCAGAGTTCGCGCTCGACGAAGGCGGCGTCATCACCCAGGGCGTGGTCGATGGCGTCAGCCGCCCGGTGGCGTCAATCATGGCGGCGGAAAAAGGCTACGTCTCGTTTCGCCTCACCGCCCACGCGCCGGGCGGACACTCGTCGATGCCGCCGCAGGATTCCGCCATCGCCCGCCTCGCGCACGCGCTGGTGTTGCTGCAAAACCGGCCGATGCCGGCGCGGCTGGAATCACCGGTCACCGACATGCTCGACCGCCTGACGCCGGAGATGCCGCGGCTGCAGCGCATCATCATGGCGAATCGCTGGCTGACGCGGCCGCTGATCGTGCATCGCATGTCGGAGAGCGCGGTCGGCAACGCGCTGGTGCGCACCACCACCGCGCTAACGCAATTCCAGGCCGGCATCAAGGACAACGTGCTGCCGGGCAGCGCATCGGCGGTGGTGAATTTCCGCCTGCTTCCCGGCAATACCATCGAGCAGGTCGAGCACCACGTTCGCCTCGCCATCGCCGATGACGGCATCGACATCGCGCGCGAAGGCGATTTCGCCGAAGAAGCTTCGCCGGTGTCCGACATCCAGGCGCCCGCGTTCAAGCAGCTGGCCAAAACCGTCAACGAGATTTTCCCGCAGGCCGTGGTCACCACCGGCATCGTCGTCGGCGCCACCGACCTGCGCCATTACGCCGGGCTCTACGACAACCGCTACAACTTCCTGCCAAACCTCTACACGCCTGACGACCTTCCGCGCATCCACGGCAGCAATGAGCGCATCAGCGTCAGCGGTTATGCCGACATGATCCGGTTTTACATGCGACTGTTGCATAACGCGGCGGGAGCATGATGACGATCAATCAACTCATAACCAAAAAGCGGAATGGCACCGTAGGATGCGGTGAATGAAATGAACCGCATCATTCGCGTCCAAGTTGCGCTCCGGCTGATGCGGTTCGCAGGCTCACCGCATCCTGCTCCGGGCGCTTCCTTTCGATGACCGCCAAGCTCAATCTCAAGGTCGCCTCAAAATCCTCACGCAATGCCATCACCGGCTGGATGGGCGACACGCTGAAGCTGTCGGTGACGGCGGCTCCGGAAAAGGGTAAGGCGAATCAGGCGGTGATTGATGTGCTGGCGGCGGTGCTGGATTTGCCGCGTTCCAATATAGATATCGTGCGCGGCGGGACTACCGCGCAGAAGCAAGTGGAAGTCAGCGGGCTGGCCGAGGGGGAAATCCTCAGGCGGCTGCACAAGCCGTCCGCCTAGACTGCGGCGCCAACAGCACCAGTATTTCAGCAACAAGAGCGGTTTTCCCGGAGAGCAGCAGCCCATGAGCACCGACGCCCGCGACGACCGCATGCCTTCCGGCATTCCCTTCATCGTCGTCAATGAATTCGCCGAGCGCTTCTGCTTTTACGGCATCAACGCGATTCTCGCGATCTACATGACGCAGTTCCTGCGTTTCGGCGATGCCGAGGCGACAACCTGGCAATCGCTGTTCAAGTCCGGCGCGTATTTTTTCCCGGTGGTCGGCGCGATCGTATCGGATGTTTTCTGGGGAAAATTCCGCACCATCATGGTGTTCTCGATGGCCTACTGCGCGGGCTGCACGATCCTCGCGCTGGTGCCGGGCGAGACCGGGCTGCTGCTGGGTTTGTCGCTGGTCGCGTTCGGCACCGGCGGCATCAAGCCCTGTGTCTCGACCAATGTCGGCGACCAGTTCACCAACAGGAATCAGCATCTGATCGAACGCGCGTTCAGCTATTTTTACCTGGCGATCAACGCCGGTTCGTCGATCTCGATCTGGTATTGCCCGGAGTTGCTGAGCAATCCCGCCTACGGCCCGAAGTTCGCTTTCGGCGTGCCGGCGATCATGATGTTCTGCGCGACGCTGGTGTTCTGGCTTGGTCGCAAGCGCTACACGACGGTGCCGCCCGCCGGCAAGGCCTGGCTGCGCGATGTGTTCTCGCCGGAAGGACTCAAGACCATCGGCGGCCTGTGCATCGTCTACCTGTTCGTCGCGTTCTACTGGTCGCTGTGGGACCAGTCCAACGGCCAGACCTGGACGCTGCAGGCGCAGTCGTCGCTGATGGACAAGAACCTCGGCTGGGGCATCACCCTGCTGCCGGCGCAAATCCAGATCGTCAACGGCCTGTTCATCCTGGTGCTGGTGCCGATCTTCACCTTCGGCATCTATCCGCTGTGGGCGAAATTCTTCAAGGTGACGCCGCTGCGCAAGATCGCCATCGGCCTGTTCACCATCGCCGGTTCGTTCATGATCGTGTCGTGGATCGAGGGACGGATCCAGGGCGGCCATGTGGTCAGCGTCTGGTGGCAGATCCTCGCTTTCGTCGTGCTGACCTGCTCGGAAGTGCTGGTGTCGATCACCGCGCTGGAGTTCAGCTACAAGCAGGCGCCGCTGAAAATGAAGAGCTTCATCATGGCGTTGTTCCTGCTCTCGACCAGCGTCGGCAACCTGTTCACCGCCGGCGTCAACTACCTGATGGTGCGACCGCTGCAGGCCACGGCGATCGAGACCGGCGCGCAGACCTGGGTGCATCTGGCGGATGTCTCCAACTTCGTCACTGGCCAGAAAATCGACTTCGGCGGCAACAGCGGCATCGTCGCCACCGAATCCACCGGCCAGAGTCACCCGCTGGCCGGCACCTATCTGGTTGAGCAGGTGGACGAGCCCGGCCAACGCGTTGCGCTGATGGACGTGGTCAACCGCAAGCCCATCGCCAGCAGCGGCCAGTTCGACGCCGCCAAGGCGCAGGTTTCCACGTATCGACTGGTCGGGCCGCAGTATTTCAACTTCTTCGTCTACCTGATGTGCGGCGTCGGCGTTATCTTCATCCTGGTCGCGATCTTCTACAGCGAGAAGGACCATGTGCGGCACGATGAATTGCCGGCGACAAGCTGAATGAGACCAAGGCACTTCGTTAATATTCCCGATGGACGATAACGCCACGCTGCTCCGCCGCGGGCTGCTGCTCGAATACATCACCCTCGGCTGGAATGTTGTTGGCACGGTCATTGTCATTGCCGCAGCGATGGTTGCTCATTCCGTGGCGCTCGCCGGTTTCGGGCTGGATTCGCTGATCGAAATTGGCGCGTCAGCGGTCGTCATCTGGCAGTTGCGCGGTATCCACGACCGCCGCGAGCGGATTGCCCTGCGTTCGATCGCAACGGCGTTCTTTGCGCTTTCCATCTACATCCTCGCGCAGTCTGCGCACACGCTATGGCTGCGCGTTCATCCCGGCACATCACACTCCGGCATGGTCTGGCTGGCGCTGACTCTGGTCGCGATGCTGGCGCTGGCCGCAGCCAAGCACGCGACCGGCACAAAGCTGAATAACCAGGTTCTCAAGACAGAAGCCAGAGTGACGCTGGTCGATGCGTATCTCGCGGGCGCCGTGCTGCTCGGTCTCGCGTTCAATGCGCTGTGGGGCTGGTGGTGGGCGGACCCGCTTGCGGGCCTGGTGATTGTTTTCTACGGCCTGTCGGAAGGGCGCCATGCCTGGATCGAAGCGAACGCGGCCTGATGATGGCGGGCGTCATCTTCATCCTCGTCGCGATTTTCTACAGCGAGAAGGACCCTGTGCGGCACGATGAGGCGGCGGACCCGGCCTGACGGGCGCTGGCCGCGCGATTTCTGTTGACGGACAGGGGTATCGGCGCGGGACAATAGGACATTGCTGGCCGGTCAGGCCGGCTGCGCTGCCGCATCCGGCAACATCATCGGGGGAAATCGCATGCTTTTCTCGCTCAAGGTTCTCATCTTCAAGTTCTGGCAGTTCCTGCTGTTCTGGGGGCAGAAGGTCCTGATTTTCCGCACGCCGCAGATGTTCATCGGCCCGGGCTCATCACTGCAGCTTTGCGATCACATCGCCAAGACCGGCGTGAAGAAGTTGCTGATCGTCACCGACGCCATGCTGGTCAAGATCGGCCTGCTCAATCCGATGCAGGAAAAACTCCGGCAGCTCGGCGTCAGCTTCGTGGTCTATGACGGCGTGCTGCCGAACCCGACCATCGCACAGATCGAAACCGGCCTGGCGATGCTGAAAAAGGAAGGCTGCACGGCGATCCTCGCCATCGGCGGCGGCTCCTCGATCGACGCCGCCAAGGTCATCGCCGCTCGCGCGCGCAATCCGCACAAGATCGTGCACATGGCCGGTCTGATGCGCGTGATCATTCCGCCAATGAAGCTCTACGCGGTACCGACCACCGCCGGCACCGGCTCGGAAGTGACCATCGCCGCCGTCGTGTCCGATCCTTCGACCACACGCAAGTTCGCGATCATGGATACGGCGCTGGTGCCCAAGGGCGCGGCGCTCGACGGCGCGCTGATGACCGGCCTGCCGCCCGCGATCACCGCCGCCACCGGCATGGATGCGCTGACCCACGCGGTCGAGGCCTACATTTCGCGCAACCGTACCGCCAAGACCGATCGGGAAGCGATCGACGCGGTCAAGCTGATCATGGGCAATCTGGCCGAGGCGGTGAAGAACGGCGGCAACGTCGAGGCGCGCCAGAACATGGCGCAGGCCTCGTTCAAGGCCGGCATCGCCTTCACCATCGCCGGCGTCGGCTACGTCCACGCCATCGCCCACAATTTCGGCGCCTATTACCACGTGCCGCACGGCCTCGCCAACGCCATCATCCTGCCGCGCGTGCTGGACTTCTCCAAGCCCAACTGCACCGCGCGCCTCGCCACGCTGGCCGAAGTCAGCGGCCTGAAGAAAGGCGGCGAGAGCGACGCGCAGCTCGCCGACGCCTTCATCGCCAAGGTGCGCGCGATGAACGCCGAGTTCGGCATTCCGACGCAGGTCGACAAGCTCAAGGAATCCGACATCCCGGCGATCGCGGTCAAGGCTCAGAGCGAGACCTTCTGGTTCTACGCCGTGCCGCGCTACATGGACACGCCGGCTTGCGAGAACTTCATCCGCCAGATGCTGCCGCAGGCGGCGTAAGGGCACCAAGCGGGTTTTTCCTGCGCAATCGGTTTCGTGCAGGGCATCCGCTGCACGGATTTATGTCCGTACATACGTTTTAAATTATTATATAAATATAAATTTAGTCAATAAATAATTACAATATCTCTTGCGTAGGCGACGACAGCGGGCGAGGCCGTTGTCGCCGCTGCGCTAAACTTGCGCACCTGTCCGCGCTCCCGCCGCTTAGAAACCCGCAATGTCCGCCGTTCCCGATATCGTCCGCCGCGATCTGCGCGAGGCGCACAAGCTGTCCAAGCGCCTGCGCCGCCTCACCGGGCAGGCGATCCAGGACTACAACATGATTGTCGACGGCGACCGCGTGATGGTCTGCCTGTCGGGCGGCAAGGACAGCTACACGATGCTCGACCTGCTGATGCAGTTGCAGCAGAAGGCGCCGGTGAATTTCGAGTTGTTCGCGGTCAATCTCGACCAGAAGCAGCCGGGCTTTCCCGAGCACGTGCTGCCGGAATATCTCAGGGCCATCGGCGCGCCGTTCCACATCATCGAGCAGGACACCTACTCGGTGGTCAAGCGCGTGATCCCGGAAGGCAAGACCATGTGCTCGCTGTGTTCGCGCATGCGCCGCGGCGCGCTGTATCGCTACGCCGAGGCGCATGGCTTTAACAAGATCGCGCTCGGCCATCATCGCGACGACATCGTCGCGACTTTTTTCCTCAACCTGTTCCACGGCGGCAAGCTGTCGGCGATGCCGCCCAAGCTGCGGTCTGACGACGGCAAGAACGTGGTGATCCGCCCGCTGGCGTATTGCCGCGAAGCCGACATCGCCGAATATGCGGCGCTGAAAAATTTCCCGATCATTCCCTGCACGCTGTGCGGCTCGCAGGAAAACCTGCAGCGCAAACAGGTGCGCAGGCAGATGGATGAGTGGCAGCGCCAATATCCCGGCCGGCTCGACAGTGTGTTCGGCGCGTTGCAGAACATTGCGCCTTCGCAACTGGCGGACAACAAGCTATTCGACTTCGCCGGCCTCGGCGGCGACCGCGCAACCGCGCAGAACTGGCTGATGCCGGACATGGATCTCATCGCATGAAAAAACTATTCACCCTGGCCCTGCTGCTCCTGTTCAGCGCCGGCGCGCTGGCGGCGGACGATGCGCCGTTCCTGTGGCAGGTCAAGGGCGCCAAGGTGACGCACTATCTGCTTGGTTCGATGCACTTGCTGCCACCGTCGGCGCAACCCTTGCCCGCCGGGTTCGACCGCGCCTACCAGCAGGTCCAGGGCGTCGTATTCGAGACTGATTTCGCGACACTGGCCGATCCCCAAACCCAGCTCGGCCTGCTCGACGACGCCAGCGCCGCCAACGGTCTGCAATCGCTGATCAGCAAGGCGCTATACGCGCGGCTCAAGCAACGCGCCGCCGCGTTGGAGATGCCGCTGGACACGACCTGCGATCCGTACAAACCGTGGTTCTGCGCGATGACACTGGAGTTGTTCGTATTCGAAAAAGCCGGGTTTACGCCGGACGACGGCATCGACCAGCAGTATTACAACCGCGCACTGACAGACGGCAAATCGATCCACTGGCTCGAAGACCCGGCGGCGCATCTGGCGCTGTTCACGCAGATGCCCGACAACATGGCCCAGCAATACCTGAGTGCCGAGCTCGACGATCAGACTTCTTCCGGAGAATCGCCGGAAGCATTGCTGAAAATCTGGCAAAACGGCGATGTCGCCGCGCTGGCGAAACTCACGGCGGAATTGAAGCGGCGCCATCCGCAGGCCTATGCGCGACTGCTGTCGGACCGCAACCATGCCTGGCTGCCGCGCCTGCGCGCGATGCTCGACGGCGATAGCAGCCAGCTGATCATCACCGGCGCTGCACACGATGCCGGGCCCGACGGCTTGCCGGCGCTGCTGAAGGCGGCGGGTTATGACGTGCAACCAATGCCGCAGGCTCCGGCGCTGCCGACGGTGGCAGTACCCGCGTCAGCCGCGTCGGTGGCGACGCCGGCAGCGGCCGCCACGGTCACGACACCTGCAGCGGCACCAGCTCCAGCTCCAGCTCCGGCTCCAGCTCCAGCAAAATAATTCCCGGATCAAGCCAAGTCCCCGGCGCAAGTCTCGCGGCCATCGGCAGCGGATGGGCGCTTGGTAGAATCGCGCAAACCCTGCGGAAGAACCTGCGCTTGCGCATCCTGCTAATCCTGCTCTGCGCTTTTCCCGCTGTCGCGCTGGCCGGCGTCGATGTGCACGTGTATGGCCTTGGCGATGACGAGGCCGACAATGCCTATGCACAGATCGGTCTGCTGAGCTACGCCAAGGCAACCGACGCGGCCAAGGCCGAATACGATCCGGAAGAAGTGCAGCGCCGATTTGAACAAGGCGTGCAGGACATCCGCAACGCGTTGCAGCCGTTCGGCTGGTACAACCCGCATATCACCTCGGTGCTGCATGGCAGTACACCGGACTGGACCGCCATCTACACGGTCGATCCGGGGCCGCCGACCGACATCGCAAAGATCGACATCCAGATCGCCGGTGACGGCAAGGATGATGCGGCGCTGCAGCGGATCTTGAAACATCCGCGGCTGCATCTCGGACAGCAGCTCAACCATGTCCGCTACGAGGATCTGAAATCGCGGCTGATGCAGGCCGCGCTGGCCGGCGGCTATCTCGACGCCAGTTTCAGTCGTCACGAGCTGCGCGTGGATCCTGGCGCCAACGCCGCGGAAATCCTGCTGACGCTGGACACCGGGCCGCGCTACTACTTCGGCGCGGTCACGATCGGGCAGGACGGTCAGCTCGACGATGCTTTCCTGCGCCGCTACCTGCGGGTGACGCCGGGTGCGCCGTTCGATGCCGCACAACTGCTGGCGACACAGTTCGCCTTTACCGATCTGGGTTATTTCCAGAGCGTCGAAGTCGAGGCGCAAAAAAGCAAGGCCGATGCGCTGCGGCAGATTCCGGTGGTCATCCGCACCACGCCGAAAAAACCGCAGGTCTATCGTATCGGCGCAGGCTATGGCACCGATACCGGCGCGCGCGCGCTGGCCGGTGTCGAGTTCCGCCGGCTCAACAAACAAGGCCACAAGCTGCGGCTGGAACTGCGGCCGTCGCAGAACATCAGCACCGCCATCGCCGAATACCGCATTCCCGTCGGTACGCATCCCGGCGATGCGATCAGTTTCACCGGCCAGGGCCTGCGCCAGAACTTCCAGGGCATCAGCGAAAATCTCTACTCGATCGGCACCGCCTACGAGCGCCAGCTCGGCCGCTGGCAGCGGCGCTATTACCTGATCTATACCAGCGACGATTACACGCTAAAGGACCAAGCGGCGATGACCAGCGTGCTGCTGACGCCGGGCGTGCAGTTCAGCCGCAGCGAACTCAACGATCCGATCTATCCGCGCCGCGGCTGGTTCGTGTCGCTCGACCTGCACGGCGCTTCGACGCGTCTGCTGTCCGACACCGATTTCATCGAGGGCCTGTTCAGGCTGCGCGGGGTCTATCCGCTGGCGCGCGGACTGCGTGTGCTGGCCCGCATCGAGGAAGGCGGCGCGCTGGTTTCCGGATTCCAGACCCTGCCGCCGTCGCAGCGCTTCTTCGCCGGCGGCGACGACAGCGTGCGTGGCTACAGTTACCAGTCGCTCGGTCCGACCGACAGCATGGGCAATGTCATCGGCGGCAAATACCTGAGCACTGGCAGCGTCGAACTGGATTACGACGTCTACAAGAATTACGGCGCGGCGCTGTTCGCCGATGCCGGCGGCGCCGACGACGTGCCGAACGTGTTGCTGCACTACGGCGCCGGCGTTGGTTTCCGCTACCGCGCGCCGTTCGGCGTCATCGCCATTGACCTTGCGCATCCATTCGACCGTGGGGCCTCGCCGGTGCGGCTGCACATCGGCATGCGGGTGGGTTTGTGAGCCGGTTTCGTTTCAGCGTGCCGCTGATGGGCGTGCTGCCGGCGCTGCTGTTGGCGGTGGTCACTGTGGCCTGGTTCCTGCTATGCACCGGCAGCGGCCTGCAAACCGTGTTTGCACTGGTGCAGCGTTATGGCGGCGCGCATCTGAGCATCGGTTCCGCGCAAGGCAAATTGCTCGGCGAGTGCCTGTTGAGCGACGTGCATTACGCCGCCGCGGATGGCTTGCAGGTCGATATCCAACGCCTGCATCTGCGGCTACAACCCGGCGTGCTGCTGGCGCGGCGCTTGCACATCCCGCTGGCCGAGGTCAGCGGCCTGGTGCTGAAACTGCCGCCGCCAGACCACACGCCACCGCTGCCGCTGACGCAACTGCCCGATCATCTGCCGCTGGACGTGGTGATCGATACATTCGAACTGAAGGATTTCCGCATCCTCCGCGGCGATGCCGAGCTGCTGGAGATTTCTCACGCCGACCTGACCGCGAGCTGGATCGGCAACCAGCTGCGGATCGCGCACTTGAACGCCGACCTGCCGCAGACCGGCGCGCTGATGGTCAGCGGCCAGGCGCAGATGTCACCGGATCATGTCGATGTGAAGGCGCTGTCGGTGCAAGGGCCGGGCCAGCTCGGCATCAGCGGCCGCTTCGGCATCGGCACAGTCGCCAGCGATCTGGATGTGCGGTGGCAGGGACTGCGCTGGCCGCTTACCGCGAATGGCGCCGCGCTGATTGTCAGCGGCGCAAACGGCAGTGCGCGGATCAGTGGCGTTATCGACGACTACTCGCTGGTACTGGACAGCAATGCGCTGGTGCGCAAACTACCGGTCAGGCTGACGCTGCACGGCAGCGGCAACACGCATGACCTGAGGATTTCCGAACTCGCCCTCGGTGCGGAAAAAGGTGCGCTGCATGCCCAGGGCACGCTGGGCTGGTCGCCGGAATTGAGCGCCGATCTGCGCATGCAAATCGAGCACCTGGATCCGGCGTTGTTCGCAGCGCAATGGAGCGGTGAACTCAATGGCACAGCGGCTGTGCATAGCGTGGCGCACACGGCTACGCCGCAGTTCGCGTTCAGCGCGAATCTCGGTCACTCCAGCCTGCGCGGCCTTCCACTGACACTGGCCGTCGACGGCAGCACCGATGAGCGCAGCGTGCAGTTCAGGCAATTCCTGTTGCGTTCCGGCAAGGGCAGTCTCGATGCGCGCGGCACGCTGGCGTGGTCGCCCGCGCTACGCGCTGACGTGCAGGCGAACATCGCAAATTTCGATCCCGGCCCCTTCGTGCCGCTGTTCAGCGGCGACAGCGGCAAGGACGCGGCAACGCGCTGGCACGGCCTGATCAACGGCCGCATCGATGCACGGACGACCATGCGCGCGGGCAATCCGGATACCGCATTCAGTGTCAGTGTGGATCACTCAAACCTGCGCGGCTATCCGCTGTTGCTGGCGGCGCAGGGCGAACTGCTGGGCGATATCCTGAACCTGCGCAGGTTCACGCTGAATTCCGGCGATACCGGCCTCAGCGCCAGCGGTCAGGTGACGCCGCCGTTCGACCTGGCCGGCAAGCTCAGCAGTCCGGACCTCGCTGCGCTGCTGCCTGGACTGGCCGGGCGAGCGGATTTCGATTTCAGATTGCAGGGACCGCTGGCCGCACCGCACCTGCTGACGCATGGCAGCGCCAGCGGCTTGCGCTATCGCGGCAGCAGTGCCGCAAAGCTGGCCTGGAGCGCCGATCTCGACCCGCGCCAGCCTTCGCAGCTGGCGCTGGAGCTGTCCGGCGCAAACGCCGGCGGTGTGGCAATTCACAGCGTCAAGCTCAGCGCCGGTGGCGTCGAGGTCTATCAGCATGTCCAGCTCGACGTCACGACTGAACGCGGCGATCTGAGCCTGAGCGCCGACGGCGGCTACGATCGCAAGCGCCAGGAGTGGGGCGGCAACCTGATGGCGTTGCGCGTGGCGCCCGCCGATCTGCCGGCATGGATGCTGGAAAAGCCGATCGGCGTGCTGCTCGGTCGCCGGCGCCAGAGCGTGGAGCCGGCCTGTTTCAGCGGCGACGGCGGCCGCGTCTGCCTGCGGCTCGAGCAGAACGTGACGCGCGCCGGTTTGCGGCTGTCCTGGAATCTCGAACGCCTGCTGCTTGCCAGCTTCAAGCCGCTGCTGCCGCCGAAAACCGATATCGACGGCGAGGCCAATGGCAGCGGCAGCATCGAAATCGCCAACGGTGATGTCGCCGCCGCCAATGCCATGCTCAATCTCGGCACTGCGCATTTCGGTATCGGCAAGCTGCCGCCGTTGGAAATCCTGCCGAGCTCGCTCAAGATCGACAACGCCGCGAACCGCCTGCACGCGACGCTGGACCTGCGTACCCGCCAGGGCACGCTGACCGCGGATGTTGCGGCCGCGCCGGCTGCGGATTTCACAGCACGGGCCTTGTCCGGCAGCGCGCAAATCAATCTGCCCGATCTCGCATTCGTCGCTTCGTTATTGCCCGCGTTGCAATCCACCGCCGGCAATGTCACGGGCACACTCGACTTCGGCGGCAGCATCGGCCTGCCGCACATCGGCGGCCAACTTGCGCTGAACAACGGCCGTGCGCGACTCGCGGTTGCCGGCATCACGCTGGAAAACCTGCAGCTGCAGCTTACCGGCGACGGCAGCGGACCGCTGATGCTGGCCGGGTCCATGACTTCCGGCGGCGGTACGGTCAATCTGAGCGGCAGCCTCGATCCGACCACGGTGCCGCTGCACGCCGATCTCAGCATCAAGGGCGACAACTTCGAGGTGATGGCGACGCCGGATGCACACATCTGGGCGGCGCCGGATCTGCATTTGCTCAATGACGCCGGCGGTATTCACCTTGACGGCGGCATCGTCGTGCCCAAGGCCGATATCACCCCGCAGAATTTTGGCGACAGCGGCGTCAGCGCCAGCCGCGACCAGATCATCGTCGGCGCGCAACCACAACCGCCGGCGTCGCCGCTGAACATCCACAGCCAGTTGCAATTGACACTGGGCGACGCCGTGCATGTCGAGGGCTTCGGCCTGACCACGCGCATGACCGGCGCCGTCACTCTCAGCGATGAGCCACAACACGAGACGCGCGCGCAGGGCGAACTGCAACTGGTCGATGGTCACTACAAGGCCTACGGGCAGGACCTGAAAATCCAGACCGGCCGGCTGATTTTCACCGGCGGCCCGGTGACGCAGCCGGCGGTCGATCTCTACGCCACGCGTCATCCGCAGCAGGACATCACTGTCGGTGTGCGCGTGCGCGGCACGCTCGACAAGCCGCAGCTGAGCTTGCAATCCGATCCGGCGATGCCGCGCGAGCAGCAGCTGTCGTGGCTGGTGCTGGGCCGTTCGCTGGATCAGAGTTCGAGCGCTGACCAGAACATGATGTCGCAGGCGGCGCTGTCGCTGGGACTGTCAGGCGGCGACTATCTCGCGCAGAAGCTCGGACAGGGCATCGGCCTCGACCAGATTTCGGTCGGGCAGGCGCCAGTGACCAACTCGTCGGTGGCGGCGGACGCGACCTCAATCAGCGGGTCGCGCGCCGCGCAGAACGTCGGCGCCAACGCCTACACCACCCAGGCCGCGCAGCTGACGCTGGGCAAGTACCTGACACCGAAGCTGTTCGTCAGCTACGGCGTCAGCCTGTTCCAGCCGGGCCAGACATTCCGCATGCTCTACGACATCGGCCACGGCTGGCAGCTGCAAACCGAATCCGGCGTCGCCAGTGGCGGCGATCTGGTCTACACCTACGAGCACTGAGTCGTGCCGTCTCGATTTGCCGCGATATCCGCCACCCGCTGTAGTTGAAGTGCAGGACGTAATTGTTTTATTATAAATATCATATTTAATAATATTTGTTAATTTAAAACATCATTCTTGCGGGCGAGCGCAACAGCGGGCGGACCATCATCAACCTGCGCTTCGGAGAATTGGGTCGTTTTTGCGCTCACGCCAGACGTTGATGCAGCCATCTGCCGATGACCTCGATTTCCTCCGCGCAGACCTGGTGCTGCATCGGATATTTGCGCCAGTCCACGGCATAGCCCTCGCTGCGCAGGATTTCGCAGGAGTTTTCACCGAGCAGGTACGGCAGCACCGGATCGAACTCGCCGTGGCACATCAGGATCGGCGTGGCGCGGTTGGCGGCGCTGGCTTCGGCGGCGAGCCGGTCCGCCAGCGGCAGGTAAGTGGACAGCGCCAGCACGCCGGCCAGCGCCTGCGGATAGCGCAGCGCGCTGTGCAGCGCGATGGCGCCGCCTTGCGAGAAACCGGCGATGACAATCTTGCTGGCAGCGATGCCGCCATCCAGCGCCTGCTGGATGAAACCGTGCACGATCTGCTCGGAGGCGCGAATGCCGGCGTCGTCCTGCTGGTTCATTTTCGACAGGCTGAAAATATCGTACCAGGCACGCATCTTCATGCCGTTGTTGATCGTCACCGGTCGCACCGGCGCGTGCGGAAACACAAAGCGGATGGCCTGATCGTCAGGCAGGCCCAGCTCCGGCACGATCGGGACAAAATCATGTCCGTCCGCGCCCAGGCCATGCAGCCAGATGACGGCGGCGCGGGCGCTGCTGGCAGGTTCGAGGATGACGGCGGCTGAGCTTTCCAGAATCTTCATGTCGGTGCGTATGGGTAAAAGTGCGCGGATTGTCGGCGCTGGCGCCTGCCACGGCAACGGTCGGTTAAACTCCGCACGGTTTTTTGGGAGTTGGCGAATGAATCACCGCATCCTGTTTTGCTGTGGCCTTGCGGCGCTGCTGTGCCTGTGCGCCTGCGGCCAGAGCGGAGCGCTTTATCTGCCGGATCGTGCGCCGGTGAAAAAGCCGCTGCCCTTGTCCGAGTCTGCGCCGGTGCAGGCACCCGCCGCGCCGACATCGGTAGCGCCACCCGCCGCACTCATGTCTGCACCGCAACCGGATACCCGCAAGGTTCCACAGAAGGAAGCCCCGTAAGTGGATCATTTCGAGTATCGCAACGGCGAGCTCTACGCCGAAAATGTTTCGGTCGCCGGCATCGCCGCGCGCCACGGCACGCCGTGTTATGTCTATTCACGCGCCACGCTGGAGCGGCACTACCGCGCTTTCGACGACGCGCTGGCGAGCGTGCCGCACCAGGTCTGCTACGCAGTCAAGGCCAATTCCAATCTGGCCGTGCTCAACGTGCTGGCGCGCCTGGGCAGCGGGTTCGACATCGTCTCCGGCGGCGAACTGTTCCGCGTGCTGCGCGCCGGCGGCGCGCCCGGCAAGATCGTGTTCTCCGGCGTCGGCAAGAGCGTGCAGGAAATGCACGCAGCGCTGGATGCCGGCATTCATTGCTTCAACGTCGAATCCGAGTCCGAGCTGCTCAAGCTCAGCGCCATCGCGCACAAGCGCGGCGAACGTGCCCGCATCGCGCTGCGCGTGAACCCGGATGTGGATGCGAAGACCCACCCGTATATCTCGACTGGCCTCAAGAACAACAAGTTCGGCGTGGATATCAAGGCGGCGGAACAACTCTACGCCGTCGCCGCGCAACTTCCGGGTATCGAGATCATCGGCATCGCCAGCCACATCGGCTCGCAATTGCTCGAGGTGCAGCCGTTCCTTGATGCGCTGGATCGGGTGCTGGCGCTGATTGACCGCTTGAAAGCGTCCGGCATCGCGTTGCGGCACATCGATGTCGGCGGCGGGCTGGGCGTGCGCTATCGCGATGAGCAGCCGGTCCCGCCACGCGAATGGGCCGCTGCGCTGCTGTCCAGGCTCGACGGCATTGGACTCAAGCTGATGACCGAGCCGGGCCGCGCCATCGCCGGTAATGCAGGCGTGCTGCTGATGCGCGTGGCCGCACTCAAGTGCACGGACGAAAAGAATTTTGCGGTGGTGGATGCGGCGATGAATGACCTGATTCGCCCAACCCTGTATCAGTCCTGGATGGACATCATCCGAGTCAGCGAAAAATCCGCGGCGGAGAAAAAGACCTGGGACATTGTCGGCCCGGTCTGCGAGAGCGGCGACTGGCTGGGCAAGGATCGCGAACTGGCGCTGACCGAAGGTGATTTGCTTGCGGTGCGCACCGCCGGCGCCTACGGCTTCAGTATGGCATCCAATTACAACACGCGGCCGCGCGTCGCCGAGGTCATGGTCTATGGCGACAGCGTGCATCTGATCCGCGAGCGCGAGACGCTGGACGACTTGGTGCGCGGCGAAGCGCTATTGCCGTGAATGCACCGGCGGATATCCGGGTCTGCTTCGTCGGTGATTCCCATGTCGCCGGCACCGGCGATCCCGAGCATCGCGGATGGGTGGGCCGCGTGCTCGCGCAGGCTGCGGTCGATGGCATCGAACTCACTGCGTACAACCTCGGAATTCGTCGTGAAACGAGCGCAGATATCGCAAGACGCTGGACCGTCGAATGTGCCCGACGTCTGCCTGAAGGCTGCCGGTCTCATGTCGTTTTTTCCTTTGGTGTGAACGACACCACAATCGAGGCAGGACATCTGCGGGTTTCCGCAGAAGACAGCATGAAGTACCTGCACGATGTTCTTGATGCTGCCAAATCTCTACGCAGGATTGCGATGATTGGACCCGCGCCGACTGCAGACGCCGCGCAGAATCGGCGCATTGGTGCGTTGTCCGAACAATTCAACAGCGCTTGCAAGGTGCTGCAGGTGCCATATCTTCCGGTTTTTGAGGCGCTGCACAAAAATTCCGTCTGGATGCGGCAGGTCGCCGCGAACGATGGTGCGCACCCGCAAGCCGAAGGCTACGCGGAGTTCGCGCGACTGATCTTGGGCTGGAACGGCTGGTGGTTTCGGCGGGCCGCGCCATGAAACCGCTGATCCTGATCGACGGCTCGTCCTGGCTGTTCCGCGCTTATCACGCGCTGCCGCCGCTGACCAATCCGGCGGGCGAACCGACCGGCGCGGTCTACGGCATGGGCAACATGCTGCGCCGGCTGATGAAGGACTACGCGCCCGAGCGGATTTGCGTCGTGTTCGATCCGCCGGGGCCGACGTTCCGCGAGGAGATTTACGCCGACTACAAGGCCAATCGCGACGCGACACCGGAAGATCTGTCCAGCCAGTTCGCGCCGATCATGGAGATGATCGCGGCACTGGGCTTGCCGGTGCTGCAAGTTCCCAGAGTCGAGGCCGACGATGTCATCGGTACGCTGGCCAAGCAGGGCGAAGCCGCCGGTCTCGACGTGCTGATCGTCACCAGCGACAAGGACATGGCGCAACTGGTGAACGCGCACGTGCATTTGCTCGACACCATGAAGAATCGGCGCATGGACCCGGCCGGCGTGGTCGAGAAATTCGGCGTGCCGCCGGAACGCATCATCGAGTTGTTGGCGCTGATGGGCGACACCAGCGACAACATCCCTGGCGTCGCCGGTGTCGGCCCCAAGACCGCGGCGAAGTGGCTGAACGAGTACGGCTCGCTGGATGCGCTGGTGGCGAAGGCCGATGAAGTCGGCGGCAAGATCGGGGAGAAATTACGCGCACATCTGCAGCAGGGTTTGCTGCCGGTGGCCAAGGATCTCGCCACCATCCGCTGCGAACTGGAACTGCCGATGAGCATCGCCGAACTGGTGCCGGGCGCCGCCGACACGGCAAAGCTGGCTGCGCTTTACAAGCGCATGGGTTTCCACCGCTGGTTGGAAGAACTGGGGAATGGCGCGACGGAACACGCCGGAACCGTAGGGCGGGTTAGTCCGGCATTGCCGGACGTAACCCGCCAGGTCGAGCACGCGGACACGGCGGGTAACGCGGCTGATGCCGCTAACCCACCCCGCGCCGAAACGGAGCAAATCAAAACCCGTTACGAACTTGTCGTCGATGAGGCCACACTGGAATCGCTGGCTAAACAACTAGAAGCCGCCGAACTGTTCTGCTTCGATACCGAAACCGACAGCCTCGAATCCAACCAGGCACGCCTGGTCGGATTGGCGTTTGCGGTCGAGGCGGGCCGCGGCTGGTATGTACCGGTCGGCCACAATTATCTCGGCGCACCGGCGCAACTGCCGCTGGAGAAAGTCCTCGCGCGGTTGCGGCCGCTGCTGGAAGACGAGCAGCGGGCCAAGGTCGGCCAGCACATCAAGTTCGATCTCAACGTGCTGGCCAATCATGGCGTGCAGGTGCGTGGCGTACGCCACGACACCATGCTGCAAAGTTATGTGCTGGACGCTGTGGGTAATCGCCACGACATGGACACGTTGGCGGAGAAATATCTCGGCCATAAAACCATCAGCTTCAGCGATGTCGCCGGCAAGGGCAAGAACCAGATCACCTTCAACCAGGTTGCTCTCGAAACGGCAGCCGAATATTCGGCCGAGGACGCCGACATCACCCTACGCCTGTATCACACGCTGTATCCGCGCGTCTGCGAAATCGCGACACTGAAAAAAGTTTACGAAACCATCGAGATGCCGCTGGTGCCGGTGCTGGCGCGCATGGAGCAGACCGGCGTGCGCGTCGATGCCGCGCTGCTGTCGCGCATAAGTGTGGAGCTTGGTGAGCGCATGACGACGCTGCAGGCCGAGGTTTTTCGGGAGGCAGGCGCAGAGTTCAATCTCGGTTCGCCCAAGCAGTTGCAGCAGATCCTGTTCGAGAAATTGCAGTTGCCGGTGCTTGGAAAAACGCCCAAGGGCGATCCGTCCACGGCGGAGGACGTGCTGGAGGAATTGGCAATGCAGCACGCACTGCCGCGGCTGATCCTCGACTGGCGCGGACTAACCAAGCTGCGCTCGACCTATACCGATACGCTGCCGCTGCAGATCAACCGGCGCACCGGCCGCATCCACACCAGTTATCACCAGGCGGTGGCGGCAACGGGTCGCTTGTCTTCGCAGGATCCCAATCTCCAGAACATTCCGGTGCGCACTGCAGAAGGCCGACGCATTCGTCAGGCCTTCATCGCCGCGCCCGGCTGTGCTCTGCTGTCGATTGACTACTCGCAGATCGAGTTGCGCCTGATGGCGCATTTCTCGGGTGACGAAAAGCTGGTGCAGGCATTCAAGGATGGACGCGACATTCATCAGGCTACCGCTGCCGAAGTTCATGGCATCGCGCTGGATCGCGTCACCGGGGAGCAACGTCGCGCCGCCAAGGCCACCAACTTCGGCCTGATTTACGGCATATCGGCGTTCGGCCTGGCGCGTCAGCTCGGCGTTCCACGCGGCGAAGCGCAGGCCTACATCGACACGTTCTTCGCGCGCTATCCCGGAGTGAAAAACTTCATGGACAATACTCGCGAGTTCGCACGCCGCAGCGGTCATGTCGAAACCCTATTCGGGCGCCGTCTCTATCTGCCCAACATCAATTCGCGCAACGCCAACCTGCGCCAATACGCCGAGCGCACCGCGATCAACGCGCCGCTGCAGGGCACCGCCGCCGACCTGATCAAGCTGGCGATGATCGACCTGCATGCTTTCCTCGCCGCGCGCGCGCCGGAGTTACGCATGATCATGCAGGTGCATGACGAACTGGTGTTTGAAGGACCAGAGGCGCATCTGCGCGCGCTGGCGCCTGAGATCACGGCGCGCATGTGCGGAATTTTCGAGTTGAAAGTTCCCTTGATCGCCGAAGCCGGGCTGGGCGCGAACTGGGATGCGGCACACGACCCGTCAGGCAGCCTAAAACATTGAGACGAAAAAGAATTTAACTTCAAATCAACGAAAAACTATGGTTCAGGTGCGGCCCAAGTCATTGATTTCAAAGCGCGTCATTTCAGTGCATGACGCCGATTGCAGTGCCGCACAAAATTCTTTGAACTTTTTTCCGGCGACTGCGCTCTAAGTCTGTGAGCGCGGATTCCTCCCTTTATCCCGCTCCCGCCTCACTCCCTGGCGGTTGTGCCGGCACCCCCAAGGCCGGAGTTGTTGCCCGGTGACTTCCCCCCAAGTCACCGGGCATTTTTATTTGCGCCGTAAGCTCCCATTAATTGGCTCGAAACCATTACCAAACTTTACGGAACCAATGGCGCAAACGGCGCTCTAATCCTGCGAGTGTGGATCCTCCCTTTCCCACTCCCACCCTGCCCCCAGGGTGTTTTACCGGCACCCCCTAGCCGGAGCGGTAAACCCGGTGGCTTCCCCCCAAGCCACCGGGTGTTTTTTATTTGTGCCTCAGGAATATCAGGCGGTGGCGCCCGTCTCGTGACCCAGCAGCGTCAGCACTGCGGTTACCGCTTCCTCCAGCCCCAGCCGTGTTTCCGCCGAAAACAATTGCACGCCAACGGCTTGCGACTGGTCCGCGAGAGTTTTGCGGACTTTTATCAATTGAGTCTTGGCGGCGCCGTAGCCAAGCTTGTCGGCCTTGGTCAGCAGGATGTGGCAGGGTCGTCCCGCGACCTGTGCCCAGGCCAGCATCTGCGTATCGAAATCGGTCAGCGGATGGCGAATATCCATGATCAGCACAATGCCGCGCAGGTTGTTGCGCATTTCGACATAGCTGCCGATCAGTGCACCCCAACTGCGGCGTATCGGTAGCGGCACCTTGGCGTACCCGTAGCCGGGCAGATCGGCAAAGCGGCCAATGCCCGCAATCTCGAACAGGTTGATCAGCTGCGTGCGGCCCGGCGTCTTGCTGACTCGCGCCAGATGGTTTTGCACCGACAGGGTATTAAGTGCGCTGGACTTGCCGGCATTGGAGCGGCCGGCGAAGGCGACCTCCGGCACATCGTCGCGCGGCAACTGCGTCAGATCCGCACAGGAAATAACGAACTGCGCTCGCGCGAAAGGGTTGGCCTGCATAACCATGAAAGCATGTCGTTAGTGTAATATTTGCGCTCAACTTAACCTTAATGACAGCGTGCTGCCAGTTGGTGCGCTGACTGCTTGCAGTTCTCAGGGAGCCCAGTAAATGAAGCGCGCATTGCTCATCTTTGCCCTGTCCGTGCCGTTTGTCGTGTTTGCCGCCGATCAGGCGAGCCAGGATCCATTCGTGAAAGGCGATGCCGCCAGCGGTGCGACCAAGGCCGCTGTCTGCGGTGCCTGTCACGGCCCGACCGGCAACAGTGCCGCACCCAACTTCCCAAATCTCGCCGGACAAAGCTCCAAATACATCGACGAGCAGTTGCAGGACTTCAAGAGCGGCAAGCGCGTCAATCCGGTGATGCAACCTCAGGCCGCGAGTCTGTCCGATCAGGACATGCGCGATCTCGCGGCGCATTTCGCCGCCGGCACCATGTCGCCGGGCGTCGCCAGCAAGGATGCGGTTGCCATCGCCGAGCCGATCTATCGTGCTGGCATCGCCGATCGTGGCATTCCGGCCTGCGCCGCCTGCCATGGCCCTACCGGCGCCGGCAATCCGGCCGCAGGCTATCCGCGCATCGGCGGCCAGCATGCGACCTACCTCGCAGGTTCGCTGCGTCGCCTGCATGACATGTCGGCGGAATCTTTGCCGGACGGCAATGTCAAGATCATGTCTTCGATCGCCGCCAAGCTCAGCGATAAGGAGATGGACGCCCTGGCGTCTTACCTCAACGGTCTGCAATAAGGAAAATCCACATGCGGCTCATCCCCGGTCTACTGCTCTCCATCGCGGCATTGATGCCGCTTGCCTGTTCCGCTGCTGATGCAACGCCCCAGTACAAGGAAGGCACCGACTATGCGCGAGTCCGGACACTGGAAGCTCCGCCGCACGCCAAACGCATCCAGGTCGAAGAGTTTTTCTGGTATGGCTGCCCGCACTGTTACGATTTTGATCCGGACATCACGGCATGGGCTGCGCAAAAGCCGGCGGATGTGGACTTCGTGCGCGTACCCAACAGCCTGGGGCGCCCGGTGGGCATCCTCGATAGCAAGGCGTTCTACACGGCGCAGGTCCTCAATTTCGGCGACAAGATGCACAAGCCGTTTTTCGACGCAATCCACAAGTACAACCAGCCGATGAATACCGAAGCCCAGATCCAGGCATTCTTCACCGCGCAGTCCGGCGTGATGCCGGGTATTTTCACCAGTACCTTCAACAGCTTCACGGTTGACTCGCATGTGCGCGAAGCCGAGAAACTGGCGCAGGACTATGGCATCGACAGCGTGCCGACCGTGGTTGTCGGCGGCGAGTACTACACCAACGGCGCTCTGGCAAAGGGATTCCCCGGCGTAATCAAGGTCATGGATTTCCTGGTCGCCAAGGTCCGCAAGGAACGTGCGGTCAAGTAGGCCTGTCCGCTTGCGACATATGGCCCGGCTCTGTGCCGGGCTTTTTGTTGTTCTGGCCTCCGGTCCGCTATTCGCGGCAGCGCGTGACATGCCTGCGATCGAGTCGGTCGTTGCGACTGCGCCGATGCCGATGGCTTCCGTGCGACGGGCTTGCGAGTTGCTCGGCGCTCGTCTGCAGAGCGTAAGCGTGGAGGGCTGCCTGAAGGCTGGGCTGAAGGCCGGCTCCATTCCCAGTGTGAATGGGCAACCCTTGCTGTATCGGGATTTCCTGCCGCAGTCGGCGCATGCACCGCCGCACCGGGTGCTGATGCTCGGTGGAATACATGGCGATGAACTATCGGCGGTGAGCCTGGTGTTCATGTGGATGCAACGCCTGCAGACCCAGCGATTCCAGCCGTTCCACTGGCGTGTCATTCCCTGCCTTAACCCTGACGGATTGCTGTCCGATCCGCCGGTACGCATGAACGCCCACGGCGTCGACCTGAACCGCAATTTTTTCACCACGAGCGACTGGAAACGCGACGCTCTCGGCTATTGGAGAACGAAGGCGCATTCCGATCCACGCCGCTTCCCCGGAATTGCCGCGCTGTCCGAGCCGGAAAGCCGCAGCCTGACCGAGACGATCCGCAGGTTCCACCCGGATATCATCATTTCGGTGCATGCGCCTTATGACGTGCTGGATTTCGACGGGCCGCGCCATCCGCCCAGACACTTCGGATTCCTTGATCTGCATCAGTTGGGGACATATCCGGGCTCGTTGGGAAACTATGCCGGGACGATACTGGGCTTGCCGGTCATTACCCTGGAACTGCCCAATGCCCGGCTGATGCCGACTCCGGCGCAGATCCAGCGGATCTGGGATGACATGCTGACCTGGCTGGACAAGAACATGCCGCAGCACGCATCGCCGCTCTATCTGCGGCTTAACGATAAGCCTTGGCAGGAATAATCGCGCCGCAGCTTTTAGAGGTTTTCCTCGCGGAAGATTTTCCAATCGCCTTGCGCATCGCGTTTCCAGAACTGCTGCTTGCGCGAGATGATGTTGAAGTTGCTGCTGCGGTAGTCCATGGTGAATTCCGCCAGCATCAGCGAGCCATCGCTGCCGGGGTATCGGAACAGGTCGATGTTGCTGAGTTTCACGCGGATGAATTTCTTGATCCGGTTGACGCGCTGCTTATGTGCGGCAAATGCGGTGTAATTCATGCCTTCGGTGGTGAAATCGCGGCCATAAAACCCGAGATAGCCAGCGGTATCCCGCGCCGACCATTTCCGGCGCCAGGCCTCGATGCGAGCCATGAACTGATCCCTCTGCGAGCGCAGATCAGCTGCGGATTTCCAGCTCAGGTCGTCGCTGAGGATGACCGGCGTTCGCCCGGACTGGATGTAGGGGCGCAAGGCCAGCAGGTCGTCGTTGGCCATGGTGACGCAGCCTTCGCTGGAACGCGGTGCGCGCACGTAGGTGTCGGCCGGCACGCCATGCAGCCAGATTCCTGAGCCGCCGCGCCCGTTGAACTGGTCCCAGAGATTCGGATAGCTCAGCGGAAAGGCGCCGGCGCCATAAAAAGCAGGCAGGTTTTTGCCCGGAATCCAGCCGGTGATGTGATAAATCCCCACCGGAGTCCGCAGATCACCGGAGGTTTTCTTGCCGTAGCCGTTGCGTCCCATGCCGGCGTACTGCTGCCGCACCAGACTCAAGCGGCCGTTCTTGTCGTTCTTGAGCAGGTACAGGCGCGCCATCGGCAGATCCACCACGATCACATAGGGATGCTGTGGTGACAGTTGCAGGATGTCGCTGGGCATCAGCCCCGCTGCGGGAGTCGCCTTTTCGGCGGCCATGCGCAGGTGCGCCTCCTCGGTGAGCTCCCTTATTTGCGGATCAGTGCTGTCATTGACCAGTGTACTGGCGCTTGCGCCGGAGACCGCCGCCAGGGTTTCGTCGTAGAACAGGGTGGCGAGGCGGAAGTTCGGCAATTGCTGAGTCAGCGTTCCGAGGGTTTTGAGCGCGCCCTTGGCATCGCCATCGTGCAGTTGCTGGATGCCGCGTAGCAATTGCGATTCGGGTGTTTCCGGCGGCGCCGCGGCCGCTGCCGTCAGCGACCCTAACGACAGCAGCAACATGGCCGCAGTGGCCGCCAGCGAACGCATGCGCAACATCAGCGTCAGCGGGTATATTCGCGAACGATCTTCCAGCCGTCGGTGCCGCGCTGCATGTCCAAGATCTTGTCGACGGAATCACTGAAGCTGTCGGATTCATAGTTCTGGGTGAAATCGACACTGACTCGATCGGCCGAAGTTCGCGCAAGCGTCACATTATTGACCGTCACCGTGATATGCGACGGCTTGGAAATGCGCTCCTTGCGCTGCTGCGTCCAGGCCGCCCGGCTCAGCGCGCCCTCCGGTGTGAAATCCGTGCCGTAGGCGGCGAAGTAGCTCGTCAGATCCTTGCTCGACCAGGCTTTGGCCCAGGCCTGCAGCACCGCGTCGATCGACGCCTTGGTATCCGCATCCACTGCTGCGCCGCTTGAGGTGGTGGCGGCCGCGACCGCAGCAACCGGTGTCGGTGCCGGTGCAGCGGGTGCAGGCGACGCGGATTGCGGCGCGGGTGTCGCTGCGACGGCACCGCTATCGGTGCTGTGTTCCGCCTGGTTGATCAGGTTGAGCTTGTTGCGGACTTCTTGATTGCCTTTGTCCAGCGTCAGGGCGCGGTTGTAAGCGGCAGCAGCCAGCGCGGCATAGATGTCGCCCAGGTTTTCATGCGCGGTGGCATAACCCGGATGGATCGCCAGCGCTGCTTCCAGCGCCTGGCGCGCCTTGTCGTAATCGCCCTGCTGCGCGTAAAGCACGGCGAGGTTGTTATAAGGCTCCGGCAGCTGCGGATAATCGCGGGTCAGATCGGAAAAAACCTTCATCGCGTCGGTGGTGCGCTTGAGCTTGGTCAGGGCGATACCGCGCTCAAACCGTGCCTGCGCATCCTGCGGGTTGTGTGCAACCTGCTGGTCGAGCTGCTTCAAAGCGTCCTGATACTGGCCCTTTGCCATCAGCGCCTTGGCGTCGTCCGTGGGGCCGGCAAATGCGGATGCGCTGAGACAGAATGCGGCGAGAACTAAAAAACGGTAGGTCATGGCGTTCATGTTGAATCGGAGGTTTTGCGGGCGGGAAAAGGACTCATTCGACTAATATACCAGCGTCCGACCCATTTCCTGGGTTTTCGGTAGCGCCGCTTTCAAACAACCGACTGGCCCTTGACCTTGCCCAGCCCCGATCCCCGTTCGATTTGTGTGTTCCGCATGTCCGCACTCGGCGATGTCGTGCTGGTGGTGCCGGCGGTCCGCGCGCTGGCGGTCCGCTGGCCGCAGGCGCGTATTGTCTGGATTACCGGTCGCGGCCTGATGCCGATCCTGGGATCGCTGCCGGACAACGTCGAGTTGCTGCCGATCCGCAAGCCGAAGAAGTGGGGCGATTACCGCGAATTGTCGCGTCGACTCAAAGGCGAACGCTTCGATGCATTGCTGGCGATGCAGGCGAGTTTCCGCGCCAATCTGGTATATCCGCTGATCAAAGCGCGGCGCAAGATCGGTTATGACCGCCGCCTGGCACGCGAGCTGCACGGCAGTTTTGTCAATGAACGCATCGAGCGGCAGGATCATCACCTGCTGGATGATTTCATGAGCTTCGCGCAGATGCTGGGTGTGCCGGCGCAGGAGCCGCAGTGGAACTTCCGGCTGGATGCCGCCGCATGCGAGTGGCTGCAGCAGCAATTGACCCCGCGCCGCTATATCGCGCTTAACCTGCTGTCCAGCAAGCCGCAGCGCAACTGGCCGCTGGCGCGCAGCATCGAGGTGGCGCAGTGGGCGGTGGCGCACGGCTGGCGTGTGGCGATCATCGGCGGCGGCTCGGACGCTGAGCGCAATGCGGCCGACGCGGTTACCGCAGTCGTGCCGGATACAGTGAATTTCACCGGCCAGACCGACCTGCCAAGATTGTTCGCGCTGCTGGCGCAGGCCGCCGCGCTGGTCTCGCCGGATTCCGGGCCGGTGCATATCGCGCGTGCTTTCGAGGTGCCGGTGGTCGGGCTTTACGCCTGCGCGCGGGCGGAGAAGACCGGGCCCTACCAGCGGCTGCAATGGACAGTCGATCGCTACCCGCAGGCTGCGCTGCAATTCCTCGGCAAGCCTGCCGGGTCGCTCGATTGGCACCGGCGCATCGCAAATCCGCTGGCGATGGAGTTGATTACCGTTGCCGATGTCGTTGCAAAACTTGAGCAAGCGCTGGCATTACAGTCGCCTTAAAATTTAACAGGATACCCAGATGAAAATTCAACGCGAGTTTGGTCCCAAACGCATTCTCGTCACCGGCGGTGCGGGCTTCATCGGCTCGCATCTGTGCCAGCGCCTGATTGAGCAGGGTCACGATGTGCTGTGTGTCGATAACCTGTATACCGGCGTGCGCGCGAATGTAGCCGGCCTGCTGAGTCATCCGCACTTCGAACTGATGCGGCATGACGTGACCTTCCCGTTGTATGCCGAGGTCGATGCGATCTACAACCTTGCCTGCCCGGCGTCGCCGGTGCATTACCAGTTCGATCCGGTGCAGACCACCAAAACCAGCGTACACGGCGCGATCAACATGCTGGGCCTGGCCAAGCGCCTGAAATGTCCGATCCTGCAAGCCTCGACCAGCGAGGTTTACGGCGATCCTAAAATCCACCCGCAAACGGAAGAATACTGGGGCAATGTCAATCCGGTCGGCGTGCGCTCCTGCTACGACGAAGGCAAGCGCTGCGCCGAAACCCTGTTCTTCGACTATCACCGCCAGCACAAGCTGGAGATCAAGGTGGCGCGCATTTTCAACACCTACGGCCCGAACATGCACCCGAATGATGGCCGCGTGGTGTCCAATTTCATCGTGCAGGCGCTGCTCGGACGTCCGATCACCTTGTTCGGCGACGGTTTGCAGACGCGCTCGTTCTGCTACGTCGATGATCTGGTGGACGGCCTGGTCCGCCTGATGAACTCGCCGGCGCCGGTAACCGGTCCGATCAATCTCGGCAACCCCGGCGAATTCACCATCCGCGAACTGGCGGAACTGGTGGTCAAGCTGACCGGTTCGAAATCGGAAATCGTCTATGAACCGCTGCCGCAGGACGATCCCAAACAGCGCCAGCCAGACATCACCAAGGCGCGCACGATACTCGGCTGGAATCCAGAAGTTGCGCTGCGCGAAGGGCTGGAGAAAACCATTCCGTATTTCGCCGGCATCGTCAAAACCTAGGATGCATAGGGGTTCGGCGTGCCTGGCGGATGGTGCTTGAAGCGCCGGTGTGACCAGAAATATTGCGCCGGTGCGATGCTGATGCCAGCCTCGAGCATGCGGTTGATCATGGTCGTGTCGGTCACCTCGTCATCGCCCGGAAAATTCTCCAGCGCCGGCAGGAAGGTCACGCGGTAACGGCCGTTGATGCGCGACGGGAAATACGGCACCACCCTGGCGCGGCCCATCTGCGCCAGCTTGGAAGTCGCGGTGAGGGTCAGCGTGGGCACGCCGAAAAATGGCACGTAGATCGCGTTGCGCACTTCCAGCGACTGGTCCGGTCCGTACCAGATGCAGTGGCCCTGGCGCAGTGCGCGCACCAGTTTCTTGAGATCGTTTTTCGGCAGCGCCGGCAGGCCGGAGCGCGCTTCGCGCCAGCGATGCATGAAGTAATCGATCAGTGGATTGTCGATGGGCCGGTACATCGCGTGGAACGGGCGATTGGCCAGGCATAGATAACGCGCGCCCAGTTCCAGCGTGGTGAAATGGCCGGTCAGCAGCAGCACGCCATGGCCGTCCTGCATCGCCGCATCGAGATGCTCCAGCCCCACGACTTCGCCGAGCTTGCGCAGACGCCAATCCGGCGCGAACCATGCAAGGCCGGCCTCGAAGATACCCGCGCCCAGCGCCATGAAATGCTCGTTGGCGAGCTGTTCGCGCGCCACTTCGTCGAGTTGCGGAAAGCAAAGTTTCAGGTTTACGCGCACCACATGGCGCCGGCTCCGCGCCAGCCGGCCGAACAGCCAGCCCAGCCCCTTGCCGAATCCGACGATCAGCGGCACCGGTAGCCAGCACAGCAGCCACAGCAGGCCGATGCCGAGCCAGGTCGGCCAGTAGCGCGGCTGCAAAAATGAGGCCTGGAACGGCGGTGCGGAATCCATCGCCGGATTTTAGCCGCTATGCTTCGCGTCATGCGCGTGTTCTACATCTTGCTGCTCTATTTACTGGTTCCGTTCGTGCTGCTGCGCCTGCTGTGGCGCGGGCTGGCGCTGCGCGACTACTGGTACCGCTGGAACGAGCGCTTCGGCTTTGTCGAGCGTCCCGCGCAGGATGTTGCGGTCTGGGTGCACGCGGTTTCGGTCGGCGAGTCGCTGGCGGCGCTGCCGCTGATTCGCGCATTGATCAATCAGCATGGTGAGCGCCGCGTGCTGGTGACGACGATGACGCCGACCGGTTCGGCGCGGGTGCGCGCAGCGCTCGGTGACCAGGTGCTGCACACCTACGTGCCCTACGATCTGCCTGACGCAGTCGCGCGTTTTGTCGCGCGCATGCGGCCGCGGCAGGTGGTGGTGATGGAGACCGAGCTCTGGCCCAACCTGTTCCGCGCGCTGGCGCGCCGCAGGATTCCGCTGACCATCGCCAACGCACGCCTGTCGCCACGCTCGTTCCGTGGCTACTCGCGCCTGCGAAAATCCATCGCCGGCGTACTCGCCGATTGCGCACACATCGCCGCGCAGAGCGAGGCCGATGCGCAGCGCTTCCGCGAACTTGGCGCGGCGCCAGATACGGTCAGCATCATGGGCAACATCAAGTTCGATCTGGCGTTGCCGGAGACGCAGATCGCGCAGGGGCGCGCGCTGCGGGAGACGAAAAGCTGCACCTGGATCGCGGCCAGCACCCACGAAGGCGAAGAGAGCGCGGCACTGGCGGCTCATCAGGAAATCCTGAAGACCCTGCCCGACGCGCGACTGATTCTGGTGCCGCGCCATCCGCAGCGCTTCGATGCGGTAGCCAGGCTCATCGAGAAATCCGGCCTGCAATACACGCGCCGCAACGACCTGGTGCCATCCGGTTCCCGCCTCGCGTCACCTGTCTTCCTCGGCGACAGCATGGGCGAAATGTTTTTCTACTACGCGCTGGCCGATGTCGCCTTCGTCGGCGGCAGCCTCGCGCCGGTCGGCGGGCACAACGTGCTGGAGCCGGCGGCGCTGGCGCTACCGGTGCTGTTCGGGCCGCACATGCACAACTTCGTCGCCGCGCGCGATCTGCTGTTGCAGGCCGGCGCGGCCGAGCAGATTGCCGATGGCATAGCGCTGGCGCCGGCGCTGCTGGCGCTGCTGGTCGATACGCCGCGCGCCGCTGCGATGGGCGCCGCCGGCGCGCAGGCAGTGTCGGCAAATCGCGGTGCGCTGGCGAAGCTGCTGATCTTGCTCGAAGCGATTCCATCGCGCTGAACACTTCGTGCTCGGCAGCGAGTCGCGACCCGCTGTGACGTTACTGCGTGTGCGTGAGTTATATTATATTAACTAAAAAATTAAATGTACGATAAATAATAACATACAGGTTTTCGGAAACAGCTACAGCGGGTGAGACGTTTTGGCGCTAGCGTGATCTCGCGAGCGCGCACACGCGGCGCGTCATCCGGCGGCCACATTCAGCGCTGGCCGCCGCAGGCGCCACAGGCCATCAAGCGTGTAGATCGCCAGCGCGGCCCAGATGCAGCCGAAGCCGATCAGTTGCGGACGCGCGAACGCTTCGTGGAACACCAGCACGCCAATGAACAGTTGCAGCGTCGGCGCGAGGTATTGCAGAAAGCCGATCATCGACAGCGGAATGCGGCGCGCACCGTAGGCGAACAGCGCCAGCGGCACCGCGGTCACGACGCCGCCGGCGACCAGCAGCAGGTCGAGTGACAGCGCGATGTGGCCGAAGCGGCCTTCGCCGTGGCGCTCAGCCCACAGCAGCAGTGCCAGCGCCGGCAGCAGCAACAGTCCGCTTTCGACCGCGAGGCCCTGCACCGCCGGCACCGGTGCCAGCTTGCGCACCAGGCCGTAGCCGCCGAAGGAGCAGGCCAGCGTCAGCGCGATCAGCGGGATGTGTCCGGTCTGCAGCGTCAGATAGAGCACGCCGGCGGCGGCGACGGCGACCGACAGCCATTGCCAGCGGCGCAGCTTTTCGCCGAGCAGGCACACGCCGAGCAGCACGCTGACCAGCGGATTGATGAAATAGCCCAGGCTGGTCTCGACGATATGGCCATTGTTGACCGCCCAGATGTAGAGCCACCAGTTGCAGGCGATCAGCAGTGAACTGGCGGCGAGCATCGCGATCAGTCGCGGCGACAGCTGGCGCAACCACGCGACGCCTTCGCGGGCGGCCAGAAACGAAAACACCAGCAGCGCGCACCAGACGATGCGGTGCGACATGATCTGCACGGCCGGCACTTGCTCCAGCAGTTTCCAGTAGAGCGGGAACAGGCCCCAGATGAAGTAGGCCGCCGCCGCCGCAAGCACACCTTGTTTCATGTCGCACAGCGGCCGTATCGAACAGCCGCAGGGTTGGCAAAGGGCGCGCAGCATAGCGCATGGGCGATGTTCAGGCGCTAGAATTCGCCCATGCACGACCACGATCCGCAGGGGCATTATCCGTCCGCACACGACGCCATCGGCGACCTCGCGCCGGCGCGCAACGCCGGCTTGCTTAGCCGCGACCCGGCGCGCTATTCGGAGCTGGTGCGCAACATCAGTGCCTACGGCATATTCCTGGTCGATAACGCTGGCATGATCCAGAGCTGGAACCGCGGCGCCGCGAATATCACCCACTACGCCGAGCGCGAAGTGCTGGGCCAGCCGTTCGCAATGCTGTTCCCCGACGCTGCGCAGCGCGAAGGCCTGCCTCAGAAAGGGCTGACGTTCGCGCGCACCAACGGCCACTGCCACGAAGAACAGGCCCGCAGGAAACGCAGCGGCGAGGAATTCATCGGCCAGTGCACGCTGGACGCGATCCGTGCGGCAGACGGCAGGATCACCGGTTTTGTCGAAGTGTTTCAGGACATCAGCGAGCAGAAGCGGCGCGAAGACCAGCTCTACCAGCGTGCGACGCGCGACGCGCTCACCGGCATCTTCAACCGTGGCCATTTCACCGAGATGGCGACGCTGGAGATCGCCCGCGCGCGCCGATTCTCCGAGCCGTTGTCGGCGATGATGATCGACATCGACCACTTCAAGAAGGTCAACGACAGCCACGGCCACGGCACCGGCGACAGGGTCATCATCGCGCTGGCGCAGACCATCACCGCGCACATCCGCAAGATTGATTTTGCCGGACGTCTCGGCGGCGAGGAGTTCGCCATCCTGCTGCCGCGTGCCGACAAGGAACCGGCGGCGGAAGTCGCGAACCGCCTGCGTCTGCTGATCTCCGAACAGCGCGTTGCGCTGGAACCGGGCAGGGACATCGGCTTCACCGCGAGCATTGGTGTCGCCGCACTGCGGCCCACCACCCGCAATCTGCAGGAACTGCTGCGCAACGCCGACGCCGCGCTCTATAGCGCCAAGCGTGAGGGCCGCAATCGCGTCGAAGTCTGGTTCGAGTGAGTGTGCGGATAAGGCAGCCGCGGCACGTTATTTCGCGGCGATAACTTGAAAGTGAGGCCGTCGCCCGTCTTGGATGACTCGCACATGGCCTGATGCTGCTCTCGCCTGAATGGACGACGCATTTATCTTGCGCGAAGCCTGAAATAGCATTGCCCGCTGTGACAGGGATGGGCACAAAACATGTTACATATAATAAATATATTTATATTTTATTAAATAATAAATAACATAAAGTTTCTCGGTGTTGTATGCAGCGGGTGAAGAAATGAGCGTTGTGAAAATGAGCTACACACTGAAACCGGTGCGCATCGGCACGCGCAGCCGCATCATCATCTGGCTGCTGCGAAAATTCTTGCGGCCGTGGATGGCGTGGGTGATGCGCGGCCCTATCGAGCGCATCGTGCGCACGCAGTTGCTGACCGCCTCACGGGTCTGTCGCGATACCTGTGGCCTGCCGCTGGAATATCGCGCGGTCGATCGCGTGCCGGGCTATGTGCTGGGCAGCCTCGCGGATACGCAAAAGCCGGTAATTCTGTATCTGCACGGCGGTGCGTTTCTGCTGCCGGCTTCGCCGGATGTGCATGTTCGCATGCTGGCCAAGATGTGCAAGGAACTGGATGCCGTCGGCTTCATGGCCGATTACCGGCTGGCGCCCGGCAACAAATTTCCGGCAGCTCTGGATGATTGCGAATGGGCTTATCGCTCGCTGCTGGATCGCGGATTCAATCCGTCGCGCATTCTGCTCGCCGGCGAATCCGCCGGCGGCAATCTGACGCTGGGCCTGCTGCAGCGCATACGCAAACATGGTTTGCCGATGCCCGCCTGCGCGGTGCCGATCTCTCCCGCAACTGAAATGGCGCGCTTGTACGGCATGCCTTCACGCACCGCAAATATGAAACGTGATGCGATCCTGCCGATTTCGGTGATGTACCGTGTGCACGAGTTGTATGTCGGTGACTGGGATGCGTCCGATCCGGAGCTGTCGCCGCTCTACGCCGACCTGCAGGGATTCCCGCCGCTGTACCTGCTGGCCAGCGACAGCGAAATCCTGCTCGACGACACGCTGCTGTTCGTGCAGCGTGCGCGTGAGGCGGGCATCGCCACGCGCATGGATGTCTGGCCGGCGCTGCCGCACGCGTTCCCGCTGTTCGAGATGATGTTTCCGGAAGTGCGCGAAGCGCGCGAAGATATTGTTGCGTTCATGAAGCAACATATAGGCTGATGTGTCGACTGATGTAGGAGCGCCTCTTAGGCGCGATTGCTTGTTATCGGAGGCAATCGCGCCTAAGAGGTGCTCCTGCAAAAAACTGAGGAGATTGAGATGAGCGCATCCCAGCACGCAGAACAACTCCGTCGTTCGCTGGCCGAGCCGGAAAAATTCTGGGCCGAGCAGGCCGACGCGTTGCATTGGCACCAGCGCTGGAGCAAGGTGCTGGACGACAGCGCCGCGCCGATGTATCGCTGGTTCAGCGGCGGCCGTTTCAACACCTGCTATAACGCACTGGATCGCCATGTCGAAAATGGTCGCGCCGACCAACTGGCGCTGATCTACGACAGTCCGGTGACCGGTACGGTGACGCGCTACACCTACCGCGAACTGCGTGACCGTGTCGCGCTGTTCGCCGGCGCGCTGCGGGCACAGGGTGTGCAGCAAGGCGACCGTGTGGTGATCTACATGCCGATGGTGCCGGAGGCCGCAATCGCGATGCTGGCCTGCGCGCGCATCGGCGCGGTGCACTCGGTGGTGTTCGGCGGTTTCGCCGCGCCGGAGCTGGCCAAGCGCATCGCCGACGCCACACCCAAGGCGGTGGTGTCGGCCTCCTGCGGCGTCGAGCCGGGTCGCGTGGTCGCCTACAAGCCGCTGCTGGACGAAGCCCTGAAACTGGCCGGCGCCGAAGACACGCCCTGCGTCATCCTGCAACGGCCGCAACTGCAAGCCGAGTTACGCGAAGGCCGCGATCACGACTGGGACCAGGCGGCGCAGAGTGCCGAGCCGGCCGACTGTGTGCCGGTCGCCGCCACCGATCCGCTGTACGTGCTCTACACCTCCGGCACCACCGGCAA
>JBOICK010000022.1:0-11301 GCA_050739895.1 Stenotrophobium sp.
ATATAATACACCAATATCCTGTATTGCCTATCTGCTGAAATTTAAAAATATCTCCATATTATTCATATGTTTAATTGATTCAATGAACCTGGCACGAACTTGGCAATACCTAAAGGGCATTCATCATCCAGACACTTAGGGGTATCGCCATGAAAGCCAGGACATCTCACAAAACACTCATCGCCGCTGCCATCTGCGCTGTTTCGTTCGCCAGCATGCAGGCCCAGGCCCAGTCCAATCAGTCGCTGGCGCTGCGCATGGGGGATCGGGTGGTCTGCGCTGCCGGCCGCTATTTCGTCAATCAGGGCAGCGCAGCGCTACAGCAAATTCGCAAACAGATCGAGGGCGGCATACACCCCGATGTCGAACACCTGCCGACGGTTGTGGTCACGCCGTCCGCTGCCGAACTACGCGAAGCCGGACTGGACCCCGACCACCCGCGCAACCACTTGGCGACGCGTTGAAACCCGCTCACATAGAATAGTCCGCTCAGTACGAGGCAAATAGAATCATGGGCATCTTCTCCCGACGCAACGACGTCATCAATTCCAACATCAGCAAGATGCTGGACACCGCCGGCAACCCGGAAAAGATGGTGCGCGTCATCATTCAGGAAATGGAAGACACCCTGGTGGAGGTACGCTCGACCAGCGTGCGCACAATTGCACGCGGCAAGGAAATCCAGCGCCTGTTGACACATCTGCAACTGGAAGCTGACGACTGGGAAAGCAAGGCCGAATTGGCGCTGAGCAAAAACCGCGAAGACCTCGCGCGCGGCGCTATCGGCGCGCGCCAGCGCGCACTCGACCAGATGCCGCCACTGGAACGTGAGCAGGCGCGCATCAAGCTTGAACTGGACAAGCTTGACGAAGATACCGCGAAGCTGCGCGCCAAGCTCAGCGACGCGCGCAGCCGCCAGAAAACCTTGTCGGTGCGCAGTGCTGCGCTCAGTTCGCGACTCAAGGTTCGCGAACAACTGGATGATCGCAAACAGGCCGAAAGCGCCGGTAAAATGGACCAGTTTGAAAGCAGAGTGGAACGCATGGAAGCTGAAGTGGAAGCCTACGATCTGGGCAAACGCACGCTTGCCGATGAAATCGCCGCACTGGCGCCGAGCGAAAAGGTCGAAGACGAACTGACCCGGCTGCGCGCCAAGCTGGCGAAAGCCGCCACGCCGGCTGCGCCAACTGCCCCCAACAACTCAAAGGCATAAGGGAGTCGCCGGTGGAAGACAACATAGTTCCTGTAATCGCAATACTGTCAATCTTCGTCATATTGCCGTGGCTGGCGCTGCATTACCGTGACCGTAAACGTCAGTTGGAATCGCAGCGGCAGCTCAACAACATGCCCGCCGATACAAACGAGCTGTCGGCACTCGCCGAACGCATGGAGCAGCGCATCGAATCACTCGAAAAAATCCTCGATGCCGAAGCACCGGGCTGGAGGCAGAAACATGAGCACTCGTGAAAAGCTGCGCGACAAACTGCGCGGCGACATGCTGTCGCGCATGCACCGCTATCCTGCCCAAGGCTGGGTGTCCGGCGTCTGTGTCGGCCTCGCCGAGTATTTCGAGTGGAACACCAAAATCATCCGACTGGTGTTTGTGCTGGCGCTGATTTTCTGCGGGTTTTTCCCGATAGGCGTCATCTATCTGTTGCTGTGGTATCTGCTCGACGCGGACTACAACTCGGTATCGTCCGCCGCTGGCACCGCGCAACCCGGTATCTCGACGCCTGCCGGTCAGTGTCTGCGCAGCCGGCAGATCAAGGCACGCTTCGCCCATCTCGAAGCACGCCTGGCCGGCATGGAGGAATGCGTAGTCTCGAAGGATTTTGAATTGCGCCGTGAACTGCGCAAGCTGGAATCCTGAGCGGATATTGCGCCTGAACGGGAGCCCTTGACGCCGTCCGGCCGCTTCAGCGCCGCGTTTTACTGCCGAGTCCCAGCAGGACACTCAGTCCGTTTTCAACCAGCCCGGCGCCGGTCGCCATGACCTTGGCGGTATCTTCGACCAGACCGGCGGCGCGCGACTCCTGCAGAGCATCCATGAATCCGAGCTTGACCTGCGCACGCAACTCCGGCAGCAGGTCCATCGCCGCTGCCGTCACACCACTCTTGACGCGTGCCTCGAACTCGACCTGCATCTGATCCAGCATCCGGTCGAGCTGCTTCTCGAAATGCAACCGGTAGAGCAGCCAGCCTAATCCCAGGGTCAAGCCACCGGATAAAAACGCTGTCAGCACAATCACAACTATCGTCTGCATCATGGTATTTCCCCGCCGCAGTTTCACGTGCATTCTGCCCCAATCCTCTGCACCCGCAAGCCTGCGCGTAGCGCAAACCCGGCAATTCACTCAAAATGCCCGCAGATGGGGCATCGCGGATGGTTGTTCGAAAATCCCCGCACTGAATCTGCAACGAGGAGACCTGTGTGATTGGCGCTGACAATATTCTGCGTGCGGTGATGCCGCTGGTCTACGCCAAGCGCTGGCTGACTTTCAGCGTGCTCATGCTGGTAACCGCATTCCTGTTTGCGCATGCCTTGCAACTCAAACCGGATGCGGGATTCGAGAAGCAGATTCCGCTCGATCATCCGTACATGAAGGTCTTCACGAAATACGAAAGCGCTTTCGGCGGCGCTAATCTGGTCTCGATTGCGCTGATCCAGAAACACGGCGACATCTATAACGAGCATTTTCTCGACAAGCTGAAGAAAGTCACCGATGCGGTGTTCTTCCTGCCGGGCGTGGACCGTTCGCGCGTGACCTCGTTGTTCACGCCTGGGGTGCGCTACATCGAAGTGGTTGAAGACGGCTTCAAAACCGGCGATGTGGTTCCGCGCAACTATGCGCCAAGCCCGCAGATGTTCCGGTTGATCCGCGACAACGTCGCCAAGGCCGGCGTCATCGGCCGGCTGGTCTCGGCCGACCAGCGCGGCGCGTTGATCAATGCAGAATTGCTGGAGCACGATCCCGCGACCGGCAAGCTGCTGGATTATCACGCGGTCGCCAACAAGCTGGAAGATATCCGCAGGAAATATCAGGACGCCGGCATTTCGATCCACATCATCGGCTTTGCCAAGGTGGTCGGTGACGTCACCGACGCCAGCGCCGCGGTGGTCAGTTTCTTTGGCGTCGCGCTGGTGCTGACCATGTTGTTGCTATGGGCTTTCTGCGGCTCGTTCCGGCTGTCGCTGCTGCCGCTGTCCGCGGCGGTTACTGCCGTCGTGTGGGAACTGGGTCTGCTGCACCTGACCGGCTTTGGCCTCGATCCCTTCGCGATCCTGGTGCCGTTCCTGATCTTGTCGATCGGTGTCTCACACGGCGTGCAGTACATCAACGGCTGGGGCCACGAGGTTGCGGAAAACCGGCTCAATTCGCTCGATGCCTCGAAGGCAACATTCCGGCGTCTGTTCATCCCGGGCAGCGTCGCGATTCTGACCAATGTCATCGGTTTTGCGACGCTGACCTTCATCAAGATCGGCATCGTCCAGGAAATGGCGATCAACGCCGCGCTGGGCATGGCCGCCGTCATCATCACCAACAAGGTCATGCTGCCGATCGTGCTGACCTGGGTCAGGCTCGAAGATATCGAGAAATTCCGCCGCCGCCAGCAACGTCGCCAGGATCTCGGCGATCGCCTGTGGAACAAGGTCGCGGACTTCGCCACCCCACGGCTCGGCATCCCCGCGCTGATCGTCGCCTGCGCCCTGCTCGGCTGGGCACTGTGGATGTATCCCAAGCTGACCATCGGCGATCAGCAGGCTGGTGTGCCGGAACTGCGTCCGGACAGCCGCTATAACCAGGATGCGCGCGCCATCGCCAGCAACTTCATAATCGGCGTTGACCTGCTCAAGGTGATTGTCGAAACCAAGCAATACGGCTGCGTCGACCCGCATGTGATGAGCCTGATCGACAATTTCAGCTGGAAGATGCAGAACACACCCGGCGTGCAGTCGGTGATCTCACTGCCGCTGATCGCACGCAGCGTCAACGTCGCCGTGCATGAAGACGCGCCGCAATGGTATGTGCTGCCGCGCAACCAGGCCGGACTGGCCAACGATATCCGCCCGGTGCCGTCCAGCGCGGGCCTGCAAAATCCGGACTGCTCGGCGATGCCGGTATTGATTTTCACCCGCGATCATCGCGCCAAAACCATCACCGGCATCACCAATGCGGTCAAGGCTTTCAACATTGCGCACAAGGGGCCCGAGATCAATTTCGCGCTGGCGTCGGGCAACGTCGGCGTGATGGCGGCGACCAACGAAGAGATCAAAGCGCGCGAGATCCTGGTGATCATCTGGGTCCACCTGACGCTGCTGATCTTCGTCTGGATTTCGTTCCGCTCGCTGGCGGCGGTGGTCAGCATCATCACGCCACTGGTGCTGTGCTCGCTACTGACCTACGGCAGCATGGCGACCATCGGCATCGGCATGAAAGCCGCCACGCTGCCGGTCGCCGCGTTCGGTGTCGGCATCGGCGTCGACGGCGGCATTTATCTGTGGAGCGTACTGGCGAAATACCTCAAGGCCGGTGTGCCGCTGCGCGAGGCTTACCTGCAAGCCTTGCGTCATACCGGCAAGGCGGTGGTGTTCACCTCGCTGTCGCTGATCGTCGCCGTGTTCACCTGGTTGTTTTCGCCTCTGCAATTCCAGGCCGACATGGGCCTGTTGCTGCTGTTCATGTTCACCGCCAACCTGTTTGGTGCGATCCTGCTGCTGCCGGCGATGGCCTGGTTGATGGTGCGCTCCGACAACAGGAACGCCCCGCCGTTGCCACAGTCATAAACCTGCACCCGCTGTCCGCGAATTTGCGCATTGGAGTGTTTTAATATGATTAACAATAAATATATTTATAAATTATTTATAACAATTCTACTGTTGATACCCGGCATAGCGGGTGCCGCGGCTTCGGCTCAGGAGGCGGCGGAACTGGGCAAGCAGTTGACGCCGGTCGGCGCCGAGCGCGCCGGCAACGCCGCCGGCACCATTCCGGCCTGGACCGGCGGCCTGCCGAAGCAGGATATCGGCCGCTCCGGCAATCCCTATGCTGCCGACAAGCCGCTCTATACCATCACCGCAGCGAACATGTCGCAATACAAGAACATCCTCACCGAGGGCTACCAGAACCTGTTCAAGACATTTCCCGATTACAAGATGAATGTGTATCCGACGCGCCGCAGCGCGTCGTACCCTCAGTGGTTCTATGACGCAACCAAGAAAAACGCGACCACGGTTTCGCTCAAGGATAACGGCTACGACTTCTGCTGCACCACTTCCGGCTATCCATTCCCGATCCCCAAGAACGGCACCGAGGTGATGTGGACTCACATCATGCGTTACAACACCAAGGGCTTTAAGGGCTTTCTGGATTCCGCCGTGACCCAGGCCGACGGCAGCTATGTGGTCGAGCGCGATTACCTCGAACTGGCCTATGTCTACAACAACCCCGCGACCACGCTGGCGAACATGGAAGGCATGAATCTCTACGCCTTCACCAAGACCGTGGCGCCGCCCAATCTGGCCGGCGAGGCGCATCTGCTGCATGTGCCAATCGACCGCATCAAGAACAAGACCGACGTGTGGTTCTACAGTCCCGCGGTCGGTCGTGTCCGCCGCATCGGCGCAGTCGGGTACGACAATCCATTGTTCGACGGCCTGATGACGCATGATCAGCTCGACATGTTCAACGGCCCACTCGACCGCTACACCATCAAGTTGCTGGGCAAAAAGGAATTGCTGGTGCCGTACAACAGCTACGCGATCTACAGCAACAAGCTCAAGTACAAGGACATCATCAAGAAAGGCCACATCAACCAGGATCTGGCGCGCTATGAGTTGCACCGCGTCTGGGTGATCCAGGCCGAACTGCGACCGGGCTTCAACCACATCTACAAAAAACGCACTTTCTACCTCGACGAGGACAGCTGGATCGTGCTGCTGGAGGATATGTACGACGACCGTGGCCAGTTCTGGCGCACTGCCGAGTCGCACCTGATCAACTTTGCCAACGTGCCGGTCGTGGTCAACGGCGTGCAGGTGCATTACGACCTGCAATCGCGCCGCTACGTCATCATCAACATGACCAATGAGGAGAGGAATCTGATCCAGTACGACTGGACCGCCCCGGACGAATATTTCTCGCCGAATACGCTCAAGCGCTTTGCCGATTCCAGTCAGTAATAAACGATACCCTGACGCGTATGGCCACCGATTCGCCGTCGGGTGGGTATTCAGCCTGAATTCAGCTTGCGCAAGTACCCTGTCATCAGGCAAAACGACGCGACTGCGACGGCATGTCATGCTACAGGGCAGAATCAGGCCGCGCTTGTTCCGATTTCAAGTGATGATTTAATACACCAGGCTCCAGGTATGCGCACGATAACCGCCATATTCGCCGCTACAATCGCGATTCTGATCGGCGCGCTGATGCTGCAGCCGGCAATCGCGGCGCCAGCCGCCGCCGGCGCAGAAAAAACTCATCACCGTCACCACCATGATGGCGCGCTTTCGGCAAGCGAGGCCGCGAAAATCGCGCAGAAACAGGATGGTGGCGGCCGCGTTCTGTCGGTCGAACACGTCGATGGCGGCTATCGCGTCAAGCTGTTAAAAAAAGGGGAAGTCCGTAGCATCCTGGTACCCACACCAACTCCGGAACCCGCAATGCAGCCGGCGGTGCCGGCAACAGCTGCGCCTCTCACAACGCCCGAACCGCCGCTCGCCCTGCCCCACTGAAATCGCGGATTCCACCATGCGCGTCCTGATCATCGAAGACGATACCGCCTTGCGCGCTCATGTCAGCGCCGTGCTGACCGCAGAAGGTTTTGCGGTGGACAACGCCGCCGAAGGCGAACAGGGTCTCTACATGGCCACCGAATACGCGCTTGACCTGGCGATCATTGATCTTGGACTACCGCGCAAGTCCGGCATCGAGGTGATCCGAGGCGTGCGCAAGGCCGGGCACAAATATCCGATCCTGATCCTCACCGCACGCGACGGCTGGCAAAGCAAGGTTGAAGGGCTGGAGGCCGGTGCCGACGATTACCTGGTCAAACCATTCCACAAGGAAGAACTGCTGGCACGCACACGCGCGCTGTTGCGTCGCTCCGGCGGTTGGGCCCAGCCGCAGATGATTTCCGGTCCGATCATTGTCGACACGCGCTCGAAATCGGTCGCGGTCAACCGCAAGCCGGTCGAACTCACCAGCTATGAATATCGCGTACTTGAATATTTGCTGACCAACGCCGGCAAGGTCATCTCGAAAACCGAACTCGCCGAACACCTCTACACCGAGGACGAGGAACGCGACAGCAATGTCATCGAGGTCTTTATCAAGCGCCTGCGCACCAAACTTGACCCCGATGGGAGTCTCGGCCCGATCACCACGTTGCGCGGGCAGGGTTATCGCTGGGATCTGCCGCACCAGTAAGACGGCCCGCGCGACTGCCGCGTAAACTGCTCCGCATTGACGAAGGTCTTTTGCCCGGTACATGAACTCGCTCCGCACCCGCCAGTTGATCGCGGCCTCGCTGGTCCTGGCAGTGTTCATCGCCTTGTGTGGCGCCGGACTGGAACAGGCGTTTCGAAACAGCGCCCTGCAAGCCCAGCGCAACAAGATGGAAGGCGTGGTGTTTGCACTGCTGGGCGCGGCCGAGCCAAATCAGAATGGTGACCTGTCGGTGCCCGCACCACGCCTGCCCGATCCGCGCCTGGCCAATCCCGAATCCGGCCTTCAGGCCGCGATCGTCGATGAGCGCGGCGGCCTGATCTGGGGTTCGCCCAGCCTCGCTGACGACTGGCCGCTGCCTTCGCCCATGGAAGTCGGCGCCTGGAGTTTTCAGGATAACGATGGCTGGTTTTCGCTGAGTTTTGGCCTGCGCTGGCTCGACCGCAAGGATGCGCCGAGGCGTTATACCCTGCAGGTACTCGAAGACGATACCGCCTTCCTGCAGCAACTCCGGATTTTCCGCCGCACGCTGTGGAGCTGGCTCGGCGGTGCGGCGCTGACGCTCCTGCTGGTACAGACCCTGGTGCTGCGCTGGAGCCTCAAGCCGATGCGCAAACTCACCGGCGAATTACACGGCGTCGAAAGCGGCCGGCAATCGCAGATTGATGGCATCTATCCCAGCGAACTGACTCCCCTGACCCAGGCGCTTAACAGCGTCATCCAGGTCGACCGCAACCAGCAGACACGCTATCGCAACGCGCTTGGCGATCTCGCGCACAGCCTGAAAACGCCGCTTGCGATTCTTCATGGAATGACCGAAGAAGAGAGCGTAGCAACCAGCGTTCGCGAACGCCTGCGCGAACCGGTCGACCGCATACAGCAGATCACCGATTACCAGTTGCGCAAGGCCGCCACCGCCGGGCGACGGACACTTTCAGCTCCGCTGGCGCTGCAACCCTTCGCCGACAAGATCATCCATGCCCTCGACAAGGTTTACGCCAGCAAAGGCATTGTTTTCGGCAATGCCATTAATCCCGGCCTGAACCTGCGCGCAGACGAAGGCGACCTTTACGAACTGCTCGGCAATCTGCTCGACAATGCTGCCAAATGGTGCCGGACCCAAGTACGAATCAACGCGGAAAGCCGTGGCAATCGCGTCAGCATATCGATCGAAGATGACGGCCCAGGCTTTCCCCAGGATGCTGAAGCCCTGCTCGAACGCGGCGTGCGCGCCGACAACCACACACCAGGCCAGGGCATTGGCCTCGCTGCGGTCGCGGAAATCGTCAAAGCCTACGAAGGCACGCTGGCGCTGGAACGCTCGGCACTGGGCGGCGCCTGCGTGCGTGTGACCCTTTAGCCCTGCAGCCGGATGAAGTGTTCGCGGTAATAGCGCAGTTCTGCCACCGAATCGCGGATGTCGTCCAGCGCCAGATGGCTGGAGTGTTTGTTAAAACCCTTGGCGACGGTGGGTGCCCAGCGATGACACAACTCCTTTAGCGTGCTGACATCGAGGTTGCGGTAATGGAACATCCGCTCCAGCGACGGCATCCAGCGCGCGAGAAAGCGCCGGTCCTGGCAGATGGAGTTGCCGCACATCGGCGACTTGCCCGGCGGCACCCACTGCCGGAGGAATTCCAGGGTCAGTTGCTCCGCCTCGGCTTCACTCACCACGCTCTCGCGCACGCGCCGGACCAGCCCCGAAGAACCATGCTGGCGGGTGTTCCACTCGTCCATCACCGCGAGGCTCTGACTGGACTGATGCACTGCGACCACCGGTCCTTCCGCCAGCAGATTGAGGTCCTGATCGGTCACCAGCGTCGCGATTTCGATGATGCGGTGCTGTTCCGGCACCAGTCCGGTCATTTCAAGATCGATCCAGATGAGGTTGCAGGCGTTGGCGGTCATGGCTTCAGCGGTCGTGAGTCTGGTGGTATCGTGCGGGAAACGGCGGTCGCACGCAAAGCGCGCGCCGCACCCACGCTCCGAATAGACAGGATTGTCCATGACCGAACTCGCCCAACGCCGCTGCATCCCCTGCGAAGGCAATATCAAACCGCATGACCTCGCCAGTGCGGAAAAAATGAGATCCGCACTACGCCCGGAATGGAAACTGGTCCGTGACGGCAAGGCGCTGGAGGCGACCTTCGATTTCCGCAACTACTACCACACACAGGCCTTCGTCAACGCCGTCGCCTACATCGCGCACCGCGAGGACCATCACCCGGACATCAGTTTCGGCTACAAGACCTGCACCGTTCGCTGGTGGACGCATGCCATCGACGGCCTGTCTGACAATGATTTCATTTGCGCAGCAAAAGTTGACACTCTGGCCTAATGCGCGTCGATCACAACACACCGCCTTACGGCCGATGGCGTCTGGCCAAACCAGCGGCGACAGGCGCGCGTAAACACCGATTGTTCGGAGTAGCCGAGCAAACCCGCGAGCTGGCTCAGCGGAATGCGCGTCTCGCGTAGATAGCGCAGCGCCATTTCCTTCTGCACCGTCTCGCGCAAAGTTTCAAAACTGGTGTTCTCGACGGTGAGATGGCGTTGCAACGTGCGCGGATGCATGCTGAGCAGCGCCGCCACCTCGGACTTGCTGCCCTGCGAAGTGCCTAGAGTGCGTTGCAAGGCATGCCGCACACGCACTGCAACCGCCTGCCCCGGAAGACCGAAGTTCAGGGTCAGGTAGTCCACCGCGATCTTTCGCAGCGCGTGATTCACGCCCTCCAGGTTCTGCTCGAACGTCGCACGCGAGATGTGCAGGCCACCATACTGCTGTTCGATGTAAACCGGCGCCCCGAAAAACCGCCTGTAGACGCTCAGCGGCGCCAGCGGTACATGCGGTAATGCGACCGCCAGCAAACCACCGCGATTCCCCGCCAGCAACTGCACCATGCGATGCACGTCGGCCAGGCAGACGTCCATGGTCTGCCGCAGGGAGCTTTGACCGGGCACCTGTAGCTCGAAACGCAATTCCACGGCGTTTCGCACCAGGGAACTGCGCGGATGCACGGTCAGCGACATCCCGGGGCTATGCACAAACAGGTATCGCGAAATGGTCTCGATGGCGCTCGCCATCGTCGGCGCGTTTTGCATCGCGATAGCGATCGGTCCGAGGACCGAAATGTCCTGCTCCTCGGCAAGCCGCAGCCCAAAGTCTGGGCATTGTGTTGCGCTGGCACTGGCCTCAAACAGATGTACGGCTGAGCGCAAAGGTAGCAAGGCGTCGTCGTCTTGCAGCGCTTCGGGAGGAATACGGTAGCGACGCAGCATGGCGACAGGATCAGCGCCAAGCTTGCGCATCAGCGCCTCGTAACCTCTCAACCCGCTGGCACGCACCATGGCCGTCATGTCTCATAAAATCAATTCTTTGTCTTTTAATGTCAAGTGTGCATTTGAGGACAAGGGCAAAGTGACTACTGCTGCCAAGTCCGGACATACGGACGGAAACCAGATTACGAGGAGCTTGCTGTGGACCAAACGTTCGACGTTTTAATCATTGGCGCCGGCCTGTCCGGTGTGGGAACGGCCTGCCATCTGGCGCGTGAATGCCCAGACAAGAAGGTCGGCATCATTGAGCGTCGCGAACGCATCGGCGGCACCTGGGATCTTTTCCGCTATCCCGGCGTCCGTTCGGATACCGACATGATCAGCTTCTGCTTCAAGTTCCGCCTGTGGGATCGCCTGAAGGTCATGGCCGACGGCAAATCACTGTGGCAGTACATCAACGACACCGCGCGTGAATACGGCGTCGACAAGAAAGTGCAGTTCGGACTCAAAACCACGGCGATGGACTGGTCGAGCAGCGAACAGCTGTGGACCGTCACCGCCGTGCAGGAAGGCACTGGCG
>JBOICK010000023.1:0-2847 GCA_050739895.1 Stenotrophobium sp.
AGTCCAACCTCGTCGAAGGCCGCCAGGAAATCGGCCCGCGCGACAAGATGACCTACGGCCAGAGTGTCACCGACGCCTGCATCCATTGGGACGACAGCGTGGAGCTCCTGCGCAGCCTGGCGGCGACCGTCGCGCAGCGGCGCGCGGGCACGGCGAAGCGCACGTAAGTTTCAAATGCTGTTCATGACAAGGCCCGCTTACGCGGGCCTTGTCATGGGTGCGCGGCAGGATGCGATCAGGCGATGACGTTCGCCTGCGTCTGTCCGGCGACGGTGACGATCGTTTCCACCGCTTGTAAAACCGGTGCAAAGGTATCCGCGCTGGCGATGTTCCAGAATTTTTCGTACACCGGGTGCTTTGCGCGGTTTTCCAGCAGGTCACCGGGCTGCAGGTACTTGATCAGAGTCGAAACCAGCGCAACCTCGTTGATCGAAACCCTGCGCACGATGTGATGCGGAGCGAGCTGGTTGGGGTGGGATAGACCAGCCGCGCCGACCATCTCGGCCAGCGCGATCAGGGTATTGCGGTGAAAGTGGTAGACCCGCTGGGCCTTGTCCTGCGGCTCCAGCGCGCGCTGACGCAGCCAGCTCTGCGTGGTCACGCCGGTAGGGCAACGGCCGGTATGACAGGTCTGCGCCATGATGCAGCCGAGCGCGAACATGAAGCCGCGGCCGGCGTTGCACCAGTCCGCGCCAAGTGCCAGCGTGCGCGCGATGTCGTAGGCCGTCACGATTTTTCCGGCCGCGCCGATCTTGACGCGGTCGCGCAGGTTCAGTCCGACCAGGGTGTTGTGCACCAGCACCAGTCCCTCGTGCATCGGCGTGCCGATGTGGTCGGTGAACTCCACCGGCGCGGCACCGGTGCCGCCCTCGGCGCCGTCCACGACGATGTAGTCCGGCGTGATGCCGGTCTTGAGCATGGCTTTGCAGATCGCGAAAAATTCCCAAGGATGGCCGAGGCAGAATTTGAAGCCCACCGGCTTGCCGCCCGAGAGTTCGCGCAGCTTCGCAATGAAATGCATCATCTCCACCGGTGTCGAAAACGCCGAATGGCTGGCGGGCGAAATGCAATCGACGCCTTCCGGCACGCCGCGCGCGGCGGCGATTTCTGCGGTCACTTTCGCGCCGGGCAGCACGCCGCCGTGGCCCGGTTTGGCGCCCTGGCTGACTTTGATTTCGACCATCTTGACCTGTGGCGTCCTGGCGTTTTCGGCAAATTTCTCCTCGCTGAATGTGCCATCGGGATTGCGGCAGCCGAAATAGCCGCTGCCAATTTCCCAGATCAGGTCACCGCCGTTCTCGCGGTGATATTTGCTGATACTGCCCTCGCCGGTATCGTGTGCAAAGCCGCCCAGCTTGGCGCCCTTGTTGAGGGCGCGGATGGCATTGGCCGAGAGCGCGCCGAAGCTCATCGCCGAGATGTTGAAGATCGAGAGCGAGTAGGGTTGCTTGCAGCTTTTGCCGCCGATCTGGATGCGGAAATCGTGATCCGTGATATGCACGGTTTTCATCGAGTGGTTGATCCACTCGTAATGCGCTCCATAAACATTGATCAAGGTGCCGTAGGGCCGCTTGTCCACGACATTCTTGGCGCGCTGATAAACCAACGACCGCTGCTCGCGTGAAAACGGGATTTTCTCGGTATCCGATTCCAGGAAATACTGGCGGATCTCCGGGCGGATCATCTCGAACAGGAAGCGCAGGTGGCCGATGATCGGGTAGTTGCGGCGTATCGCCTGATGCGGCTGGAAATAATCCAGGAAGCCCTGGGCCGTCAGCACCCCGAATATCAGCGCGGAAGTCGCGCCAAAAAGCGGATGAACCCAGAACAGAAAGAGCGAAACCACAAACGCCACACCGCAGAACAGCCAGGTGAAATAACGATACGGAATGACTTTTCTGAGCTTCATGGTCCGGCACTCGGCAATGTGAAGTCGCTGCCCGCAACACTAGGCGGAGACGGGGACGGCCGCAAGTCCTTCCCGGTCTGCCAGACCCTGATGCCAGGCAGCGCTCTGGATTAGACTGCTGACACTGTTCCAATCGGGGGTCGTGATGGATTTTGTTGCCGTCCTTGCGCAGGCGCCCATGTTCGGCGCGCTTGACCCCAGCGAACTGCACGATCTTGCCGCGCTTGCGGAAAGGACCTATCTGAATTTCGGGCAGTGTCTTTATCGTGAGGAGGACGCCTCCGATCATCTCTATTTCGTGGTCAGCGGACGCTTGCGGGTCACCGCCAAAGGACAGTTGCTGGGCTATATCAATCGCCTTGAAACCGTCGGCGAAGTCGGCGTCCTCACCGGCGAACCGCGCAGCGTCTGCATCCACGCGCTGCGCGACAGCGTCCTGCTGCGGCTGCCTTGCGCGCCCCTGCTGGACCTGCTCAAGCACCAGTCGCCCGTGCTGATGGCGATCACCCGCATGTCGCTGGCACGCGCACGCAGCAACCAGGTCGGGCAGGCGCAGGCCACCATCGGCCGGCGCGGTACGCTGGCGCTGATTCCGGCCACGCCCAGCATGCCCGTGATGGTGCTGGCCGAGAAACTGGCACGGCACCTGTCCGGCTGGCCCCAGTTGCGTCTGATCACGGCCGCGCATGTCGATGCTGCCCTGGGCGCCGGCACCGCGCAGACGCCGTTCGATGACGAGAGCGGCAACATGCGCCTGATCGACTGGCTCAACGATCTGGAAAACCGGCATCGCTATGTGATTTACGCCGCCAACAGCGGCGCTGACACCTGGGCGTTGCGCTGCCTGCACCAGGCCGACCGCGTGCTGGTCCTCGCGGAAGCGAACATGCCGCCGCAACCGCTGCCGGTCCTGAACGAACTGCCGCCCGGAGGACTTC
>JBOICK010000024.1:0-23137 GCA_050739895.1 Stenotrophobium sp.
CACCAGGCCGCTGCGCTCCGGCCGCAAACGACCATGCAGACCGCGCTGGCGCAACACCGACAGTGCCATCAGGCAGGTCGACAGCGTCGACAGCATCAGCGGCGCGCCGAGGATTGCGCCGACGCTGATATCGGCGTTGACCGCGGCGTTACTGGTGCCGGCGAAAATCGCGATCACCGGTACCATCGTCTCCGGCAGCGCCGTGCCGACCGCCGCGAACAGCGAGCCGGTGACGCCTTCGGAAATTCGCAGGCGTTCACCCAGATGCTCCAGCGCATTGGTGAACAGTTCCGCCGCCAGCAGGATCACCAGCAGCATCAGCACGAGTTGCGCGCAGAGCAGGATCATGTGCCGCTCCGCGTTGCCGCGAGTCCGCGCATTGAAAACAATTTGGAAGGCATGTCAGGTTTCCTGGAGCCGGACTGCTGTGGACCAAAGGCACGAAACCCAGTCCGGCCCGGGCAGGTTCCATGCCATTGGTCTCGCCAGACGCAATCGAACCGACTTGCCGAACGCACCATGACCGTCAGGTCAAGGATGTTGATGCGTTCCCCGCTCAGCGCGGGCGGCTACTCCCCAGTAAGGCGTGCAGTGTAGCGGCGGCATCGATGCGCGGCAACCGCTTGCGGCACACCAGCAGCACTTCGGCGACGTCATCCGTGGCGACCATGCCGTCATGCAGCGTCAGCGGTTTCTGGAAGTGCACGCCCAGCGGCATCAGTACGCGATTGTAGAGCCACATCGCGCGCCTGCGCCGATGCACCAGGAACCACATGCCGATGCGCACCAGCCCATTGGATTTCGGTTTCATTCCGAACACCGCGCTCTGCTCAACCGCAAAACCGTGCGCGGCGAGTTTGGCGAGAATCTGCTGCGGCTCGTAGCGTCGTCGATGGCCGACGAAATCATCGAATGCGGTCCACATCGCCGGATGCAGCGGCGTCGACAGGATCAGCGCGGCGCCCGGCGCGGCGACGCGCGCCAGTTCGGCCAGCGCGCGCTCGTCGTCATCGACATGCTCGATGATATCGAGCGCACACACCAGGTCGAAACTGCCGTCGGCGAAAGGCAGCGCCGAGATCGGTGCCTGCTGAGTCCGAGCGCCGCGCGCGCTCAGCTTGGCCAGCGCCGGCGCACTGATATCGACGAATTGCGTATCCGGAATCGGCAGTCGCGGCCGCAATCCCGGCGCCACTTCGAGACGGCGCGGCGCCCGCGCCGCCAGCCGGCTGACCAGCGGCCAGGTATTGAAGCGCTGCGGCTCGACCAGCCGCGCATCGCTCCACAGTCCATCGTAAAACTGCAGGTTGACCGCCAGCAGTTGCGCATCGTCGCGGAGGATCGGGGCCGATTCCGTACTCATGGACTACGCCATCAGAGTGCGGCAAAACGGTTGGTGGCGTCCACCAGCCGCGACAGGATGCCGGGTTCGCTGGCGGCATGGCCGGAGTCGCCAACAACCTGTAACTCCGCTTCGGGCCAGGCCCGGTGCAAATCCCACGCCGAGCGCATCGGGCAGACCACGTCGTAGCGGCCCTGCACGATGATGCCGGGAATGTGCCGGATGCGGTGCACGTCTTCCAGCAACTGGTTCGGCCGCATGAAGCCATTGTTGATGAAATAGTGACACTCGATGCGCGCGAAAGCGTCGGCGAAATCATCGCCGCCGTAACGCGTCAGCATGTCGGCGCTGGGCAGCAGCTTGCTGGTGGCGCCCTCCCAGAGGCTCCAGGCCTTGGCCGCGGACTTGCGCACGGCGGTATCACTGCTGGTCAACCGCCGGTAATAGGCCTGCACGAAATCGTCGCGCTCGGCTTCGGGGATGGCTTTGACATAAGGATCCCAGGCATCCGGATAAATCCAGCTACAGCCTTCTTGATAGAACCAGTGGATTTCCTGCGGCCGCACCAGGAAGATGCCGCGAAGAATCAGCGCCTTGGTTTTATCGGGATGTGTCTCGGCATAAGCCAGGGCCAGCGTCGAACCCCAGGAACCGCCAAATACGACCCAGCGATCTATGCCGAGCATTTCGCGGATTTTCTCCATGTCGGCGACCAGGTCCCAGGTGGTGTTCTCGCGCAGTTCGGCATGTGGCGTGGACTTGCCGCAGCCGCGCTGGTCGAACAGCACGATGCGGTATTTCTGCGGATCGAAGAACGTGCGCTGCCATGGCTCGGTGCCGCCGCCGGGTCCGCCGTGGACGAACACTATCGGCTTGCCGGCAGGATTGCCGCTCTCTTCCACGTACAACTCGTGAAGGTCGGAAACGCGCAGACGCTGCATGCGATAAGGTTCCTGGACGGAATAGGGTTTTGCCATGATTTTTTGTGTCCGGTCTGCGATCAACGCCGTGAGTGTATGCCATGCCGGGCTTACTGTTTGAATTGATATGCAATCGTGCGTGGGGTAGCATTCCCGGAGAAAGTCGCGCGGGATGCAGGACTAAGGTCTTTGGGTGCAGGTGCAATGCTGAATCATGGAATCCGTCTGGCGATTTTTGCCGCCTTGTTGAGCCTCGGCTGTTGTGCCGAGGCCGGCGCAGCACCGGACACGACGCCCTCCACCGTCCCCACGCCAGGGCCCAGCACCGCGCCAGCCCCGCCGCCCGTCAGTGTTGTGGCGGCTGCGGCGGCTATCACGCCAAAATCCCCCGCTGTCACAGCGCCCGCTGCCACGCCCGACCCGGCCAGTCCCGCGACTGCAGTAACGGCTGCATCCAGCCCCGCTACAGTCGCGACGCAACCAGCGGAAGTCGATACCGTCGACGACAGCGACGACACCACTGCATTGGTGACGGTCACCAATACCGCACCGGTTTTCATCGATCCGACAGTGGCCGAAGCGCGTGATTTCCCACGCTACCCGATGCTCAAGCCGGTGGTGGCATTCTGGACCCGGGTGTTTTCGCAGTATTCCAAGAATCAGAGTGTCATCCAGTCCTCGGTCTATCCTCAGAAGATCTACACCGTGCTGGATTTCAGCGACGCCGCCGCGCGCATGAGTCCGGAGGACCTGTCGAAATATCGTGCGCGCGCTGAGGCCGACGCCAAGGATCAGGTCAACGCGCTGCTCAAACAGGTCAACGCGCTGCGCCATGCTCCTGAAAAAATGAACAGCGAGCAGCGCAAGATCTATGACCTCTTCAGCGACGTGCGCGGCGACAACCGTTTCCTCGACGCGGTCGACACCTTCCGCGCCCAGCGCGGACTCAAGGAACGCACCGAAGAGGCATTGAACACTTCCGAAAAATACCTGCCGTCGATGGAAGCCACGTTTCGCAAATACGACATGCCGGTGACGCTGACGCGCCTGCCGCTGGTCGAATCCAGCTTCAATGTCGATGCCTATTCCAAAGCCGGCGCGTCAGGACTGTGGCAGTTCATTCCCTCATCGGCACGCATCTACATGCGCCTGAACAACATCGTAGATGACCGCCGCGACCCGTGGACCTCCACCGACGCTGCCGCACGCCACCTGCGTGATGATTACGCCGCGCTGCACGACTGGCCGCTGGCGATCACCGCCTACAACCAGGGCCGCGGTGGTATCTCGCGCGCGCTCACGGCCATAAACGGCACCACGCTGGTGGATTTGATCCAACGCTCGAACGCACCGCGCTTCGGTTTTGCCGGACGCAACTATTACGCCGAGTTTCTGGCAGCCACCGATGTCGAACGCTCTTACCAGAAGCGCAATGCCGCCGATCTGAAGAAGAACGCCCTGCGCTTCGACATCGTCGAAACAAAGCACTATGTGCCTTACGAAACCCTGCGCAGACTCTGCGGCGCCAGCGACGACCTGTTCCGCAGCCTCAATCCGGCCTACCGCCCGGAAGTGATCGAAGGCAGGATGTATGTGCCGCCCGGCCATCTGATCCGCGTGCCCGCCGGCAGCGCCAGGGCTTTTGAAGTCGCCTATTCACGACTGCCCGAAAGCGAGAAATATAACCATCAGCGCGTCTACTACACCCTGCACCGGATCAAGCACGGCGAGAGTCTCGGCATGCTCGCGCGGCATTACGGCGTCAGCATTTCCGCGCTGCTCGCAGCCAACGACATGAATCGGCATTCGCTGCTGCATGTCGGCCACATCATCCGCATTCCGCCGCGCTACGAGCGCAGCCGCGGGCCGGTCAGCGTCGCCCTGCGCGAGACCGACGATGAGCCCGTGCATCGCGGCAGCCATCGCCATTCGCACAAGGCACGTGCCTACCACGTCCATCGCGTGCGCTCCGGCCAGACTCTCAGCGGCATTGCCAAACGTTACGACACCACCATCGGCGAACTGCGCGAAGCCAACAACCTCGGCCACTCCAGCCACATCAAGGCCGGCATGGTGCTGAAAATTCCGTCCTGACCCCGGGTTCGGGCTGGAGTCCCGCTGGCCCATGCGTTTCAGGCTTTTCTGACGATCAGCCTGTTCCAGCTGTAGCCAGCATCGCGCCAGAACCTCCGAGTGACCAGCCACCATCAACCGGCAGGATCGCGCCTGTAACGTAGGCGGCATCCTCAGAGCATAGCCACAGCGCCACCTTGGCAATTTCGCTTCGGGTGCCATACCGGCGCAACGGTACGCTGCCGGTGATAGCCTTCTCGGCGGCGGCAGTGGGCGCCAGCCGGCGCATACCCTCGGTGTCGGCAATCGGACCAGGCGCGATGCCATTGACGCGGATGCCCAGCGGGCCCCATTCCATTGCCGCGGTACGCGTTACTTGATCGATGCCGGCCTTGGCCGCGCAGGCGTGAATCTGAAACGGCGTCGGCAGCCATGCCTGCGGTGCGGAAATGTTGATGATGGCGGCGCCCGGCTTGCGCAGATATTCAAACGCCGCGCGCATCACGTTGAAGCCGCCGAGCAGGTCAATATCGATCACCGTCTTGAAGGCGTTGGCGCTGAGTTGGGCTGCCGGTGCCAGGAAATTTCCCGCAGCCCCTGAAATCAGCACATCAAGATCACCCCATTTCCGATGTGTTGCAGCCATGGCGTCGATCACGGCTGCATAGTCACGCACATCCGCCGCGTAGCCGATGGCCTCAGCGCCCGAGGCCCGCAAGCCGGCAACTGCTGCATCCACCTTTTCCTGACTGCGGCTCAGCACTGCAACCCGGGCACCGGCTGCAGCGAAGGCCTCGGCGATCCCGAGATTGATACCGCTGGTGCCGCCGGCGACAAACACCGTCTTGTTGCGATAGTCCATGCGTGTCAATCCTCAATCAGTTCATAGTCTGACTTCGCCGCGCCGCATTCCGGACAGATCCAGTCGTCGGGAATATCTTCGTAGCGTGTGCCGGGTGCTATGCCGCCGTCCGGATCGCCCAGAGCCTCGTCATAGATGTGTGAACAATAGCGGCAACGATAACGGCGGCTGTCTGTAGCCATGACATGCTCCTCATTGATGGCCGGTGCGGATTCAAGACGGCTGTCTGGGCGCCGGGTAGATCGTCGGCTGTATGGCAAAGCCGTGCTGAATCGCGAGGTCTTTTTTGCGCAGCTGCGGCTCCAGAAGTTTCCAGATTTTTTGGTTGTTGTAGAACGGCGTCATCGGAAACAGATGATGGATCAGATGAAAATTCTGGTATTGCAACGCCGGCCCCATCAGCCATTCATAGCCCAGTCGCACGCTGGTGGCACGCGTGAAATTTTTCTCCTGCTCGGTATCGTGCGGAACATGCGGAAGCCAGAAGAAGCTGAAACCCAGCGTCAGAAAAATCACCCGCGAGGGGATGAACCACAGCATCAGCACATCTGCGCCGTAGCCCAGCCAAATCAGCACGGCCATTGCCGTGAAACTCCAGAACGCCCACCACATCGACGTCACCAGATAGGGCCTGGACACCTTGTCGCCGTGCTTGAGCGTATGCATCAGGTAGAAACCATCAATGAACATCCAGCGCAACGGCAAGGTCCACCAGACGCCGTGCAGGACGATGTCCGGATCTTTCGGCCCGCTGGTAAAGCGATGGTGGAGGATATGCGCCCAACGGAACAGTTTCAGGTTCACGTAAGGCGCTCCCAGCAGCACTGCACACTGTCCTATCCAGTCGTTGACGCGTGTGTGCGTCGAGATCGCCCGGTGAATGGAGTCATGCACCACGCTGAAAGCCAGATAGCCAATCAGGCTGTTGACGATCATGCCCAGCCACAACGGGATATCGCCGCGCACCGCGAGCACATCGGAACCGACATAGACCCCTGTGACGATGATCCACAGAATAAAGGTCGGCCATGACAACGCGGGTGCGCGTGTCAGCTTTTGGAAACGGACTTTGCAGTCCGGCGAGAGGCCGGTAATGAAAACAGTGGAATGGTTCATGAGTGTGACTCCTTTTGCGAACCTGCATTTGGGGCGAGCACTTGCATGACGTTCTTCAACTTCAGCGGCGCGGCCGCGCAACCTCGGGCGCCGTCGCACGCGCACGCCGCCTTGCTGGCGGATCCCGGCCCGCCTGCCCGAGCATGCGGTCGATCAAGGGTTCCACCAGCTCTTCGAGTGTGCAGCCGTGTACCAGCTGGTTCGCAACATGCAGCGTCATAAGGCCATGCAGGGCAACCCAGAATTCATGTGTGATCTGCAGCACATCACCTTGCAGCTTTCCGGACTTCACGCACAGCGCAACCACCTCGATCGCATGGTCGAACAGGCTGCGCCGCGCGGCCAGTAACTCCGGGTATTGATCGGGCGGCGGCTGATCCGTCGAGAAAATCAGCAGATATTCGGCCGGGTTCTGTCGCACAAATTCGACGTAGGCTGCGGCAATCGAGCGGATGCGGCTCAATAGCGGGCCATCCACGGCCTCATGTTGGCGTACGAACTTTTCAAAACGCTGCGTGCAATTCACACGCATGGCCACCAGCAAGGCCTGTTTATGCTCGAAATAGCGATAGGGAAGCGTGTGGCTCAAGCCTGTTGCCAAGGCAAGACTCCGAAAACTCAAGGCTTCCAGCCCTTGCCTGCGATAAATGTCGAGGGCGGCATCTACGAAGCGCTGACGCGTCTCATCTTCTTCGGCAGCGGTCAATATGACTGGCATTTTTTGTATTTAACAGTGTTAATTATGCACTGTCAAATGCGCACCGCCGGCCGTTATTCAAGTGTTGCAAGGTTCACGCCTACGGGATTTGCAAGACGCTCAAAGCATGCTTGGACAGGAAACACCGCACTCAACCCGAATTGTCCGGCTTCGTGGCACAGCCCGAGCACAATCCCGTCGCTAGACGAGCCAGGAAAATGCGAAGACCGCAATCATCGCCACCGACACGGCGAGCTTGGCGATCGCGCCGAACAGCAGTCCCAGCCACGTGCCCATGCCGGATGCGGCGGCCTGACCGAGACTGCGGCGCGCATACAATTCGCCCGCGATCGCGCCGGCGAACGGGCCGAGGATCAGTCCGGGAATCCCGAAGAACAGTCCGACGAATGTGCCGAACGCAGCACCGCTGACTGCCTGCGGGCTGGCGCCGACGCGCTTGGCGCCGAAGCTGCCGGCGACGAAATCGGAAATGACGCCAATCAGCCCCAACACGATGATGATGACCAGCGTCGCAGTACCGACGTGCCGGTAGTGATCGGTCCACGCCGCCAGCCAGAGTCCGGCAACCACCAGTGGCGGACCCGGGATGATCGGCAGGACCGCACCGATCAGGCCGCCGACGACCAGCACCACCGACAGCAGTCCGAAGAAAATCGGCAGCAGTGCCATCTCAGCGTGGCACGGCTTTGAGAATCTGCTCGGCCAGCAGACCATAGTTGCCGTCGAAGTGGTGCCCGCCCGACAGCTTCACCGCGTGTGCATGCGCCGTGCCAATTATTTTCGGGCAGGCGCTGTCGGTCTCGTCGGCGCCGTAGATGCACAGGAACGGCACCGCCTGAATCTTGTCGATTTCTGGCAGGGTTGGCGGCCCGACCGTGTCGTTCTTGACCCAGTTGGCCATGTGGAACTCGAATGTGGCGTGCTCGCTCAAGCCCATGCCGGCGGCCAGTGAGACTTTTGCAAGCACGTCCTGCGACAGCCGGTTGATGATAAACGGCAGCACGTCCGCACCCTGCGAATAACCAATCAGCAATACCTGCTTTTTATTCCAGTGCGCAGCGTAATAACGCACGATACGGTCGATGTCGGCGGCGGTGCCCAGTGGCGTACGCGCGCCCCAGAAATAGCGCAGCGAATCAACGCCGACGATGGCAATACCTTTTTGCGATAGCGCCGCGGCAACGTCCTTGTCGAGGCCGGCCCAGCCGCCGTCACCTGAAAGAATCACCGCAAATGTATTGGTCGCAACGCCTTGCGGCGCAATCTCGATCAACGGCAGATCGCCGAGACTCGCCGGCGGCGGCACCGGTTTTGGCTCGGTGGAAACCAGCTTGCGATAAGCGGCAGCCCACTGCGCTTGCGCGGTGGCCTGGAGCCCGTGTCCGACATCAGGCACCACAATCACTCCGGCACCCGGAACCTGGGCAAAAAAAGCTTGCGCCACGGACGCCGGATTCGCCGGATTGCTGGTGCCCTGCAAGGCGACCAGCGGCGCCTTGATGCGCTGCACCGGCAGCAGTTCGACTCCCTTGCTGTGCTTGAGTCTGGTGAACTTCACGCCCCGATCCACACACAGCGGTTTTTTTAAACGCAGCCGTGGCGAAAAACCCAGCATCAGTGCGCCGGAGAAAGTGTGATCCGGCGCCTGCGCCAGCACTGCGTAAGCAAACGTCGCGCCGGTTCCATAGCCTGCCAGCAGCGGCGGCAGATAACCCGGCACCTTGTAATAGGCCTGGACGAACCGGCTCAGATTGTCGAGGTCGCCATCGGGAAATACGCAATCGCCGTCGTCACGGTTCAGATCGCGCAGCAAGGCCGGCGTGTCGATACCGGCGACCAGCGCACCTTGCGCCGCCAGCGTATTCGCCATCAGCGTCATGCCCGCGTTCCAGCCTGCGTCGCCGGACAGCAACAGCACGAAGCCGGTCGGACTGCCTTGCGGCTGCACCATCACCACGCGCTTGAACCGGCCATGCGTGACGATGCCCTGCGCCTGCGCGCAGACCGAAACCAGCAACAGAAGCATGCAGGTCCATCGCTTCATTTGAAGATCACCTCTTTCATGCCGCCTGCGATCAGGGCGGCGGTATCCAGCAGAATGCTCGGCAGCGCCAGTCCACCGGGCGAAGCGAGATAACGCGGCCGCCACTCCGGACCGAATTTTTCCTTGTAGCGCCGCAGTCCATCGAAGTTATAGAACGGCTCACCGTAGCGATGCACCAGCAGGCCGAGCTTGTGCCAGATCGGCGCCAGCGGATGCTTTTCCAGTCCGGACAGCGGCGCCATGCCGAGATTGAACCACTGCTTGCCGCCGGCGCAACTCCACAGCATCAACTCAACGAACAGATAGTCCATGACACCACGCGGCGCCTGTACGCTATAGCGCATGAGGTCAACGGAAACTTCCTGTTCGCTCTCCCACAGGTTGGCGAAAGCCACGATCTCGCCGTCTTTGAGCGCCACGCCGACCCGGAAATTGCGCAGGTAATCGGGATCGAAATTGCCGACTGAAAAGCCTTTTTCAGAAACTGTCTTGGACATCAGCCAGTCGTCGGAGACTTCGCGCAACTGCTCCATTTTTGCAGCCACCTCGTCCTGCGACAAGAGCTGGAAACTCAGACCGTCGCGCTGCTCGCCCTTGCGTTTGGCCTGGCGCAGTTCCGCGCGTTTCGACCCTTCCAGGGTAAACCCGGTCAGCGGCACGCGCGCCTCCTCGCCGAGCTTGATCAACGCCAGCCCGAGGTCGAGGCACAGCGGCAACTGCGTGGCACTGACTTCGTAAAACACCGGCCAGCCGCCATGGCGGTCGCACAATTCGCGGAATTTCCATGCCAGCGTCTCGTAGCGTTCGGGATTGCCGACCGGATCACCCAGCGCTATCCATGAGCGCCCGCTGCGCTGATACATGATGAATGCGTCCTTCTGCTCGCTAAACAGGAACTGCTTGTCGCCGAGCAAGGCGATGCGCGCGCCGGCTTCTGCGGCGCCGGCCAGACATTTGTGCGCGTCGTCCATGTCCTGTTCACTGGGCAACCCCTGCCGCGGCCGCGATGCCCCTAGCAGTTGCCACAGCGCAAAGAATGCGACCAGCGCGACCGCGACCAGGCTGGCCCGCAGCATGCGCGGGGCATCGGCTGAAAAAGCGAATTCCCACCACAGATGGTTGCCATACTCGACGTGCTTGTAGGAGGTCAGTCCGACCCAGATCGCCGCTGCCAGCACCAGCGCCACATTGACAAACCAGATCGGTGAAAAGCGCTGTGCCAGCAGCGGCGCGCGCCGGTAGAAGCGCGCACGCGCCAGCCACAGCAGGAAACTGATCACGCCGAGCACGATCGCGTCTTCGTAGTCAATGCCACGCAGCAGCGAGGCAACGATACCGCCCGCCAGCAGCGCCTGCGTCAGCCACCACGCGCCATCGAGCTTGCGGTAAAGCCCGCGCGCGAGTATCAGCAGGCTGGCGCCGACAGCGCTGCCGACCAGATGCGAGACCTCGATCACGCCCAGCGGCAGGACATCGCTGAGCCAGGAGATGCGTGCGCTGCGCGCCGGCAAACTGCCGGAGAACAGCAGCAATGCGCCGGACAGGAACACCAGTGCCGCCATCACCTGCGGAATCAGCGCATCCAGCCAACGTCGCGCCAGGCGCCATGGCCGCAGCATCTTGTCGCGCTGCGCCTCCCATTCGCCTGTCGCCAGCAACACCAGACCCAGCGCCAGCGGCAGCAGGTAATAGAGGATGCGATACAGCACCACTGCACCGAGCAATTTCTCCTTTGGCACTTCCGGCAACAGCAACACCAGAACGCCCTCGAACACACCGAGGCCGCCGGGCACGTTGCTGACCACGCCGGCGGCAATCGCCAGCACATAGATACCGACAAAGGCCAGATAACTCAGGTGGATTCCGGCCGGCATCAGGAAATACAGCGAGGCGGCGGCGAAACCGAGGTCGGCGCAACTGACCAGCGTCTGCCGTGCGGAGTAGCGCAGCCGCGGCAACGCGAAGCGACGGCCGTTGACGGTGATGGCGGCGCGCCGCACTGCGGTGAACAGCAGATAGCCGGCGACACCCGCCAGTACCAGTTCGCCGGCGACCCTGGCGGCGCCGTGGTTGAGATGCAGCGCAGTCTCGGCCTGGCCGGCCTCGAAGATCAGCGAAAACCCGAGCAGGGTCGTCACACCCAGCGCGAAGGTCAGCGTGCACAGCACGATCACGCCGCCGATCTCCAACGCGCTCAGGCCGTCATCGGCGTAACGGCGCAGACGGATCGAGCCACCGGAGATCGACGACAGGCCGACGCTGTGACCGACGCCGTAGGCGATGAACGAGGTTTTCGCGACTCTTGGATACGGCAGGCGATGGCCGATCACGCGCAGAGCCAGGAAATCGTACAGAGTCAGCATGGTGTAGCTGCCGGCCACGCACAGCGCCGACAACAGCACGCTCAGGCTCGGCGTGCCTTCGAGCTGCGCCAGCACATGGCTCCAGTGGATGTGGTGCAGACTGCGATTCAACACCCACAGCGCCGCGCAGAAGATCAGCAGCGTGAACGCCGGCATCAGCCAGTCGCGGATACCTCGGTCGCCTGCCTGCTCAGGTTCGCTCATGCGCGTTTCGCGGCGGAATCAGCGCGGCCGCCACGTCTGAACCGCTTGCGCACGCCACCCGCTATGCCGGGATGCGAAGACCAGATTGTTATATATTATAATCACAAATTAATTTATTTATATAAAAAATAACATACTCAGGAACGGGTATGCCCATAGCGGGCGCCGTTGGTCGGCCTATTTTGGCATCTTTGCACACCGCGTCATCCGGCGCGGCGGAAATCTCCTAAAATCCGCCGTCACTCCTCCCGGCCCGGTCCTGCACATCGATGTCGAAAAAACTCATCAGTCAGCGCCTGAAAGACCTGGAAAACGCCGGCGACTACACCGCCTGGCGCGAAATCGCGCTGTCGCTGGACGCGCTCGAAGGCGCCGAGGCCTGGAAACAGGACGATACCAGCGACGACTACGACCACCTGCTGATCAAGGAGCGCCTCACCGAAATGCGTGCGCTGCGACAATGCGGCGACGTGCGCCAACTGGTGTTCAACCTGCACGAGGGCCTGCACGGCAACATCGGCAACATCGCCAGTCCGTCGCTCTACGGCGTCGCCCGCGTCGGCACCAAGGCGCTGATCGAAGCCTACATCGAGGAAGTCGCGCGCTGTCTCGACTATCTCTGCGCAGGCGATTTCCCGGACTTCCCCGAAGCCGAGAAAATCATCTTCTTCAAGCGCACCGGCACTGTCTTCGGCCGTTCTGCGTTGATGCTGTCCGGCGGCGCCGTTCTCGGCATGTTTCACCTCGGTGTGATCAAGGCGCTGCACGAACGCAACCTGTTGCCGAAGGTGATTTCCGGTTCCAGCGCCGGTTCGATCATCGCCGGCATCGTCGGCAGCCGCGACGATGAGCAGTTGAAGCGGATCTTCGAACCCGGCGGCCTCAATCTGCAGGCGTTCCAGAGCGTCAGTCTGCGCAGCGCGATCCAGGACGGCGCGGTGATGGACGGCGGCCAACTCGAAAAATGCCTGCGCGAAAACATCGGCGACGAAAGTTTCACCGCGGCGTTCGAACGCACGCGCCGCATCATCGGTGTCACGGTGTCGCCGGCGGAGCGCCACCAGCAAGGCCGCCTGCTGAATTACCTGACCGCGCCCAACGTGATGATGCGCAGCGCGATCCTCGCCTCCTGCGCAGTACCCGGCGTGTTCCCGCCGGTGATGCTGCAGGCGATCGCCTACCAGGGCCAGATCGTGCCGTATCTGCCGGGCAAGCGCTGGATCGATGGCACTCTCTCCAACGACCTGCCGACGCTGCGACTGGCGCGCCTGCACAACTGCAACCACTACATCGTCAGCCAGACCAATCCGCACATCGTGCCTTTCATGACCGATCGCGCGCCCAAGCGCGGCATCGTGCCGCTGGCGCGCGAAGTGATCACCAGCAGCGGCCGCAACGCATTGGCACTGGCGCGCACGCACCTTGACCCACACGGCGCCGGCCGCGTGCTGCACAAGATCGACAACATCACGCGGCAGAAATACACCGGCGACGTCAATATTTTCCCGCGACACACGCCGCGGCAGCTGGTCAACATGTTCGCCAATCCCAGCGCCACCGAAATCCAGCGGTTCATCCACGAAGGCGAGCGCGCGACCTGGCCCAAGCTCGAACGCATCCGCAACCAGACGCGCATCTCGCGCACCTTCGACGACTGCCTGGCGCTGCTCAAGCTGCGCGCGCAGGACCGGCCAAAACCCTCGCGCTTCAGACTGCGCGCGGTGTGCTGAGCCACTCGACACAACCGGCGTTCCGCCGAACTGCACCGTCAGTCCTGAAGGCTGCGTCAGCGTTCGCCTGACGCGCGACAATCCGGGCATCTGAGTTCCCATCGCCGTGCGCTCCTGCGCACGGCCTGAGCATCCCAACCGGTCCTGCCATGTCCCATGCCGAACCCATGTCCTTCAGGGCGCACGCGCCAATCGTGCCGGTGACCGCACGCGGTGCAGCCACGCGGCGCAAGCTGCTGTCCGCCGCCGAGCTTGAATTCGGCGACAAGGGCTTCCACAGCGCCTCGGTCAGCTCGATCACGCTGCGCGCCGGCGTCGGCCAGGGCACGTTCTATCTCTACTTCCGCACCAAGGAGGAAATCTTCGTCACCCTGGTGCAGGAGATCGGCCGCGCGCTGCGCCAGCACAGCGCCGAGACGCTGGCGCGCTGCGCCGGCAGCGCCGAAACCGAGCGTGCCTGCGTCGACAGCTTCATCGAGTTCGCGAAGCGGCATCCGGGCCGGCTGCGCATCGTGCAGGAAGCGCAGTTCGTCGACGAGCCGGTGTTCCGCGACTACTACGCCAGCCTGGCCGCGACCTACGGCAAGAGCCTGTCGCGCGCGCGCGGCGGCGCCGACAGTGAACCCGGCGAGGCCAGCGCCTGGGCGATCATGGGCATCGGCCATTTCATCGCCATGCGCTATTGCCTGTGGCAGGGCCAGCCGCCGGAAGCACCGATGCTCGCGCAGGCCATGCGCCTGCTCAGCCATTCCACGCCGGCAATGAATTGAGCGGTTGATCGCAAACAGCAGATCGGCCGCGCCGGCCGCCGCTGCGGAATCGCGGCCGGCAGACGCAAAGTTTCGTAAATTCATTAAACCAGATCGCCCCGGCGCGCTCTAATGGATGAAACGGCCCGGTTTGTACCGTGTCCGGGCCTCCTGACGGACGGGTTTGGTCATGAACAGATACCGCTTGATCGCAATGCCCACGGCGCTGGCGCTGGCTGGCGTGCTGTTGTTTTCGACGCCGGCGCTGGCGTGGCGCCGCGCCTATCCGCACTATTACCCGCACTATGGCTATTCGGTGCGCGTCGGTGGCGGCTGGCACGGCGGCTATTGGCATCGCGGCTGGTACGGGCCGCGCTACGGCTGGTGGTGGGTGGTCGGGCCGTCGTGGTACTACTACGATGCGCCGATCTACCCCTATCCGGGATACACCGTGGTGCAGACCGCGCCTTCCGGCCCGCCGCCGACGCAGTACTGGTATCGCTGCGAGCAACCGGCCGGCTATTACCCCTATGTCGCACAATGTCCCGGCGGCTGGACCGCGGTACCGGCCACGCCGCCGCCCGCTTCCGCGCAGCAGCACTGAACCGTTTCGCCGGAGGACATTCGCATGCCTAATTCCTTTGCCGTCCTGAGCGCCGCCGCTGTCGCACTGGCGGTCCTGTCTGTCTCCGGCTGCGCCACGGTGCCGACCGGGCCGAGCATCGCGGTGATGCCGGGGCCGTATAAACCATTCGAGGTGTTCACCGGCGATGACGCGATCTGCCGCCAGTATGCAGACATGCAAATCGGCGTCAGCCCGGCGCAGGCGCAGACCGGCGAAGTGGTCGGCCACGCCGCGGCGGGCGCGGCGGTGGGTGCCGCAGCTGGCGCGCTGATCGCCGGCAGTGGCCAGGGCGCAGGCGTCGGCGCGGGCATCGGCCTGGTCGCCGGCAGCGTGGCTGGCGCTGGCGCCGCCGACCGCACCGGCTACGGCTTGCAGCGCCGCTACGACATCGCCTACGCACAGTGCATGTACAGCAAGGGCAACCAGGTTCCCGGCTACGCCTCTCCGGCCGCGATTCCGCCACCGCCACCGCCGCGTTAGCCCGCCTGAAACAACGAACCCGCCTTGCGGCGGGTTCGTTTGCACAACTGGAGTTTTCAGCCTTTCTTCAGCAGGTCGCGGATTTCCGTCAGCAGTTTTTCCTGCGCGCTGGGCGCGGCCGGCGCTGGCGGCGCGGCGGCTTCCTTCTTCTTCATGCTGTTCATGCCCTTGACGACGAGGAAAATCGCGAAGGCGATGATGATGAAATTGATGATGGTCTGCAGGAATTTGCCGTAGGACAGCAGCACCGCCGGCTTGGTGCCTATCGCCTCCTGCAGCACCATCGCCGCCTTCGAGATGTCCACACCGGAGGTGAGCATGCCGACCACCGGCATCACCACGTCGCCGACCAGCGAGGTCACGATCGCGCCGAACGCGCCGCCGATGACCACACCCACCGCCAGATCGACGACGCTGCCGCGCATCGCGAAATCCTTGAACTCCTTCATCATGCTCATGTATCTGAACTCCCTTGGTAAAATTAATTAATGACCGGCGCATTCTATCGGCTTCGCTCGCCACCCGCTGTAGATATTTAGTCGGCGATGACTGTTATTTATTATATGTTTAATTAATATTTAGTATATATATTAAAACAAGCACCATGCTGCCCGGACTGACAGCGGGTGCGCACGATTTTCGACTTTTACAGGCACGCTGGCAGACCACGTTCGAGATCGGGATAACGCGGCGCAAAGCCGAGTTCCTCAATCATGCGCCGGTTGCGCAGACGCTTGGACTCCTCCATGAACGACCACATCGCCGGCGTGAACACGCGGCGCGCTTCAGCCAGCGTCACCTGTGGCGGTAATGGCAGACCCAGCAGCCGCGCACAGCGCGTGAAGTAATCGCACATCGTCGTTGGATGCCCGTCGCTGACGTTGTAGGCCGCGCCATTGCGGCCGTGCACCGCGGCATGCAGCGCCGCCTCGGCAAGGTCGTCGGCGTGGATACGGTTGGTCCAGGGCGACTCCGCTTCGCAAATCACCGGAAGGCCCTTTTTCAAACGCTCGCGCGGCAGGCGCCCCGGGCCATAGATGCCGGGCACGCGAAGGATGACGTGATCGCCTCCCCAGGCCGCCAGTGCGCGCTCCGCATCGAGGCGGCGGCGCGCGCGCGCGCTCAGCGGTTGCAGCGGTTCGTCTTCGGTGATCCAGCGTCCGCCACAATCGCCGTAAACGCCGCTGGTGGAGATGTAGACAATGCGCATGCCATGCACCGGCCATTGCGCCAGCATGCGTCGCAGGCGCGGATCGGTTTCGCCCAGAGACGCCGGTGGCGCAAAATAAAACACCAGAGGCGCGGCCGGCAGCGCGGCACAGGCATCGAGGTCGGTAATCAGTGTCGTCACTGCTGCGTCGCGCAGGGCCACTGCGCTTTGATCAGAGCGCACCACTCCGGTAACCTCGCTGCGCAGCGCACGCAGTCGCGCCGCCACCCGCAGACCGATATCGCCGCAGCCGACAATCAGCGCGGATTTCGGCAGGGCTTCTTCAAGGGCAGGAATCATGCAACAAGTGTATCTGGCGGGACGCCCCGTGCGCTTCGGCGTGGAGGACGGCGAAACCATTCTCGCCGCCGGCCTGCGCCAGCACCTGGCGCTGCCGTTCGGCTGCAAGAGCGGTGGCTGCGCATCCTGCCGTGCGCGGCTCAATCGCGGCCGCGTCGAATATCCGTTTCCGCCAACGGCGCTGTCGCAGGGAGAAATCGATGCCGGCTACATCCTGATGTGCCTGGCGCGGCCGCTTTCCGATCTTGAAATCGACCTGCATCAGCCGCCGCAACTCGACGAGCTGCGCCCGCGCCAGTTGCCGGCGCGCGTACTGTCGTGGCGCATGCTGGCGCACGATGTCATCGGTCTGACACTGAAGCTGCCGAAAGCGAATGACCGTGCCGATGCTTTCCGTTATCTGCCGGGCCAATACCTTGACATCCTGCTGGCCGATGGCGGGCGTCGCAGCTTCTCCATCGCCAACGCGCCCAACGGCGAAACCCTGGAGCTGCATCTGCGGATCACCCCTGGCGGACGCTTCGCGCAGTTCGTGCAGACCGCGATGCCGGAGCGTGCAATCCTGCGCATCGAGGGCCCGCTCGGCGCGTTCTACATCCGCGAGGATTCACAGCGACCGATCCTGTTGCTGGCCGGCGGCACCGGCTTTGCGCCGGCGCAGGCGATGATCGAGAACCTGCTGTCCGGACCGGCAACGCGCCCGATTCACCTGTTCTGGGGCGGCCGCAGCGCGCGCGATCTTTACCTGGATGAGAAAGTGCAGGCATGGGCAGCGCAGCACGCGCATTTTCGCTATACGCCGGTGCTGACCGAAGCGGGCGCTGACTGGCGCGGCGCAACCGGTTTCGTCCACGAAGCGCTGCTGCGCATTTACCCCGACCTGCACGGCCTGGAGGTCTACCTGTCCGGCCCGCCGGCGATGGTGCAGGCCGGCAAGCGCAGCTTCATCGCCGCCGGTCTTGACGCCGACCACCTGTTCTACGATTCTTTTGACTACGCGTTCGAGACCTGGCCGCAACCCGGCGCAAGCGCGCCGCCTGGCGGCTGATACAGCTAGCGCTCACTAGGTTCCGTAAACCTTCTGCGCTTTCGGCGATTCCGCGATCAGGCCGTCAATCACGCCGCTCAACTCCGCCGGATTCCAGCGCGCCTTCTTGTCGCGGACGATGCCGGTCTTCCAGCCGTTTGCGATGGACACCTTGCCGCCCTCGACCTCGAACACCTTGCCGCTGACATGCGCCGACAACGGGCTGCAAAGCCAGACGACCAGCGGTGCGACGTTCTCCGGCGCGTAGTGATCGAAGCTGCCGTCTTCCGGCTTCTTCATCATCGCGCCGAACGGGCCTTCGGTCATGCCGGTGCGTGCGGCCGGCGCCAGCGCGTTGGCGGTGATGCCATAGCGACCGAGTTCCGCCGCCTGCACCAGCGTCAGCGAAGCAATACCCGCCTTGGCGGCCGAATAGTTGGCCTGGCCGATGTTGCCCTGCAAGCCGGCGCCGGAACTGGTGTTGACGATACGGCCTTCAACTTTCTGGCCGGCCTTGACCTGATCGCGCCAGCGCTTGACGAGGGTGTTGGCGATGCAGAAATGTCCCTTGAGATGAACGCGGATCACCGTGTCCCACTCCTCTTCGCTCATCGAGGCGAACATGCGGTCGCGGACGACGCCGGCATTGTTGACCACGCCATGCACATCCCCGAAAGCCGCCACCGCACTCTTCACGATGTTGTCGGCGCCGCTCATGCTGGTGATGTCGTCGCTGTTGGCGATAGCTTTGCCGCCGCCAGCCTTGATCTCGGCGACGACAGCATCCGCCGCCTCGTGCTTGATGTCGTTGACGACAACGTTGGCGCCTTCGGCCGCCAGTGCCATCGAGTAGCCGCGGCCAAGACCTGCACCAGCGCCGGTGATGATGATCGTGCGGCTTTTGCAAATACCCATGTCTTACAGCCTCTCGATAATCGTGACGTTCGCCAAACCACCACCTTCGCACATGGTCTGCAGGCCATAGCGCTTGCTGGTGCGCTCCAGTTCATGCAGCAACGTGGTCATCAGCTTGGCGCCGGTCGCGCCCAGCGGATGTGCCAGCGCGATGCCGCCGCCGTTGACGTTGGTCTGCGCGTGCGGATAGCCGGTGTCCTTGAGCCAGGCCAGCACCACCGGCGCGAAGGCTTCGTTGATCTCGACCAGATCAATGTCCTGCAATTTCATGCCGGAACGCTTCATCGCGTACTTCGTCGCCGGAATCGGCGCGGTCAGCATGAAGATCGGATCGTCGCCGTAGACGCTCATGTGATGAATGCGCGCACGCGGCTTGAGCTTGTATTGCTTCAACGCCTTCTCGGAGACGATCAGCATCGCCGAAGCAGCATCGCCGGTCTGGCTCGACACGCCGGCGGTGATGGTTCCACCTGGAGCCAAGGGCTCCAGCGTCGCCATTTTCTCCAGCGTGGTTTCGCGCGTGGTCTCGTCATCGGCAAGACCGGCAATCGGCACGATCTCCTTCCTGAAGCGGCCCTCGGCGATTGCCTTGCGTGCGCGCACGTGGCTCTCCAGCGAGAATTTTTCCATGTCCAGGCGCGAGATGTTCCACTTGTCGGCGATCATCTGTGCGCCGTGAAACTGCGACACCGGCTGGTTACCAAAGCGCTCGACCCAGCCCTTGGATCCGGAGAACGGATCCTTGAAGCCCAGCGGCTGCGCCGCGATCATCGCGGACGAGATCGGAATCTGCGTCATGGTCTGTACGCCGCCGGCGATGACCACATCCTGCGTACCGCTCATCACCGCCTGCGCGGCGAAATGCACCGCTTGCTGCGAGGAACCGCACTGGCGGTCGATGGTCACGCCCGGCACATGCAGTGGCAAGCCGGCAGCGAGCCAACAGGAACGCGCGATGTTGCCCGCCAGCGGACCAATGGCATCAAGACAGCCGAAGATCACGTCGTCGTAATCCCCGGCGGGAATGCCGTTGCGCTCGACAATCGCCTTGAGGACGTGCGCGCCGAGATCGGCGCCGTGAATGTGGGCCAGACTGCCTTTGCGCTTGCCGGTGGGCGTGCGCAGGGCGTCGACAATATAGGCTTCAGCCATTGTTGCTCCTGATCCGATTAATCAATTAAAAGTTTCGCCGGGCCCCAGCGCTGCGCCATCCGCGAATATCGCCGCCGTAACACGGCTCTCGTGAAACGCGCGCGTGCCCCAGGACGACTCCAGCGCCCAGGCGGACAGTTCATGCCCCTTGAACATCTGCAAGGCAGCTTCACAGGTGTATGGAAATTCGTTCATGTGAAAGTTTCGCCGGGGCCAAGAGCAGCGCCGTCTGCGAACACTGCGGCGGCGATCCGGCTCTTGTGAAATGCACGCGTGCCCCAAGCCGATTCCAGCGCCCAGGCGCGTTTCATGAACATCTGCAAATCAGCTTCCCAGGTGTAACCCATCGCGCCATGTGCCTGCAGGCTGTTGCGTGCCGCCAGCGACGCTGCCTCGCCCGCTGCCAACTTGGCATGCGATACATACAACGCACGTTGCGGATGCTGGTGCGCCATGGCGTAGGCTGCGCGGTGGATCACCGGGCCAGCGAATTCGATTTTCACGGCTACGTCCGCCAACTGGTGCTTGATCGCCTGGAACGAACCCACCGGCTTGCCGAACTGCTTGCGCTGCGCGCTGTAATCGATGCCAAGGTCCATCATGCGCTTGGCCAGTCCACGCAGTTGCGAGGCAACGGACAAGGCGGCGCGGTTGAAAGCGTCTTGCCAGATCAGCTTGCCGGCCGCGGCATCGCAGACACGCGTCGCGGCGGACGGCGTCCATTCAACCTTGTACAGGCGACGCGACTGGTCAATGCTGGGATTGAGCGTCAGCTTCGTCTGGTCAGGTTTCACTGCATGCACTTCGTCGTTATGCCACAGCAGCAGCAGGTCAGCGATCTGCGCATCCGCGACAAAGGGATTGACCGGGTGACCAACGCCGATACGTGCGCGGCCTTCGACCATGCGCGGCAGCCACTCCTTGCGCAACTCGGTTCCTGCGGGCAGGCGGCTGAGAATATCCACTGCAAGATAGGCCGAATCGGATAGCGAATCCGGAATGCCGTGATAGCCCAGTTCCTGCTGAATCAGTATCCAGTCGAGATCGTTCTGGCCGAGCCCGCCGAATTCCTCCGGCACCGACAGCGCGGTCAGACCCTGCTCGGTCACCTTCGCTCGCATGTCGGTGGAGCGTCCGCTCTGGGTTTCCCAGAACTCGCGCAGCATTTCCGGCTCCGCTTCTACCACGAGAAAGCGACGCACGGCGTCACGGAATTCAAACTGCTGATTGTCGAAAGTGAAGTCCATCGCTATGCCCTCGGCAGCCCCAGCATCCGTTCTGCAATGATGTTTCGCTGAATCTCGTTGGTACCGGCGTAAATCGGCCCGGCCTGTGCAAACAGGAAGCCATCCAGCCAGCCATCGATATCACCTGCATCAGGTGATTCCGGCATCAACTCGGCACGTGCGCCGAGGATTTGCATGGCGGTTTCGTACATCTTCAGATCCAACTCCGACCAGAAGATTTTATTGGTGCTGGCTTCGGCGCCGATCTTGCCGCCCTTGGCCAGCCGGCAGGCAGTGCGGTAAGTCGCCAGTGTATAAGCCTCGGTATCCATCCAGCTCTTGAGCACAGCGTCACGAATCGCGGGATCGGCATCCGCCGTTTCACGATGACGCCGATACAACTCGATCAGGTTCTGCGCGGTTTTCTGGAAACGGGCGGGCGAACGCAGCATCAGTCCGCGCTCGAAGCCGGCGGTCGCCATGGCGATGCTCCAGCCTGCGCCTTCGTCGCCGAGGCGGTTGGTCACCGGTACGCGCACATTATCGAAGAATATTTCGGCAAATCCCGGCAGGCCATTGAGCTGGCGGATCGGGCGGATGGTGATGCCCGGCAAATTCAGCGGCATCAGCACAAAGGTCAGGCCGTGATGACGCGTCGATTCCGGATCGCTGCGGAACAGGCCAAACAACCAGTCGGCAAACACCGCGCGCGTCGACCAGATCTTCTGGCCGTTGATGATGTAGTGATCACCGTCACGCGTCGCCTTGCAGCGGATCGCCGCCATATCTGACCCGGCGCCCGGTTCCGACCAGCCCTGTGCCCAAGTGTCTTCGCCAGATGCCATGCGTGGCAGGAAGCGTGCCTTCTGTTCCGCTGTGCCGTATTCCATCAGCGTCGGCGCCAACAGGAAAATGCCGTTCTGGTTGACGCGCAGCGGCGCGTTGGCGCGCCAGTATTCTTCCTCGAAGATCAGCCACTCGATCAGATCGCAGCCGCGTCCGCCCAGTTCGCTGGGCCAGGTCACCGCGCTCCAGCGGCCAGAGTTGAGCTTGTGCTCCCAGGCGCGGTGCTGCTCGAAGCCTTCTTTGGTGTCGAAGCTGGTCAGTGCTTTCGCAGGCACGTTGGCCTTCAGCCACGCACGTATTTCTGCGCGAAAGGTCTGCTGTTTTTCGGTGTATTCCAGTTTCACGGTGCACATCCTGTGCAAGACCGGCACATCCATGTGCCGGACTGTTCAAATAAGAACTGGCTCATTATTTTTTCTCCGTCTTGCTCGCACTGAAATCGGCATCGCGCTTTTCGACGAAGGCGCGGCGGGTTTCGGCGGAGTCCTTGCTCATGTAGGCCTGGAGCGTGAAACCCTGCTCCCAGCGGTATTTGGTTTCGAGATTGCCGTCCTCGATGCCGTTCAGCGATTCCTTGGCCAGCTTGATCATGGCCGTGCTCTTGGCCGCGATCTTTTGCGCAATTGCCAGCGCCGTAGTGCGCAGTTCGGTGCGCGGTACGACTTTCTCGATGGCACCCAGGCGATACGCTTCAGCAGCCGTGATGGATTCACCAGTGAAATACATCATGCGCACTTTCTGCACCGGGAACAGGCGCTGCAGGTGCGCGCCGCCGCCCATCGCGCCGCGATCCACTTCCGGCACACCGAAAGTCGCGTCATCGCTGGCGACGACGATATCCGCGGCGCCCGCCAAACCAATGCCACCGCCGAGTACGAAACCGTGCACGGCAACGATCACCGGCAGCGAATTGCGATGCACCGCCTCGAAACTACGATAGTTGCCGGCGTTGACCGAAACGATGCGTTCCGGTTCCTTGTCCAGTTCCTTGATGTCCACCCCGGCGCAGAAGCCGCGGCCTTCGGCGCGCAACACAATCACTCGCGCCTCCGGATCATTGCCCGCACGAATGATTTCGTCGGCCAGCGCGTGCCAGCCAGCGTCATTGAGCGCATTCACCGGCGGCCGGTTGATGACGATTTCGGCGATGCCGTTTTCGATTTTTGTATTGAAGCCGTTGTTCATGACGACCTCTGGTTGCTTATTTTCGAGCCCCTCTCCCCCTGCGGGAGAGG
>JBOICK010000025.1:0-50829 GCA_050739895.1 Stenotrophobium sp.
CAATCTGCTCCGGAATGCGCGCGGCGGAAGTCGGGCGTATGGCCTCGTGCGCTTCCTGCGCGTTCTTGGACTTGGTCTTGAAGAAACGCGGCTCCGGCGGCACCGAGGCGGCGCCGAATTTCCCGGCGATCACTTCGCGGATTTCGGCCAGAGCATCCTGCGCGAGGTTCACCGAGTCGGTACGCATGTAGCTGATAAGGCCGACCGTGTCGCCGCCGAGATCGACGCCTTCATACAACTGCTGCGCGGTGCGCATGGTGCGGCTGGAGGTGAAGCCGAGCTTGCGGTTGGCTTCCTGCTGCAGCGTCGAAGTAGTGAACGGCGGCGCGGGATTGCGGCGGCGCTGCTTCTTTTCGACATTCGCCACGCGCAGCTCGCCCTGCGCGGCGGCGAGCAGTTTCTGTTTCGCGGCTTCGGAACCACCGGCGTCGGTGAGCGTGAACTGCTCGACCTTTTGCCGATCGAGTTCCACCAGTCTCGCGGTGAACACCGAACCCTTCTCGGCGCGCGCCTCGATGGTCCAGTATTCCTGCGCAACAAATGCGCGGATTTCGAGTTCGCGCTCGCAGATCAGGCGCAGTGCCGGCGACTGCACGCGGCCGGCGGAGAGGCCGGTCTGGATCTTGCGCCACAGCAGCGGCGAGAGGTTGAAGCCGACCAGATAATCCAGCGCGCGGCGCGCCTGCTGCGCATTGACCAGGTCATCGGCGATGTCGCGTGGCTCGGCGATGGCTTTCTGCACCTCGCGCTGCGTGATCTCGTAGAACACCACGCGCTTGACCGGCTTGTTCTTGATCGCGCCCTTTTCCTTGAGCAGTTCGAGCAGATGCCATGCAATCGCCTCGCCTTCGCGGTCAGGGTCGGTCGCCAGAAACAGCGCGTCAGCGTTCTTCAGCGCGGCCTGGATCGCCTTCACATGTTTTTCGTTGCGCTCGATCGCCTGGTACTTCATGGCGAAACCGTTGGTGACGTCCACCGCGCCGTCCTTGGGCACCAGGTCGCGCACATGGCCGTAGGAGGCGAGGACTTCGTAGTCCCTGCCCAGATATTTCGCAATCGTCTTGGCCTTGGCGGGCGATTCGACGATGACCAGGTTTTTGCTCATTGATACCGTCAAGTGGTCAAAAAGTGCAGCCTCGCGGGCTGCCTCGGAAGGCGGCTTATACGCGCAAGCGACAGCGGCTGTCCAGAAAGCCGGCGCGTTGGGTCAGGCTAACAGCCGGCCCGGAGCACGCACCGCAGCCGGCGCGTCAGTGCAGGAAATCGCCCTGGTAATAGAGCATATCCTCGAGCTGCAGGCAGGCTTCTTCGGCCTCGGGCTGGTTGATCATCACCAGCAGGCAGACCCATTTCACGCGCTCGAGATCGACCTCCTCGGTGATCGCCATCAGCCGGCCGATCACCAGCTCGCGCGACTCCGCAGTGAGGATGCCGAGCTGTTCCAGATAGAGCAGGAAGCCGCGGCACTCGGTGGAGATGCGATCCTGCTCGTCGTGGGTATAGAGGCGCATCGCGCCACCGGGGCCGAAGATCAACGGCAACTGGCGCTGCTGCTCCAGCCCGTCGAGCCAGGCAAAGGCGTGGCGCACTTCTTCTTCGGGGAACCCGGCCGCGACCAGTTCATCGCGCAGCGCGTCCTGATTTTGAGAATCGGAAAACTCAACCGACTGGTAGTTCTCCAGCAAATACATCAGCACATCTAGTACGGTTTCTTTCATGACTCGCCTCCCGTGCTGTGTGTTTTTAGTGTATTTGAAAAAATTGTTGTTGAAAATATCTGTAGTGCATCACCCGCTATCAGGGCTGCGCGCAAGATACTTGTTTTATAATATTTAAACATATTATATTATGTATATGTTTAATAACATGATTGCGCAAATCATAACGCACAGCGGGCGGCGCCCGCGAGCACCTTTCCCGTAACTTAGCCAGCCTGCCGCGTACTCAGCGGCGGCGCAGGCGCTGGTAGCTGCCGCCGGCAACTGCCGCAACCTGGCCGGCGAGTTCCAGAGTCAGCAGCACGCCGGACAGTTCCGCCACGGCCAGTCCGGTGCGCTGCACCAACTGGTCGATGCCAAGGCTGCCGTCACCGAGCGCTTCGAGTATCCGCGCCTGCTGCGGATCGACCGCTGCCTCTGCCCCTGCGGTTGCGCGTGGCGCGATGCGGATGTGCGGCGCGATCTCTTCGAGGATGTCGTTTGCCGACTCGACCAGTTTGGCGCCCTGGCGGATCAGGCCGTGGCAGCCGCGCGCCAGCGGGTTGTGGATCGAACCGGGGATCGCGAACACCTCGCGGCCCTGCTCGCTGGCCATGCGCGCGGTGATCAGCGAGCCGGATTCGCGCGCGGCCTCCACCACCAGCACGCCCAGACTGAGACCGCTGATGATGCGGTTGCGCCGCGGGAAATTCTCCGCCTTGCCCGGCGTGCCCGGTGGAAACTCCGACACCAGCAGACCTTTTTGCGCGATCTGGTGCGCCAGTTCGCGATGCTGCGCCGGGTAGACACGATCGAGGCCGGTGCCACAGACCGCGAGTGTCAGCCCGTCCACCGACAGCGCGCCTTGATGCGCGGCGGCGTCGATGCCCAGCGCCAGGCCGCTGCTGATGACCAGCCCGCGACTGGCGAGGTCGGCGGCAAAAACCTGCGCATTCTCCCTGCCTTGCGGCGTTGCCGAACGCGCGCCGACAATCGCCAGTTGCGGTAGCGGCAACAAGTCGGTGTCACCCTGGCAGAACAGCGCGGGCGGCGCACCACTGCACTCCCGCAACTGCTGCGGATAGCGCACATCATTGATCGTCACCAAGGCACGCTGAGGACCTGACGACAACCATGCCAGGTCGGATTCAACCAGCGCGAAGTCAGGCGCCGCCAGTCCGGCCTGGGCCTTGCTGTCGAGACCGGCCTTGCGCCAGCCGCCGCGTCCCGCGTGCAGCGCCGCTGCAGCACTGGAAAATTGTTCCAGCAGACGCGCAACGCTGACCGGACCCACGCCGGCAGCGCGAATCAGGATCAGCCACGATTTAAGTTCTTCGGCGTGCACCGGTCAGCGCCGTGACGGCGCCGCCACCGTCAGGGCAGGGTGGTGTCGGACGACGGCGTCACCGCACGATCCAGCACGTGCACCACACGCGTCTCGTCCATCACCAGCGCATAGCTGATGCGTGGCGTGGTCCTGAACACCATGACCGTGCCAGCGGCCTGGCCCGGCAACTTCACATCGTTGCCGGTGTAGGGGTCCTTGGCGACACGGCCGCTCTGCATGATCGTCAGCACATGGCCGGGCTTCAGCCCGTCGCGGCTGCCGCGGTTGAGCGCAACCACCTGGTACTGGCCGATCTGGGTCACGCCATCGAACACCGACAGGATGCGGGCATCGAGCTTCGTCTTCGGCGGGCGCGGATAGAAGTTGGCATCGTAAACATGCGTATCCGTTGCGATCAGACGGTCGCCGATACGCGCCTCGCGCGTAGTCGCGACCAGGCTGACGATGCCGGGATTACCGTAGTTGTCTACATCCGCCTCGCCAACCGGAATTGCCTCGTAGCCGAGCACATCGCCGCTGTCCGGGTCGATGTAGGGGCCGCCGATCCGGACCAGCGAGTACTGCGCCTGCCGCTTGTCGCGCAGGTTTTTCACATAAGCGCGGCTGCCGGCGCCGGCGACCAGGTGCTCGTCGACGAAATCGAGCAGGTACGGCGCATGATCAATCTGCTCCTGAGTCACCACGCGCGGCGAACTGAGAAAATCGCGGATCACATCGATCGGGATTGTCGGAATCGCCGCACCCAGCGGACTCTCATGGATCTGCGGCGACAACCGCTGTTCGATCTCGGCCTGCGCGCGCGCCGGCGCCGGCGGATTTCCGAGCATCAGTCGCGGACGGCCGTTGACCATCACCAGGCTGAGTACATCGCCGGGATAGATCAGGTGAGGATTCTTGACCTGATCGTTGGCGTACCAGATTTGCGGCCACTGCCAGGCATTGCGCAGAAAGCGCTTGGAAATATCCCACAGGGTGTCGCCCTTCTTCACCACATATTGCAGCGGAGCATCGCTGCGGATCATGGCATCGGCATGAACATCCGCAGTCGTGGCGTCCGGCGTGGCGGTCACCGCATCCGCAGCCAGCGCGACCGCCGGCGCGGCAAGACAGAGCCAGAGAATTCCCGCTACGACTGAAAGGCTATAATTGGTCATACGGCGCACCCCGATCCGTTTGCCGGATTCTTGCACAAAATCCAGCTAGAGCAAACAGTTGGCGCTCAATTTCGCAGTAATTTCGCAACTCGCAGCCATGGCCCTGCTCAAAATCCTCCATCTTCCCGACCCCTGCCTGCGCCGGAATACACTGCCGGTCACGCGCTTTGATGCCTCGCTACAGCAGTTGATCGACGACATGTTTGAGACCATGTATGCCGCGCCCGGTGTCGGCCTCGCGGCCAATCAGGTCGGTGTGTCGTTGCGCCTGGCGGTGATGGATTGCGCCGATGACAAGAGCCAGCCGGAACCGCTGGTGCTGGTCAATCCCGAGATCGTCGAGGCCGGCGAATCGCTGGAAATCGAGGAAGGCTGCCTTTCGGTGCCGGGCCATTTCGACAAGATTCCGCGCTACGCCCGCGTCCGCATGAAAGCCCTGGACCGTCACGGCAATCCGTTCGAGGTCAACGCCGAAGGCCTCAAGGCGCAGGCGATCCAGCACGAGATCGATCACCTCGACGGCAAGCTGTATATCGACTACCTGTCCTCGCTCAAGCGCGAGCGTATCAAGAAGAAACTGCTGAAACAGGCCAAGGACAAATGAGGATCGCTTTCGCGGGCACGCCCGAATTTTCGGTGTCCGCGCTCGATGCGCTCCACGCCGCCGGCCACCAGATCGTCGGCGTCTTCACCCAGCCTGATCGTCCTGCCGGCCGCGGCCAGAAACTGGCGCCTTCGCCAGTCGCACGCCGTGCCGAAGCACTCAACATCCCCACCTTCAAGCCGCAGAAAATGGACGCCGCCGCGCAGGACGATCTGCGTCTGCTGCGCGCCGAACTGCTGGTGGTGGTGGCCTACGGCTTGATCCTGCCGGCCGCCGCGCTCGGCATTCCACGCCACGGCTGCTTCAACATCCACGCTTCGCTGCTGCCGCGCTGGCGCGGCGCAGCGCCGCTGCAGCGCGCGGTCCTCGCCGGCGATGCTGAAACCGGCATCACCATCATGCGCATGGACCCCGGCCTCGACACCGGCCCGATGCTGCTGCGCGAAACGATGCCAATCACTGCGGAAACCACCGCCGCCACGCTGCATGACGCGCTTGCGGCTATGGGTGCGCGCCTGATCGTGCAGGCCGTAGAGCAACTGGCGCGCGGCGAACTGCGCGAACAAGCACAGCCTGCCGAGGGCGCCACCTACGCCAAGAAAATCAGCAAGGACGAGGCGCGGCTGGACTGGTCGCAGGGCGCCGAGGAACTGGCGCGGCGCATCCGTGGCTACAACCCGGTGCCGATTGCGTGGACCGAACTTGAAGGCCAGCGCGTGCGCATTCACGCCGCCAGCGCCGAGCCCGGCAACGCCAGCGCCGAACCGGGTACGGTGATCGAAGCCGATGACGCCGGCGTTCGCGTCGCCTGCAACGGCGGCCTGCTCAACATCCTGCAACTACAGTGGCCGGGCGGGCGCATTCTCAGCGCCGCCGAAGCCGCACACGGAAAAAAACTTGCCGATCGCCGGTTCCACTAAAGTTCGCGTCGAAGCCGCGCGCGTGATTGCGCGTGTGCTCTCAGGCAATAATCTCGACACGGCGCTGTCACGCGCCGACACCGCTGAATTCTCGCCGCAACAAAATTCGCTGCTGCGCGCACTGAGCTACGGCGTGCTGCGTGATTACGCGCTGCTGAACGCGCTGCTGACGCGGATGATGGAAAAGCCGCTGAACAATGAACCGGAACTTCATTCCCTGATACTCGCCGGCCTGTTCCAGTTGCGCTCGATGCGCGTCGCCACCCACGCCGCGGTCAACGAAACCGTCGAAGCGGTAGCACTGATGGGCAAGGACAAGCTGCGCGGGCTGGTCAATGCCATCCTGCGCCGCTATCAGCGCGAGCGCGAGGAACTGGAAGCGCAGATTCCGCCGCATCCGGCCAAGCAGTTTTCCTATCCGAGCTGGCTCGCCGATCAGGTCGAAAAAGACTGGCCGGATCATTGGCAGACGGTGCTCGCCGCTGGCAGCGAACAGGGTCCGCTGACATTGCGCGTGAATCGCCGACATCATTCGGCTGGCGATTACCTGCTGCAATTGCAGGCCGCAGGCCTGAGCGCGCACACCACGCCGCACACTGCGGATGCGCTGATTCTCGACACCGCGGTCCCCGTCAATGAATTGCCCGGTTTCGCATCAGGCGAAGTCTCGGTGCAGGACGCCGCCGCGCAACTCGCCACCGATCTGCTGGCCGCGAAACCCGGCATGCGCGTGCTCGACGCCTGCGCCGCGCCCGGCGGCAAGACCGCGCACCTGCTGGAGCGTTGCGGCGATCTCAAGCTGCTGGCGCTGGACCAGGACCAGGAACGCGCGCAGCGCATCAACGACAATCTGCAGCGTCTGCAGCTCAAGGCTGAAGTCGCCATCGGCGATGCCACCCGTCCCAGCCTGTGGTGGGATGAACGGCCCTTCGACCGCATCCTGCTCGACGCGCCCTGCTCCGGCACCGGCGTGATCCGCCGCCATCCGGACATCAAGTGGCTGCGACGTCCGACCGACATTCCGCTGCTGGCGCGCGAGCAGTTGCACCTGCTCACCGCGCTGTGGCCACTACTGGCGCGCGGCGGCGTGCTGATCTACGCCACCTGCTCGATCCTGCGCGCCGAGGGCGAGGACGTGGTGCGCGCATTTCTCAAGGCCACGCCGAGCGCCAAGCACGTGCCGATTGCGGCGGACTGGGGCATGGCCTGCAGGCTTGGCCGCCGCATCGCACCCGGCGGTGACTTCGACGGCTTCTATTATGCGAAGCTGGTAAAGCCCTGAAACCGCGCAACGAACATCGCGCCGGATTCACGTTCGACAGGAGATTGCGATGACACCAGCCATCCATGCCTACGCCGCACACGCCGCCAGCGGCCCATTGCAACCATTCGACTACGATCCCGGCCCGCTGCCGCCGGAGCAGGTCGAGATCAATGTCGAATACTGCGGCGTCTGCCACTCCGACCTGTCGATGCTCGACAACGAATGGCGCCGCACTGCGTATCCGTTCGTGCCGGGCCACGAAGTCGTCGGCACCATCCGTGCGCTGGGCGGCCAGACCAAGGGCCTGCTAATCGGCCAGCGTGTCGGTCTGGGCTGGCGCGCCGGCAGTTGCATGTGCTGCGCGCAATGCATCAGCGGTGAACCGCACCTGTGCCGGCATGGCGAAGAAACCATCGTCGGCCGTCACGGCGGTTTCGCCGACCGCGTGCGCTGCCACTGGAACTGGGCGATTCCGCTGCCCGAGTCTGTCCCTGCAGACAGCGCCGGCCCGCTGTTCTGCGGCGGCATCACCGTGTTCACGCCGATCTTTGAGCTGGGCGTGAAACCGACCCATCGCGTCGGCGTGATCGGCATCGGCGGACTCGGTCACCTGGCGATCCAGTTCCTCAACAAGTGGGGCTGTGAAGTCACCGCCTTCACCTCCAGCGCGGCCAAGCGCGACGAGGCGTTGCAACTCGGTGCGCACCACGTCGTCGCCAGCACCGACAAGGCGGCGCTGAAGCCGCTGGCGAACACGCTGGACTTCATCCTCGTCACCAGCAATGTACAACTGGACTGGCCGGCCTATATGGGCACGCTCGCGCCGCACGGACGCTTGCATTTCGTCGGCGCGATTCCAGGACCGCTGAACATCAGCGCCGGGCAGTTGATGACCGGCCAGCGCTCAGTCTCGGCCTCACCCATCGGCAGCCCGGCGACGATCGCGACCATGCTCGAATTCTGTGCGCGTCACGGCATCGCACCGCAGGTTGAAATGTTCCCGCTGTCGCAGGTCAACGAGGCGCTGGCACATCTGCGTGCGGGCAAGGCGCGTTATCGCATCGTGCTCAGAAAAGATCGCTAGGAATCGGCCACCCGCTATCAACATCAGCATGAGACAGTTCGTTTTATTTCATAAGTTATATTTAATATTTATTTATGTTTAATAACATATTGGAAGACAAGCTTACTGACAGCGGGTGGTGCCGCTACGGTTGCCCACAAAGTCCATATGCGTATTGCGCGACTCAATGCCGTAGCGTTAAGGTGCGCGCCGCATGAAAATCATCATCCTGGGAGCTGACCGCGTCGGCTCGACGCTGGCCGAAAACCTGGTCGGCGAAAAGAACGACGTCACGGTGGTGGATACCGACGCCACGCGGCTGGAGGAACTGGCCGAACATCTCGATATCCGCACCGTCCATGGTCACGGCTCCTACCCGGGCATCCTGCGCAGCGCGGGTGCCGACGACGCCGACATGATCATCGCCGTCACCGGCAGCGATGAAACCAACATGCTGGCCTGCAAGATCGCGCACACGCTGTTCAACACGCCGACCAAGATCGCGCGCATCCGCTCGAATGAATACCTGCGCGAGGAGAAGCTGTTCGAGCCCGGCGTATTGCCGATCGACATGCGCATCTCTCCGGAGCAACTGGTCACCGACTACATCCTGCGCCTGATCGAATATCCGGGTGCACTGCAGGTGGTGGATTTCGCCGACGGCAAAGTCAGACTGGTCGGCGTGCGCGCCTATTACGGCGGGCCGCTGGTCAGCCGCCAGCTCAAGGAACTGCCACAGCACCTGCCCGGCGTGGAGGCGCGCGTTGCCGCGATCTACCGCCGCGGCCGCCCGCTGATCCCGGAAGGCGACACCGTCATCGAAGCCGACGATGAGCTCTTCTTCGTCGCCGCGCGCGACCACATTCCGAAAATCATCAGCGAACTGCGCCGGCTCGAACGTCCGGTCAAGCGCATCATGCTGGCCGGCGGCGGCAACATCGGCCTGCGCCTGGCGCGCGCGCTGGAAGACAAGATCCAGGTCAAGATCATCGAGCGCTACAAGGAACGAGCGCGCTTTCTGTCCGAACAGCTCGATCACAGCGTGATCCTCACCGGCGATGTCGCCAACGAGGCACTGCTGCGCGAGGAGAATATCGACGACGTCGACGTGTTCTGCGCCGTTACCAACGACGACGAGGCCAACATCCTCTCGGCGATGCTGGCCAAGCGCCTCGGCGCGAAGAAGGCGATGTGCCTGATCAACCGCCTGTCCTACGTCGACCTAGTCGATGGCGGCGCCATCGACATCGCGATCTCGCCGCAACAGTCCACCGTCTCGGCGCTGCTGTCACGCGTGCGCCGCGGCGACGTGGTCAAGGTGCATGCGCTGCGCCGCGGCGCGGCCGAGGCGATCGAGGCCATTGCCCACGGCGACCGCAGCAATTCGCGCGTGGTCGGCCGCCGGCTGGAGGAGATCAAGATGCCGCCCGGCACCACCATCGGCGCCATCGTGCGCGGCGACGATGTGATCATCGCCCACCACGACACCGTGGTGCAGGCCGAGGATCACGTCATCCTGTTCATCGTCGACAAGAAGCACATCAAGGACGTGGAAAAGCTGTTCCAGGTCGGAATGAGCTTCTTCTGATTCGCGCCGTGGCCGCTTACCACACAAACAGCACTTTGCGCATCCATCGCTACGCCGCGGTGCAGCGCATCACCGGCATCCTGCTGATGCTGTTCAGCATCACCATGCTGCCGCCGATTTTTGTTGACCTGCTCTACGAAAACACCGTCGCCAGCGCTTTTCTGCTGAGCCTGTGGATCACGCTCGCCACCGGCGCAGTCGTCTGGTGGCCGGTGCGCCGGGCGCGCAGTGAACTGCGCACGCGCGACGGCTTCCTCGTCACCGTGCTGTTCTGGACCGTGCTGTCGCTGTTCGGCGCAATTCCGCTGTATGCCACCAACCACGCCTGGAACAACTTTACCGACGCCATGTTCGAGGCGGTGTCCGGCCTCACCACCACCGGCGCCACCGTGGTGCCCAGCGGTCTCGATCAGTTGCCGCACGCGATCAACTACTACCGCGCGCAACTGCACTGGCTCGGCGGCATGGGCATCATCGTGCTGGCGGTCGCGGTATTGCCGATGCTCGGCATCGGCGGCATGCAGCTATACCGTGCCGAAACGCCGGGACCGATGAAGGACAGCAAGCTGACACCGCGCATCACCGGCACCGCGCGTGCGTTATGGGTGGTCTATGTACTGCTGACCCTGGCCTGTGGCATCACCTACTGGGCGCTGGGGATGACACCGTTCGATGCGATCTGCCACGCCATGTCCACACTCTCCACCGGCGGCTTCTCCACCCACGACGCCAGTTTTGCCTACTTCAACAGCTTTCCCATTGAAGTCGCGGCGATGGTGTTCATGCTGCTCGGCGCCTCCAATTTCTCGCTGCACTACATCGCCTTCCGCCAGCGCAGCCTCGGCATTTATCTTCGCGACACCGAATTCCTCGCCGGCCTCGGCATCGTCGCGGTGATGGGCGTGCTGGTCTGCGCGCCACTGTATCTCGCCGGCACCTATCCGGACCTGTTCACCTGCATCCGCAAGGGCATGTTCCAGTTGATCGCCTACGGTGCCGATGCCGGCTTCTCCACCGCCGACCCGTCGGACTGGCCCGGCTACGTGCCGCTGCTGCTGGTGCTGGCGTCGTTCATGGTCAGCAGCGCCGGCGGCACCGGTGGCGGCGTCAAGGTGGTGCGACTGGTGCTGTTCATCAAGCAGGCGATGCGCGAACTGCAGCGCCTGGTGCATCCGAACGCGCAAGTGGCGATCAAGCTCGATGGCAAGATTGTCTCCAACGATGTGGTCTATGCGGTCGGCGGTTTTTTCTCGGTCTATATCGGTTCGACTGTGCTGCTCAGCTTCGTCATGATGATGACCGGACTCGACCCGGTCACCGCGCTGTCCGCAGTTGCCGCCTGCATCAACAACGCCGGCCCCGGCCTGCACGCGGTCAACGCCAACATGGCCGGCGTCACCGATTTTGGAAAATGGGTGCTGATTTTCACCATGCTGCTCGGCCGGCTGGAAATCTTCACGTTGCTGATCCTGTTCACACCGGCATTCTGGCGGCGCTGAAAATCCGGAATCAGCGGAAAGAAAAATGTCAGCCAAGTGCCTGTCAGAAATCCCGCGCGCCGTCCTTTCGGATTAGTCTGGTTTATCTAGCGTTGGCCGCGCTGTTCGGGACTACGATGGCACCTAAACTTCTGTCCACACGGCACCTGTATTTCGCGCCCGCAACGCAGCACCCTTACTTCGGTTGACGCTTGGTGCAACACTTAGTTTATGATTAGGCCGTTGCAGGGGCGTAGAACGCGGTTTTCTGATACATCCAGAACAGTTGAGTGAGAAAATATCATGGCAAGTTCAATCATCCGCAATGCAATGCTGGCGTCCGTGCTGGCGCTACTGGCAGCCTGCGGCGCGCGCAGCCCCGATCTGCCGATCCCCACGTTTTCGGTTGGCGCGATCACCGTTACCTGCGTGCCCACTACGCTGGCGGCAGGCCAGACCGCTCAGTGCACAGCCACGGCAAGTTGCACGACCACCAATATCGATGCAAATGGCGTTTCTCACATCAACCAGAACGCCCAGTGCCCGGCACCGACCTGGTCGGCGAACCCGACCACCATCGGCACCATCGTCACCAACCCTGACGGCAGCAGCACGCTGACCGGCGTTTCGCCCGGCACCGTCACCGTCATCGCGGGTATCGGCGGCGCGACCGGCAATACTCCGGTCACCGTCACCGCGGCCTGCGCCAACAGCATTGCCATCACCGCGGTACCGCCCAATGCGTCCGTGCCGGCCGGCCAGTCGCAGCGCTATGTCGCCACTGCCACTTACAGCAACGGCACCACTGGCGACGTCTCGGCTCAAACCTCCTGGAGCCTCACGCCGCATGACGCGAACAGCACCACCAGCGACAGCGGCGTGGCCACGATCGACAGCAGCGGTGATGCCAACAGCGGCGTTGTCACCACCAACAGTGCGGTTGCAACACCCACTACCATCACCATCAACGCGTCGTATTCCACAAATGTGTGCACCATGGGCACAGGGGGCCAACCGCCACCTGCATCGCCGTTGGCCGGCACAGCGACGCTGAGCATCGTACCGGCAACGCTGCTACCGAACGCCACCGGACTGTGCATTGAGCCGGTCACGCTTGCCAACACTTTCACCGGTTGCCGCGCCGATACCGGCGCTTGCGTGAATCCTGCAACTCAGCCCATCAGCCTAGTCACTGGTGGTACCCAGCAGTTCGTCCTGCGCGCACGCTACAACAACGGCCAGGAGTGCAGTGTCACCAACGATCCCGCAACCACATGGGCTTCGGACACACCGGCGACGATGACGGTCAGCACCGTTCCCGCCGGCGGTCTGGCTACCGGTGTTGCGCCTGGAAATGCCAACGTCACCGCAAGCTTCGCGCAGCCGAACAGCACGCCGAACCCCTACCCGGCCGCACCGTACCCGGTGACGGTGACGGCCAACCAGGTTCTGGGCAAGAACAGCTTGGGCGTTTCCAACAAGGACTTCCCGACCGCAACCAACCCGACACCGACCAAGTTCGCCTGCGTCGGCGCGACCAATGCCGCAGCCGGCCTGCAGGATCCGACCAAAATCCAGGGCCAGCTCAACCTGATCGCCAAGGCAATGTTCTGCGGTTCCAACACGCTCGACGCCAACGGCAACTGCCCCATCGCAGACTCGACAAAGCCGTATAACGGCTTTACCAACGATGTCACCAACGACGATGGCGCGACTGCGGCCAATCCCACCTCGGACCGCATCTTCTGGACCGAATCGCAGCAGTCATCGGCATACTGGGATGGAGCCAAATGTGTCCCGTCGGGCGGCAGTTTCCCGTCGGCGGTGGTCGGCGACAAGCAGACATCCGCAGCCAACTACCCGGCGAATCGCATGCCCGGCGAAAACGGCGTAGTGGTGGCAACCAGTTCGGTGACAGCGGGCTTTACCTGCGTCACCGCGACCTATACCAATCCGAGCCTGGCGACGAATAACGCGACCGATGGCATGACCGTCCTGACCTTGCCGGTGACCAGCGACGTGCTGCTCGGCGCAAACCCCAACGATCCTACGCAAAGCCCGGAACGCCTGTGCGACACGCTGGCGCCGGTGTTCCAGCTCGCTGCATCCAACCCGGACGGCAGCGGCGCGATCACGCAGTTGCTGAGCCAGGTCACTGGCGTCGTCAACCCGGTACTTCAGTCGATCGACAACGGCAGCGCCGGTACATCGCCGGTGACGACCATCACCAACCAGTTGATCACGGCGCTGAACCCTGTGACCAATCCGTTACTGACCGCGCTGGCACCGGTGATAACACCGGTCAACGGTCAGGTTTACCAGCCTCTGCTGTGCGGCCTGGGCACGCTGTTGACCGCTATCACGACCGCCAATCCTGCCGCCGCTGCCCTGGCGCAAGGCTGCCTACCTCAGCTGCCCTGAACTGGAACTGAACCATGAATGTCACTCGCACACTGTGTATAGCGGCACTCGGCCTGACTCCGTTTTTGGCCCTGGCACAACCCTCTGATGGCGCCGCGCCCGTCGCGGTGCCGCCACCCGCAACTGCTGTTGCGGCCGCACCTGCGCCTGAAGTCGCTCCCGCGCCGACTGCGGCCGTGCCGGCGCAGAAATCGTCGGTCGCCGACTCGACCACGACACCGGAACTGCTGGACGACCGCTGGTCAATCTGGCCGATGATCGGCGGCGTCGTCTCGGACGCCACCGACCTCGATCGGGGCCTGACTGGCGGCATCCGCGCGACGCGGCCGTTCAGCGACCATTTCGTGTTCAGCGGCGGCGTCGATTACTCGGCGCTGAAAACCAGCCACGCCAAAAACTATGACCGTCTCACCGGCCGCCTCGGTGTCGAGTTGTTTCCTGGTACGCCTTATTACGATTCTTCATCCTCGACGCAGCCTTACATCGGTGTAGGCGGTCAGGCCTCGAGCGTCAAGTTTCTCGGCGAGCGTCGCGGTGCTTATGGCCCCTGGGCCAGCGTCGGCTTCCAGCAGCGCCTGAGCGAAAACACCTCGCTGCGTCTGGAAGCGCTGTATCAGATCGACTACCTGCAGGCATCGGGATCACTGCCGCGTGACACGTTCTACACCTGGCAGTTCATGGCCGGCCTTCGTATCGCACTGGGCCACAAGCCCGGCGAGAAGCCGTATGTGCCACCACCGCCGCCACCGCCGGTGGTCGTGCCGGTTCACACCGTGCCCTACGTGCCGCCGGTCACGCTGAAGTGTCCGAACACGCCGGCGGGCATCCCGATCGGCCCGGATGGCTGCCCGCTGGACAGCGATAACGACGGTGTGCCGGATTATCTGGATGAGTGCCCGCATACTCCCGCCGGGGCCAAGGTGCTGCCCAACGGCTGCGCGCTCAAGGGCGACTGCCGCACACCGAAGCCGGGCGAGGCAGTCGATGCCCATGGCTGCGCGGCCAACCGCAACTTCATCCTCAAGGGCGTCAAGTTCGAGTTCGACTCGGCCCGGCTGACGCCGGACTCGAAGGTCATCCTCAACCAGGTCGCGGATACGCTTAACTCCTATCCCGATATCAACGTCGATGTCGAAGGCCATACCGACTACATCGGTTCGGACGCCTACAACATGGGACTTTCCGAACGTCGCGCCGATGCGGTCAAGGATTACCTGGTGTCGCATGGCGTGGCCGGCAAGCGCATGACGCCGATCGGCTATGGCAAGACCCGCCCGATCGCCAGCAATGAGACCGCGGAGGGCCGCGAGCAGAATCGCCGCGTCGAACTGCACGTCAAGGACAACTGATTCCGCTCTGGAAATTCTTCTAGCCCCGCCACCCGGCGGGGTTTTTTTTGCCTCGCGCATGCCGGCCTGAGGCAAGCCGGGCAATGTCGAATAAACTGTAGGCTGCGGCACCCGATATTCAACCGGAAACTCCTGAGTTCATGTCCGTCTTCACCAAAGTCAGCCACGCCGAATTGCTCAAGTTCCTTGGCCAGTACCCGGTCGGGGAACTGATCGGCTTTCAGGGCATCGGCGAGGGCGTGGAAAACACCAATTATTTCGTCGACACCACCGACGGGCGCTGGGTGCTGACGCTGTTCGAGCGGCTGAATCACAAGGATCTGCCGTTTTTCCTCGGTCTCATGGATCATCTTGCTTCGCGCGGTTTCCCCGGCGCGATGCCGGCGCGCACGCGCGACGGCCGCAACCTGGTCACGCTCAACGATAAGCCGGCGGCGCTGGTGCACCGGCTCACCGGCCAGAGCGTGCTGTTTCCGACACTGGAGCAAAGCCGCGCAGTCGGTCGCGAACTGGGCGAACTGCATGTCACTGCGCACTCTTACGCCGGTCATTGCGAAAACACCCGCGGTCCGCAATGGCGCCAGAAAACCGCTCAGGCGCTGCTGCCGAAGGTCGACGCAGCGACGCGCGCGCTGCTGGAGGATGAGTTGGCCGCGCAATCGCAGCTGGTGCTGTCGGTATTGCCGCAGGGCGTGATTCACGCCGACCTGTTCCGCGACAACGTGCTGTTCGTCGACGAGCGCCTGACCGGCGTCATCGACTTCTATTACGCCTGCAACGACGCGCTGATCTACGATCTCGCGGTGACGCTCAACGACTGGTGCTTCGAGCCGGACGGCCATCTCAACGCCGCGCGCTGGCAGGTCATGACTGCGGCCTACTGCGCGCGCCGCGAGCCGGAAGACAGTGAACGCGCAGCCTGGCGGCTGGTGCTGCGCGCGGCGGCGTTGCGCTTCTGGCTGTCGCGGCTCTACGACTGGACTTTTCCGCGCGAAGGCGACGTGGTACATGTGAAAGACCCGGACGCCTATCGCCGCATCCTGCAGTGGCACCGCGACCACGCGCCGCCGCCGCTCTGACATCGCCGCACCGCACGCATTGACGCGCGAAGTATCGGGGGAGGAATCGGGCACATGAAAATCAACGGGCAAGGTGGACGCGCCTTCTGGCTGCTGCTGTTGCTGGCAGTGGCGGCGGTATCGCTGTGGGTGCCGCTGTACAACCGCGACCAGCCGCGGCTGGCGGGCATTCCGTTCTTCTACTGGTTCCAGTTCGCGTGGATCGTATTCAGTGCCCTGTGCACGGCGCTGGCCTACCGCGCCGACGCGAGGCATGGACGATGAGTGTGACCGTCCGGGTGTTCGTCGCGCTGTTCGCGCTGGTGACAGTGCTGGGCTTTGTCGCCGCACGCTGGCGCGCGGCGAGTCTCGATCATCTCGACGAATGGGGCCTGGCCGGGCGCCGCTTTGGCACGGTGGTGACCTGGTTCCTGCTCGGCGGCGATCTCTACACCGCCTACACCTTCGTCGCAGTGCCGGCGCTGGTGTTCGGCATGGGCGCACTCGGCTTCTTCGCCCTGCCGTACACGCTGATGGTGTTTCCGTTCGTATTCGTGGTGTTCCCGCGGCTGTGGTCGGTGGCGCGGCGCCACGGCTACGTCACCGGCAGCGACTTCGTGCGCGCACGCTACGGCAGCCCGACGCTGGCGCTGCTGGTGGCGCTGACCGGTATCCTCGCCACGCTGCCGTACATCGCGCTGCAACTGGTCGGCATCGAGGTCGTGATCGGCGCGCTCGGCTTTTCCGGGCAGGGCTGGATGGGCGACCTGCCGCTGATCGTGGCCTTCGCCATCCTCGCCGCCTATACCTACACCAGCGGCCTGCGCGCACCGGCGCTGATCGCGGTCGTCAAGGACCTGCTGATCTACATCACCGTGATCGCCGCCGTGGTGGTGATCCCGGAGAAGCTCGGCGGCTACGCCCAGGTGTTCGCGGCGGTGCCGCCGCAGCACTTGCTGCTGCAGCCGGGCCAGGGTGTCGCCTACGCGACGCTGGCGCTGGGCTCGGCACTGGCGCTGTTCCTGTATCCGCATGCCATCACCGGCGTGCTCAGCGCCAACAGCCGCCGCACCATCAAGCGCAACATGGCGCTGCTGCCGGCCTATTCGCTGGTGCTGGGCCTGATCGCCGCGCTCGGCTACATGGCGTTGGCCTCCGGCGTGCAGCACGATCCGGCCTACGCCGCCGGCTTCGCGAAGTACGGGCCGAACTACGCGGTGCCGGCGCTGTTCCTGCGCTGGTTCCCGCCGTGGTTCGTAGGTGTGGCGCTGGCCGCAATAGCGATCGGCGCACTGGTGCCGGCGGCGATCATGTCGATCGCCGCGGCCAACCTCTACACGCGCAACATTCACCGCGAATACTTCCGGCCCGACTGCACACCGTCGCAGGAAGCGCTGGTCGCCAAACGGGTGTCGCTGGTAGTCAAGCTCGGAGCGCTGGCCTTCGTGCTGCTGCTACCGCAGCAGTACGCAATCCAGCTTCAGCTGCTCGGCGGCATCTGGATCATCCAGACGCTGCCGGCGATCGTGATCGGCCTGTACACGCGGCGGCTGCACCACGGCGCGCTGATCGCCGGCTGGGCCGTGGGCATGGCCGGCGGCACCTGGATGGCGGCGAGCCAGCATTTCAAGGCGATCTATCCGCTACATCTGGGCGGTCTCACCATCTCCGGCTACGCCGCGCTGTACGCGCTGCTGCTGAACCTGGCGGTGACGGCAAGCCTGTCGCTGCTTGCCGCCACGCGGGGCTGGCGCGGCGCGGCCGACCTCACTAGCCCGGCGGACTACGAGGATGTGGATGAACCCGCGACTGGCAGTGCATAGCTGCCGGTGACCTGCGCCACCGGCTGCGAATCGTCGCCGGCGTACAGCAACACCTCAATCACCGCGGTGCGCCGACCGAGACGCAGCATGCGGGCGTCGCCGATGACATCGCCGGGCGCGGCCTTGCGCAGGAAATTGATGTTGAGCTGCGAAGTCACCGCCATCAGTTGCGGGCCGATGTGCGCCAGCACCAGCGCGTACATCGCGGTGTCGGCGGCAGTGAACAGCGTCGGCCCGGAGATCACCCCGCCCGGGCGCAGCATGCCCGGATGAAACGGCAGGCGGATGCGTGCGCAACCCGGCGCTACCGCTTCGACCCGCACACCGGCTTTCGCGGCCACCGGCAGGCCGTCGCGAATCAAATCCTCCACGGCCTGTGCCGTGAGCTTGAGCGTCAGCTCCATAAACCCAATCCTCTCACGCCATCCCAGATCAGCTTCAACGACATGATCCACAGGATCGCATGAACCAACCTGCGGAAGCGCGCTTCGCTGAGTCGCTGGTTGAGCCACTTGCCGCCGAGCGTGCCGAGCACCACCGCGATCAGCAGCGGCCACAGCAGATTGCCCTCGCGCAGCGGATCGAGGCCGATGCTGGCGAAGCCGAGAATTTTCATGCCGTGGCCGAGACACTGGCACAGCGCCAGCGTGCCGATCATGGTTTCCTTGCGCCACTCCGGACGCAGGAACAATCTCCCCACGAACAAGCCGGATGCGCCGACGAACATGCCGATGCTGCCAACCAGCACCCCGGCCAGCAGGTAGGCCCAGCGCAGCGGCAAGGGTCGGGCGTCGCCGCGCGCCGGAATCAGCGAACCGATGATCAGCAACGCCAGCACCAGTTCGATGACATGGACGTTGGCGTGCGCGACAAACGGCGCCACCAGAAACGGCGACGGCGCGCAGCCGAGCAGGAACCAGCCGGCCGCGCGCCATTCGACCGCGCGGAAATACGCCGCAGTGCGGGTCGCGTTGGACGCCAACTGGACCGCTGCGTGCAGCGGCACCGCCTGCGCCGCGCTCAGGCCGATGGCATAGAAAATGCCGATCAGGATGGTACCGCCGCCGATGCCGGCTATCGCCGACAACACTGCGGTCAGAAATGCCGCGACGGCGATTGCCAGTGTCAGCGGGGTCATCGGACCAGCAGGGTGGCGAGTCCGAGCATCAGACCCATGCTGGCGATATCGGTGATGGTGGTGAGAAAGATGCTCGACGCCGTCACCGGATCGGCGTCGACGCGCTTGAGCAGCAGCGGCACCAGCACCCCCGACACGCCGCTGAGCGCGCAGGCCGCAACCATCGCCAGCATTATCACCAGCGCCAGCATCGGCGCGTGCGCATCGCCGCCATGCGCGGCGGTCCACCACATCGCTGCGCCGGCGACGATGCCGGTGAGCAAGCCGTTGAGCGCGCCCAGCGCAGCCTCCTTGACCAACAGCTTGCGCATCGGCAATTGCAGGATGTCGCCGAGCGCGAAGCCGCGCAGGGTGATTGCCAGCGTCTGGCAACCGGTGTTGGCGCTCTGGCTCGACAGCACCGGCAGGAACACCGCCAGCGCGACGATGCGCGCGATGGTGTCCTCGAACGAGCCGACCACGAACGCCGCCATGAACGCCGTCAGCAGGTTCAGTTGCAGCCACGGATGACGCATGCGGAACGAGGCCCACAGCGGTGTTTCCAGCCGCTCTTCGCCGCTGACGCCGACCATGCGCCCGCTTTGTGCCGAAATCTCGACGATCTGATGTTCCAGCAGGCGCCAGCCGCGCACCACACCGACCAGGTGTTTTTGCGCATCGCAAACCGGATAGACCGGGTACTGCCGCTGCGCTGCCGCATGCGCCGCCTCGGCCAGCGGCTGATCGACGCCCAGGCAAAACGGCTCGCGCAGCATCAGCGACTCCAGCGTCTGCGCGGGCTGCGCCAGCAGCAGGTCACGCATCACCACCAGTCCTTGCAGATGATTCTGCGCATCGACCACATAGAGGTAGGTGATTTCATGCACATGGGCGTCATCGCGCAGCACCGCGATGGCGTCGGCAACGGTCGCCTGCGGCGCCAGCGCGCCACGCAGCGGCTGCATCAGTTCGCCGACGGATTCCGGCAGCGCCAGACGTAAGTGCCCGGTGTGGGTGACATCGAGCAAGAGTCCGCGCAGGCGTTCGGCCAGTTCAGGCGGCAGCGCCTGTAACGCTTCCTCGATGCGCTGCGGCGATTCGCGCGCCAGCAGCAGCGCGGCATCGACCGGCACGCGCGTGCGCAGTTCGCGCAGTAATCGCAACAGCTTTTCCTGATCCTGTGATGCCATGTGTCCCTCGGGTCCTGCATGATTCTGGCAAATCGCGCGCAATGCTGCCTGCCGCTAAACTGGAACCGGCCATCAATCGGTGCGAGTCCGCATGTACAAACTCTATGGAATGACCGGCTCCGGCAACTGCTGGAAGCCCGCCGTGCTGATGCGACAACTGCAACTGACCTTCGAGTGGGTCGAGATCGACGTCGTCCACGGCCAGACGCGGACGCCGGAATTCCTCGCCCACAATGCCAACGGCAAGGTGCCGCTGCTGGAACTGGCCGACGACCGCAGGCTCGCCGAATCCAACGCCATGCTGTGCTATCTCGCTGAAGGCACGCCACTGCTGCCGGCCGACCGCTGGGCGCGGGCCAAGGTGCTGGAATGGCTGTTCTTCGAGCAGTACAGCCACGAGCCGTATATCGCCACCGTGCGCTACTGGGTGCATTACCTGCACAAGCAGGACGAATGGCGCCAGAAAATCGCGGAAACGATGCCCAAAGGCTACGCAGCGCTCGGCGTGATGGAGCGCCAACTCGCGCAGACCTCATTCATCGCCGGCGCACACTACAGCATCGCCGACATCGCGCTCTACGCCTACACCCATGTCGCGCACCAGGGCGGCTACGACCTCGCAGCCTACCCCGCGCTGCGCGCCTGGCTGGCGCGGGTCGAGGCGCAGCCGCGCTTCGAGAAAATGGCGGCCTGATCGGGCACAATCGGATTTCGCAAAAAACCGGAGCCAGTCATGAACATGAACGATCCCACGGTGCGCGCCAGCGTGCGTTACGGCTGGACCATGCTCGCCGTCTTCATGCTCGGCGGGCTGACGCTGGCGCTGCTGCTGTCGATCAAGTTCAGCCCCTACATCGCGGTGCCGATCCGCCGCGAGCTGTGGGCGCTGGCGCACGCGCATGGTGCGCTGCTGGCGCTGATCAACCTGCCGTTCGCGGCCTTCGCGCCGGCCTGCATACCGGATGAGCGCAAGCGCCGCTTCGCCGGCTTCATGTTGCGTTGGGGCTCGTTCATCATGCCGCTGGGCTTCTTTCTCGGCGGCCTCTGGCCCAGCACCGAGGGCGAGCCTTCGCCGCTGATCGCGCTCGTTTTCCTCGGCGGACTGATGGTGATCCACGCAATGGCGGCATGCGCCGCCGGCGCCTGGCGCGCCGGTAATGCCGCGACATGATTGATGCCGCCGCGCTCGGCCAGCCGGCGGTGCGGCTCAGCCTGACCGCGGCCGGTGTGTTTTTCATCACCGCGCTGCTCACCGGCGTCTGGAAGTACGCCTGCATCCGCCGCTCGGACCAGGCGCAGGCGCCGGTGTATGTGGATATCGCGCATCGATCGTCGCTGCTCTACAGCTTCGCGGCGCTGTTGCTGGCGCAGTTCGCGGCACTGTCGGCGTTTTCCGCTTGCGTCAATTTCTGCGCGGCGGCGGCGGCACTGGCGTTTTTCGCGGCGGCCATCATCGGCTACATCCTGCACGGCCTGATGCGCGATACCGACAACCAGTTCCGCAAACCCTATCGCTTCGGCCGGCTGACGCTGCCGAAGTTCGCGCTGCACGGTTTCATGCTACTGCTGATTGCCGCCGAAATCGGCGGCAGTGCGGTGCTGTTCGCCGGAATGCTGAAGCGGCTGTATGGCGCCTAGCGCAGTGCGCTAATACACGTGGTTGATCGCGCGCAGCACATCCGAACGCGAAATCTGCCCGATCAGTTTGCCGTCCCTGACCACCGGGAAGCGTTTGAACGGCGAATCGAGAAAACGGCTGGCGACTTCGAGCATCGGCATATCCGGCTCAACCATGTTGGCGCCATGCGTCATGTATTCGCCGACCACCCCGCCCGGCACGCCCTCGTAACCGGCGGCAATCGCGACCTTGAGACAGTCTTTTTCCGACAGCACACCAACCAGCTTGCCGGCGGCGTCGACCACCGGCGCGCCGGACAGGCGGTGCTTGACCAGCTTGTTGATCGCCGTCATCACTTCCATGTCTGGCGTGAAGACCACCAGTTCGGTGCTCATGTAATCCTTGACCGTGATCGAGGCCAGTGTGGTCATGCGGTTCTCCCCAGCGTTAATAATGGCGCCGCTTGCGTGATGTCTAACTTAGCTCAGCGACGCGCCGTTGCCTAGCGGTAGACCAGCCCGAGATGCAGGCTGAAATCCGGTGAGCTGTTGGTCGCGGCGTCCTCCTGAAACACCACATCGAACCCCAGTCCCGGCGAAAACTGGTAGCTGCCACCCAGTGTCAACTGCACGCCAGGCTTCTTCAGGCCGGAAAGTTCGGTGTCCTGGAACAGCGGCGTGTGCGCATAAATCTCGCTGCGAAGTTCCAGCGCCGTGGTCAGCCGGTAGCCCAGGCCGGCTCCGGCAAATGCGGCCCAGCGACGCTGAAGACTGCTGAGCACGCTGGAGCGCTGTTCGAGGTTACCGCCGGCCGAGACGAAGCCATCAAAATCCGAACCGGCCGCGAACGGCAGCGCCTGATCGCCCCACAAAGCGATGCCCGGGTTACCGCCGGTGAGCCGGCTGCGCCGCCCCGTCGGCAATTGCAGCATGCCGCGCAGCGCCAGTCCTGGCGCCGCTTGCCAGCCGATGCTGGCGCGCGCATCGCCCAGCGTGGTGGTGCTGTGCTCGGCATCGAGCAGGGTCACGCCGTCACGCTGGTAAAGATAAAGATAGCGGTTCTGCGGCGCCTCGCTGCGGCCGCCGTCGGGCAGGCCGAAAAAACTGTGCCATTCATCGACGTAGTGATCCATGAAACCGCCGCCGACAATCAACACCGGCAGTTCGAGGTTCCATTCCAGATCATGTCCGAACCCCCGGCGATAGCCGAAAGCAAAGCGCGAAGTCTCGCCGTCCATCACCAGGTTTTCGTGCGCGTTGCTGTCGGCGTAATACTCGGTAATCACATCGTAGTCAGTGCGCAACTCCGACTGCGACGCGCCGAGTACGCGGCTCTGGCCCAGCACCGGCAGCGCGAAGCTGCGCGCGAAGGTGCCTTGATTGAACACCGGCAGCGCGTCCCAGGCTTGCGCCGAACCACTCGCCGCCAGTACCGCGAATCCGCAGAAAAACAGCACTCCCGGCTTCAGCTTCATCGCCCGCTCTCCCCTGAGCACTACGTGATTAAGTTATATATCATTTATAAAAATAATATATTTTTCATTATTTATAACAAACGTTCACCCGATTCTCCAGACAGCGGATGGTGCTTTTTTGCCGTCGCAACGCCTGCGGCCCACTGCCGCCGGCACCTCCGGAGTTTAGCGAACTCAAGTCCCGTCTGTTAGCATCGCCGCTCATTTTTTTGCCTCGATAGCTGTCATGACACTCGTTACCGAAAACCTGCGGATCAAATCGATCCGCGCTGTCTCCACGCCGGCGCTGGTGCAGGCCGAGATTCCGCTCACCGATGCCGCCGCCGCGACCGTCAGCGATACGCGCCGCGAAGCGCAGGCGATCCTCGCCGGCCAGGATGACCGTTTGCTGGTGGTGGTCGGCCCCTGCTCGATCCACGACCCCGATGCCGCGCTCGACTACGCCACACGGCTCCAGGCACTGCGCGCGGAACTCGGCCGCGACCTGCTGATCGTGATGCGCGTGTATTTCGAGAAACCGCGCACCACCGTCGGCTGGAAAGGCCTGATCAACGATCCCGAGCTCAACGACAGCTACCAGATCGACAAGGGGCTGCGTATCGGCCGCAAGCTGCTGCTGGCGCTCAACGAGCGCGGCATGCCTGCTGGCGTCGAGTTCCTCGACATCCTGACGCCGCAGTACCTCGCCGACCTGGTGAGCTGGGGCGCGATCGGCGCGCGCACCACCGAATCACAATTGCACCGTGAAATGGCTTCCGGCCTGTCATGCCCGGTCGGCTTCAAGAACGGCACCGACGGCAGCGTCAAGGTCGCGGTGGACGCGGTGATGTCGGCGCGCAATCCGCACCGTTTCCTGTCGCTGACCAATGCCGGAGAGATCTCGATTTTCGAGACCACCGGCAACCCCGACAGCCACATCATCCTGCGTGGCGGCAGCCTCGGCACCAATTACGACGCCGGCGCGGTCGATGCCGCCTGCGCGACGCTGGGCAAGGCCGGCCTGAAGCCACTGGTGATGATCGATTTCTCGCACGCCAACAGTTCCAAACAGCACCGGCGCCAGATCGTGGTTGGCCACGATGTCGGCAGCCAGATCGCCGGCGGCGACGCCCGCATCATCGGCGTGATGATCGAATCCAACCTGGTCGAAGGCCGCCAGGACATCGGCGCGCGCGACAAGATGGTCTACGGCCAGAGCGTCACCGATGCCTGCATCCACTGGGACGACACCGCCGAATTGCTGCGCAAGCTGGCCACCAGCGTGCAGGCCCGGCGCGCGCTGGCACGCAAATCGGCGTAACGACGCACGTCCCTCAGCCAAAGAAAAGGCCCGCGATGCGGGCCTTTTCGGTTTCGCAGTGCTGCCTTACCAGTGCTCGCCCTTGAACACGTTGGCGAACACGACCTGCTCCAGCGTCGGCTTGGCCGGCTTGGCGCTATCGCCCTTGGCACCCTTGGATGCGGCGGACGAGGGAAACAGGTTGAAGCCCTTGTTGAGCACATAGTCGTTGAGCTTGGGCCACAGCGCGTAGCTGAGCTGCGCAGCGGTGCCGACCGGCGTCGCCACCGACTTGGGCCGCTCGACGATCGCCTTGATCACGACATCGGCGGCGTGGTCCGGCGACCACGCCGGCACGTAATTGTAGATCTTGGTCGGCGCGATCATCGGCGTGCGCACCAGCGGCATGTAGATCGAGGTGATCTCGATGTTCTTGTGCTTGACCTCGGCCGACAGGCAGCGCGAGAACGCATCGAGCGCGGCCTTGCTGGCGACATAGGCCGAAAAGCGCGCGGCGTTGGCCAGCACGCCGATCGAACTGATGTTGACGATCTGCCCGCTCTTCTGGTGCGACATCGCCGGCAGCAGGTTGAGAATCATGCGCACCGCGCCGAAATAGTTGAGCTGCATGGTGCGTTCGTAATCGTGGAAGCGGTCGAGCGACTCGAACACCGCGCGGCGGATTGAGCGTCCGGCGTTATTGATGAGCACGTCGACCCGGCCGAAATCCTTCAACACGGCCTGAGCGCAGCGGTCGATCGCGGCCATGTCGTTGAGGTCGCAGGGATACACATGCGCCTCGCCGCCGGCGGCCTGGATAATGCGCTGCGTCTCTTCGAGCTTCTCGCGCGTGCGCGCCACCAGGATGACCTTGGCGCCGGCCGCGCCGAGCTTTCTGGAGACATTGAAGCCGATGCCCGACGAGGCACCGGTGACGATCACTACCTTGCCGGCGAGCTTCTGCATCGCCTTGCGCGTGACCCGCACATCGAGGTCGAGGTGCTGTTCCCAGTATTCCCACAGCTTGCCGCAATAATCCTTGAGGTCCGGGCAGGACACACCGGAACCCTTGAGCGCGGCGCGTGCCTGCTTGTCGTCGAACACCGCGCGATTGCTGACATAACCGAGCACCGACACCGGCACGCCTATCGCCTTGGAGATGTTCTTCTTCACCGATTCCGGCACGCTTTTCGTCATGCGGCTGGTCAGCTTGCGCATGACCGAAGGCATTTCCGGCAGCTCGAATTTGCGCGCGAACTCTGGTCCGTGCGCGACTTCGAGTATGGTCTCCAGCAGTTCGCCGACCGTGGGGGATTTCGACTGGATCAGGTGGAAGCACTGGCCGTCGAGTCCATCCTTGTGTGCGATCACATCCAGCGCGGCGGCGACGTAATCGACCGGCGCCAGCGGCACCTTGCCGCCCTCGATGCCGAGCAGCGGCAGCCACTTCGGCACACTCTGGCTGAGCTTCTGCAGGGTCTTGAAGAAATAATAGGGGCCGTCGATCTTGTCCATCTCGCCGGTCTGGCTGGAGCCGACCACCGCGCCCGGACGGTAGATGCGGAACGGCACCTTGCTCTCGTTGCGGACGATCGCCTCGGACTGGAACTTGGTGCGGAAATACGGATGGTCGGTGCTCTGGCCCTCGTCGAACATCTGCTCGGTGAAGATGCCGGAATAATCGCCGCCGGCCACCGCCACGCTGGAGACATGGTGCAGTCGCACCTTGCCGCCGAGATCGTTGGCGAAAGCGACCAGATTGCGCGTGCCCTCGTTGTTGATGCGATCGCCGGTGGCATCGTCCATGTTCATGTCATAGACCGCGGCAAGGTGGAACACATGACCGACCTTGCCCTTGAGCTTCTGGAAATCGGCCGTCGGAATCAGCCCCGGCGTGGTGATGTCGCCGGCGACCATCCGCAGTCGCTTGCCGGCTTCGCCATAACGCTCTTGCAAGGCCTTGAACTTGTCGGCGGAGGATTCTCGGACCAGCACATGAATCTCGGCGTTGTCGCGCGCCAGCAGACGCTCCAGTAAAAATTTGCCGATGAAGCCGGTGGCGCCGGTGACGAAGTAGTTCATGTCTTTTTCCATCCGTAATTGACCGTAGATTCTCTGCCCCGTTCACGCATCGCGGGCGCTGGGGAATCACCAATAAGCAACAGCAGGATTAGACGCCGCGGCCGTTGCGCTGGCAAGTGATCGGCGTCTGCAGAGACATCTTTTCAGGGACAACCGTGCGGTCCGCTGTCGTGGAAGCAGCATCGATAGTTGTTTAATTATATATACTTATTATTTATATATTAAATATTTAATAACAACCTCATCGATGGATGCACCCTCAGCGGGTGACACCGGAATGCTCGCCCAGCCTGCATCAACGGTCGGCACGTCGCTGCAGTTTTCCGTGCACCGCCTTGCCGACGTAGAAACCCGGCGCGGTGCCCGGGAACAGCCAGAACGGCGTCATCTCCGAGGATGGAAACACGTTGGGATAGCGCGGATCACGTTGCGACGGCCCGGCAATGGTTTTCTCCTGCACCATCGAGATGTACTGGTCGATGGAATTTTCCAGCGTGTTGCCGTTGATGATGACCTCGGTGCCGATCGCGCGCGCGTAGTCGGCGACGCCGGCGGCGGTGGAATGCAGCGGCGCGTAGGCATCCGCGCTGATGCCGTTTTCACTGGTGACCCAGATGCCCTCATCGGTGTGCGCGACAATGGAATGATTGCCCTCGGTGTGGCCGGGCGTGTGGATCAGCGCGAGGCCGTCGCCGAGCATGATGTCGCCGTCGAATCGGATGACGCGATTTTCCGGGATGCCGGCGAGTCCGTTCGGACAGAACCAGTCGCGCTGGTAGGGATTCAGGTCCAGCGCGGAGGCCCATTCGCGATGATGCACCAGCAGCCTGGCGTTCGGCAGCAGGCCCGGCTGGTCCGCGCTGCCGAGCCAGCGCCGCAGGTCCTGCGTGTGCAGGTGATCGTAGGTGATGTAGTCCACGTCCTCCGGTTTCAGGCCGATGCGGGCGAGGATGTCCGGCACATTCGCCTGGCGCTTGACGATCACGCTCTGCAGCAACTTCGGCGCGGCGTCCTGGATGCGCCGGAAGAACGGCGTCTCGCCGCCGCGCTCGTGGTCGGATGGCGAGGCCAGCAAGGTTTTGAGCCCGGACGGGGTTTCGTACTGGATCACGAACAGGCGGTTCTGGATGTGCAGGTACTCGACAAAGCGTTCGCGCGAAAACGCGTTGCGCAGGCCGTAGCGCGTCGGATAAGGCACGCGGATCAGATCGAAGGATTCGTAATACTTCACCTTCGGCCCGGCCAGCATGTCCCTGCGGAAAGATTCGGCTGCCGCGCGGGTATCTTCCACGCGCGCCTGCTGGCCCAGAGCCTTGCGCGAGCCTTGAAAGTGCTTGATCGGTGTGTAGTGATTCATCGGGAATTTCCGAGTTGTTATCGGCCTGACAGAATGTCGGCTTTTTTTGCAGGATCAGTCGTTGGTGTCACCGCTCACTTGGAAAAAACATGACTGGTAGTGACATCGGCAACCAGCTTGTCGCCGGTGCCGTAGATCGACGTTCGCACCACGCTGACGGTGCGCCCTTTCTTCACGAAGGTCGCGACAGCCTTGAAGACGCCTTCCGTCTGGTTGCCGAGCAGGTTGGCGTTCAATGAAATCGCCAGGGGAAATCCCTTCATGCCTTCCGACATTTCCCCCGGCCCCATCGCCAGTACCGTTGCCGCAACGTCGGCGAACCACAGCATCGCGCCGGCGTGGACCACGCCGAACGGATTCTTGATGCCGGCGGCTATCGGCATTTCCGCGACGACCCGCTCGGCCGAGCGCTCGGTGATGGTGAACTCGATGGAACCTTGAACTTTCATGACTGACTCCGGCGCTGAAAAATTTTCACTTCCGATCTGCACAGAATCGATTTAGCCCGACTTTGCCGCCTTGTAGGCGGGCAGCAGCGCACCGAGACGTTTACCCATCTCCGCGCCTAGCGCCTGCAGGGCATTGAACGGCCGCACCATGACCTCGAAGTCGACGATCTTGCCCTGCTCGTCGAAGCGGATGACGTCGACCCCCTTGAGCTGCTTGTCACCAACGCTGGCGCTGAATTCAAGCACCGCGCCAAGTCCGTCACCAGAGATGAACTCGCGGTGGTATTTGAAGTCGCTGAAGACCTTTATAACTGTCGTCAGGATCAGCGCGACTGCCTGCGCACTCTGGTATGGCTTGAACGCCATTGGCGAGCGGAACACCGCATCCGGATGCAGCAGCGCAGGCAAGGCGCCGAGATCTTTCGTGGCGATCATCCGATGCCACTCGGCAAGAGCATTTTTTACTGCGGGCAATGACGTGTTCACATTCATTCTCCAGGAGACCGTTAACTCATTTCAGGATATTTCAATCTGGCCCGGTTGGTTCGGGTTTCATGGAACGCGTCCGATGCCGGGCCTGTTCAGCAGTGCAATCCATCAGGCCTTCGCTTTCTTCGAAGATTTCGACTTGCTGGAACTGTTGAGGTTGATCGCACAGCGTACGTTTCCATCGAGACTCGCGTTAAAGAGCCGGGGCGGATCATTCAGGGACGCGCCCTTGGCGAAAGTCAGTTTCATGAAGTTCTTGTAGGACGCGCGGTGCAGACGCGCCACAAGCGGTGGTCACAGCACGTATCCCAACTTTTCGGAAAGAATGACCAGTCTATCCTTGATATCGCCATCCGGAATATCCGTCAGCGTAAAATCGGTTTCACGCTGCTTCCAGCTATTGATTTTATCGTTGGAGAACGCTGCGCTCCGAGTCGATGGCGGGACTTTTAGGAACGCCAGAAGTTCATCGGTAAGCTTGGACTCCACCTTGAAAACCAAGTAGGGCTTTCCGGTGTCCTTCGCCTTGCGCGCGATGATTTCGTTCCACTGTATCCAGTACATGCACGCGCGCTCGATTTCCGTCGCCAGGTGCATCACGTCCGCCATGTATGTGAGGACGAATTCTCGGAATACCTCAAAGTTACCGAGGCCGTCGCCGAAGAAGTGGATATCGGTCACGAACGAACTGATGACCGCCAGTGGATTACGGACAAGGTGGATGATGGCGGTGTCGTCCAGAGACGGATGGTCAACGAAGGGTGCGGCCATGTAACTCGATTCGGCACGCACCGAGTTCTTGTCGAACCAGACAGGCTGGGTCTCGCCCCTTAACACGTCATGCATGGAGACGAAACTCGTATCGGCTTTTCCGGTACTCATCGCATCTAGCGCGGCATCCAGTCCCTTGTAAGTGAAAATCGCCTCGTGCCCGCAGGCGATGCCCAGGCTGGTGAGCAGGCGCGACATATACACAGTGCCGCACCGCCCGGTGCCTGTGACAAGAAAATCGAGTTTGATCATCAGGGCTTTTTTTCCGTTTTGAACTTGCTCCAACCGCATGACACATCATCCGCTGCTGCAATATCGAACAAATGAAAGTTAATAAATGTTTACTATATAAAAATATAGATGATGTTTGATAACAAGCCCTATCATGATAAATGTGATAGCGGGTCTTGATCGACGCATGCGAGGACATCACAAAAAGCGGCCACGCTGAACCTTACCGTGCCGGTGACCTGCCGCAGCGCGATCAGCGCGGAAGATCGGTGGGAATATTGCCGCCGTCGCGGCCAGCTTTTGCAGGACCGTCTTGTTAGGACTTAGCTTTGTTCGAAGATTTCGACTTGCTGGAACTGTTGAGGTCGATCGCGCTGTGCACAAGCGCCTTGAAGGCAGACTCGTCAACGACTTCGCCTTCGTGAATGTCGATCGCGCGGCGCACGTTTCCGTCGAGGCTCGAGTTGAACAGACCGGCTGGATCCTTCAGGGACGCGCCCTTGGCGAAGGTCAGCTTGACGACCTTCTTGTAGGATTCGCCGGTGCAGATGATGCCGTCGTGCGACCAGACCGGTGTGCCCATCCACTTCCACTCCTCGACGACATCCGGGTCTGCTTGCTGGATCAGCTTGCGCATTCTGCCGAGGGTATCCCCGCGCCAGTCCGCGAGTTCGGCGATTCGTTTCGAGATGAGCTCCGCTGCCGACGGGCCTTGGTTCGTGTCGGATTTTTTCATGTTCTCACCCTGGAAGTTCCAGATATTTCTCATTTGATGACCGGGCGGAGGCTTGTTTCCCTCCGCTCACTATTGGATGTTGCCGAACAGTTCCAGCAAACAAAAACCGTCCATGCCGACGTCACCTTGGCCGAGAACGGTTTCGGCGTCCTTGTCTGGATAGACCTGCAGGAGCAGCGCGAAGTAGGCAGCGTTGCGTACACCCTCCAGGTGGCCGCCATTGCTGGCGTAGTAAGGGAACGTCTGCGGGTACAGGGTCCAGGCAGCGGCCCGGTTGAATGCGGCTTGCAGGAGGTGCCCTCCGCTGCTGTTCCACACGGGCTGCCCCTGATCCGCGAAGATCTTGGCAGCCAAGCTCACGGGCAGCAGGAAATAATGTGTATACGCAATGCCCTTTACGCCCTTGTCGGGGCCGCCGCGCCAGTTGCTGGTGCCGCTGCGCTGGATTTCTCGCGGCAGGCTGCCGTCTGCGGCAACCGCGCCCTGCATCAACCTCTGCCAGCGCTCTTGCGCGGCGCTCAGCCGCTGAGTGTCTCCCAGATAGGCCGCTGCGCTGGCTTCCATCAGTACGCCCCATGCGCCGTGATTATTCGGATTTTCGGCCTGCGAAACGGGTAGAACCGTCTGTCTCAGGAAACGGTCAAACGCGGCGCTGTTCCAGTCTCCCGCACCCCGCACCCAACTGGCCGCCATAATCATATAGGGCAAATCGAAGTTGACGCCGTCTTTGCCCTGATGCGTCGGAACCTGCGTGAGGGTCCCGGCCCAGGCGTCCAGGATGTGTTGCGCGGTCGCGGCGTATCGCTGTTCGCCGGTGATAAGGAAGCACAGCCCGGCCCGGTAAGCCGCATGGGCGTCATCGGCGAGTTGCTTGCCATTGTTGGCACTGTCGTTGATCCCGGCACCAGTGTAATGCGGATCGGGAGCAAACACCGGCACCGGCGCCGGTGCGTAATCCAGCTGCTCCGTGCATCCCCGGAGGATGGCGGTGAAAGCGTCTTTGTGACGACGCAAACTGCTGATGTCCGCAGCGTTGACCAGCACCGTGGCGCCATCCCCGGTCGCCACCCCGGCATTCGCCGCATTCGCTATGGAGGAACCGGCCAGTACCGAACAGGCAAAGAGCAAAGCGCGCAGTTGGAGGCGATTGTGAGAGGTCAGTTTCATTGGGGATCGAATGCGATTCACTCAGCAATTCTGGATGCCGGCTTTCGCCGGAATGACGACTGCAATTTTCCGAATAAAATTAAATTGGAATTGCAGCTTGTGAACTGGATTAAACGTTTCATCCTGATTCTGGGCAACTACGGCAGCCGGCAGGCATAAGGCATAAAAAAGCACGGCCACGCCGAACGTGGCCGTGCGGTAAAACTAAACGCAGTGTTGCCTACTTCAGCAGGTCTTCCACCGACGCGCGCTCTTCGCGCAATTCCTTTTCGGTGGCGTCCATCTTGCCGCGCGAGAAGGCGTCGACGGACAGGCCCTGCACGATCTCGTACTTGCCGTCCTTGACCGTGACCGGATAGCCATAAACGATGCCCGGCTTGATGCCGTAGGAACCGTCGGACGGAATGCCCATGCTGACCCACTTGCCGTGGGTGCCCAGCGCCCAATCGTGCATGTGGTCAACCGCAGCGGACGCGGCGGATGCGGCGGACGATGCGCCGCGTGCCTTGATGATGGCGGCGCCGCGCTGCTGCACGGTGGGGATGAAGTCGGTTTCGAGCCAGTTCTGGTCGACCAGGCCCTTGGCGGCCTTGCCCTTGACCGTGGCGTGGCTGATGTCCGGGTACTGCGTGGAGCTGTGGTTGCCCCAGATGATCATCTTCTCGATGTCGGTGCTGTGCGAGCCGGTCTTGGCGGCGAGCTGGCTCAGCGCGCGGTTGTGGTCGAGGCGCACCATCGCGGTGAACTGCTTGGGATCGAGCTTCTTGGCGGCGGACGCGGCAATCAGCGCGTTGGTGTTGGCGGGGTTGCCGACGACCAGGCACTTCACATCGCGGCTGGCGTGGTCGGACATTGCCTTGCCCTGCGGCCCGAAGATCGCGCCATTGGCGGACAGCAGGTCCTTGCGCTCCATGCCGGGGCCGCGCGGACGCGCGCCGACCAGCAACGCGTAGTCGGTCTTGTCGAAGGCTTCTTCGAGCTTGTCGGTGGCGACGACGCCGTGAACCAGCGGGAACGCGCAGTCATTGAGTTCCATCACCACGCCGTTGAGCGCGCCCAGCGCCGGGGTGATTTCCAGCAGTTGCAGGATCACCGGCTGGTCCGGACCGAGCATGGAGCCGGAGGCGATGCGGAAAATGAGCGAATAGGAAATCTGGCCTGCGGCACCGGTGATGGTGACGCGAACGGGCTTTTTCATGACGATGCTCCCTGAGATTGGGCGAAGGTGAAAGAGGCCGGAATTCTAGCTTTTTTTGGTTTACGCGGTCTGCAAGGCTACTGTCGGCGGCGTTTTCAGCACCAGCCGCAGTGACAACCAGCCCAGCAGGGTGACGATGGCGCAGCCGGCCAGCGCACCGGTGAGCCAGATCATCGGGCGTGGACCGTAGGGGATATGAAATACGGTTTCAGCCAGTACCCAGGTAATGATTTGTGCGGTCAGCGCCGACACCGTGCCGGCGAGCAGGCCCAGCACCGCGTATTCGGCGAGCAGGCCGCGCACGATCATGCCGGTACTGGCACCGAGCGCCCGCAGCAGCGCGGTTTCGCGCACGCGGTCGCGGCGGGTGCCTTGAATAGTGGCGAGCAGCACGGCAAGCCCGGCAGCGAGCGCGAACAGGAAAACGAAGCCGATGGCGTTGACGATGCGGTCGATGATGCCGCGCACCTGCGCCATCGCCGCGCCGATATCCAGTGGCGTGACATTCGGGAACGCGGCGATCAGTTCGCGCAGCAGATTCTGGTTTTGCGGCGGCAGGTAGAAGCTGGTGATCCACTGCTGCGGCACCTCGTCCAGCACGCCGGGCGGCGTCAGCAGAAAGAAATTTGGACGGAAACTGTCCCACTGGATTTTGCGCACATTGCGTAGCGTCAGTTCAATGCGCTGGCCGGCGAAATCCAGTGTCAGGCGGTCACCGAGTTTCAGGTGCAGTCGCTCGACCGCATAGGTGTCGGCAGACAGCCAGGGTTTGCCGTCGCCGGATTTGTCCCACCAGCGGCCGTCGGTAATCGTGTTGTCGCTGCGCAGCTTGTCGGTCCACGACAGGTTGAATTCGCGGTTGACCCATTGCCGCGTTTCCGGGTCGTCAAAACTGTCACCGGACACCGGCTTGCCGTTGAGTGCCACCAGCCGCCCGCGCGCCATCGGCACCAGTTCGATTTGCGGATAGCCATGCTGAGCAAAAAAAGTGCGCACTGCGGCTAATTGATCGGTCTGGATGTTGATCAGAAACTGATTGGGCGTATCAGCAGGCAGGCGATACTGCCAACTGCTCAGAAGATCCTGGCGCACCACGGTAATCAGCAGCAGCGCGTGCAAGGCGAGTCCCAGTGCGACCGTCTGCGCCACGGTGGCGCCGCGCCTGCGCGAGATGTTGCCGAGGCCAAAGCGCCACGACGCGCCGACCTTCCTGCGCAGCGGTGCCAGGGCAAGTACCAGCAGCCACGCCAGCAGCGCCAACGTCGCCAGCGTCGCCAGCGCACCGCCGAACACTTCCGCCGCCAGGCGCGGCTCACCGGTCTGTAGCCACAGCAGCGCTGCGGCACACAGCGCGGCGGCGGTCGCGATGCCCCAGTCCAATCCGCTATTGCCAACATCGCGCTGGAACACGCGGATTGGCGACGCGCGCCGCGCCGCCAGCACCGGCGGCACCGCGAAACCCAGCAATATCAGCAGGCCCAGTCCCCAGGCCTGCAACAGCGGCAACAATGGCGGCGGCGGCAGATTGATCTGCATCAGGCCGGCGAGCAGTCGCGCTATACCCTCCTGCGCCAGCCAGCCGAGGGCGGCGCCCGCGGCGCCAGCGAATGCGCCGAGCAGCAGCAGCGTCATCAACAGCGACTCGGCGATGAAGCGTTCGCGCGCACCCATGCACTTGAGCAACGCCACCTCGTCACGCATGCGCTGTCCATATTGGTGGGCGCAAAGCGCAATCGCGGCGGCGGCAAGCAGGGTAGCAGCCAGCACGGCGATATCGATGAACTGTCCGGCACGGCGCAGCGCGTTGCGGATTTCCGGCCGCGCGTCCTGCGGTGAGATGCGGCGCACGCCGACCGGCAACGGCAATTTGCCGAGCGCAATGCTTTGCGCCGGGGTCGCCGCGACCATCAGCGTGTACTGCGCACGCGAACCGATGGTGAGCAACTGGCTGGCGGCAAGATCCTGCGCGTTGATGACAAAGCTCGGCGCGAGGTCCATGTAGCCGCCGCGATCCGGCTCGCGGACGATGATCGCGCCGACGCGGAATTTTGCGGCGCCGGCCTGGACCATCGTGCCGGGCTTGAGGTTCAGCGCGGTCCACAGTTTCAGGTCCACCCAAGCCGTGCCGCGCGCGGGAATGCCGCTGGCACTGTGCGTCGCGCCAAACGGTTCGTCGCTGAGCGTCACCGTGCCGCGTGCCGGGTAGCCGTCGCCGACTGCCTTGATCGAGGCCAGCGACATCGCCTCGCCCTGCGTCACCACGCTGGCAAATTGCGTGACGTCAACGCCGTGCGCACCGCTGCTGTTCACCGCCTGCGTCAGCGCGGATGACAGTGGGTCGCGCGCGCTGAAGATCAGGTCGGCACCGATGGCGTCGCCGGATTGGTGATCCAGCGCCGCACGTACGCGCCCGGTGAAAAGACTGACGGCGCTGGCAGCGGCAACCGCGATGGCCAGCGCCAGCGCCAGGATCAGCAGGTCACCGGAGCGCCAGCCGCGGCGCAGCCGGTGCAGTGCAAAACGTGCGCTATTGCGCATGTATTTGCCCGTTGCGCAGGGTCAGCACGCGCTGGCAGCGCGACGCCAGGCTGGTGTCGTGCGTGACCAGGATCAGTGTGGCGTTGCGGCTGCGGTTCAGTTCGAACAGCAGGTCGATCACACGCGCGCCGGTGCCGGTATCGAGATTGCCGGTGGGTTCGTCGGCGAACAGTATTTTCGGCTCGCCGGCGAAGGCGCGGGCGATGGCGACGCGCTGCTGTTCACCGCCGGAGAGTTGGTGCGGGTAGTGCTGCATGCGTGCCGACAGGCCGACCTGTTCGAGTGCCGCGCGTGCGCGCGCATCGGCGTCGCGGCGGCCGGCCAGCTCCGCCGGCAGCATCACGTTTTCCAGCGCGGTGAAGCCGCCGAGCAACTGGAACGACTGGAACACGAAGCCGACGCGCCCCGCCCGCAGCGCCGCACGTTGGTCCTCGCTCATGCCGGTCAGGCTGTGGCCGTCCAGCGCGATGTCGCCGGCGCTGGGCAGGTCGAGACCCGCGAGCAGCGACAACAGCGTGGTTTTGCCGGAGCCGCTGGCGCCGACGATGGCGACGGTCTCGCCGCTGGCGATGCACAGGTTGACGCCGTCGAGAATCGTCAGCGGCGTACTGCCGCTGTTAATCTGTTTGTGGACATCTTTTGCGAGTACGGCATTGGTCATGATCAAACGCTTCTTCTGTCTGCTGTGTGTGTTGCTGGCTGCCGTCCCGGCGTTGGCCGCCACGCCGCAGGTGATGATGGTGCTGGGCGACAGCCTCAGCGCCGGTTACGGCATCGACGTGGATCGCGGCTGGGTTGCGCTGATGCGTCAGCGGCTGGCGCAGGAAGGCTACCCGTATGAAGTGGTCAACGCCAGCATCAGCGGCGATACCACGGCCGGCGGCCTGGCGCGGCTGCCTGCGGCACTGGCCGAGCATCACCCGGAGATTGTGTTGATTGAACTGGGCGCCAACGACGGGCTGCGCGGCCAGTCGCTGCCGCAGATGCGCAGGAATCTCAGCGCGATGATTGAACTGGCGCGGCGGCAACATGCGCGCGCGGTGATTTTCGAGATGCGCCTGCCGCCCAACTACGGACAGACTTATGTCAATGTGTTCCGCCAGAGTTTTACCGATGTGGCGAAAGCGGAAAAAGTGCCCATGGTGCCGTTCTTCCTTGACGACATCGCCGGCGACCCGAAGAACTTCCAGGCCGATGGCCTGCATCCTGTAGAGGCTGAGCAGTCGAAACTGCTGGACGCAGTGTGGCCAACGCTGAGGCCGCTGCTGAAGAAAAAATAGCAGCGGCCTCAGTGGATTTCAGGCCCGACGCTCAGTCGCCGTGATCGTGGCCATGCCCGTGATCCCCGTGATCCCCGTGATCCCCGTGGCCATGACCGTGGCCATGATCGCCGTCGCCGCGGTCATCGCCTTCGTCGCGATGGCCGTGGTGCTCGCGGTAATACGGAACATAGCGGTTGTTGTACCAGTCGTCGCGGACGAAATAGACCGGGCGGCCGCAGGCGTTGTATTGAGCGCAGTGTTTGCGCCAGTGCTTTTGGTAGCCGGGCGGTACGCGCAGATAGATCGGCGCGACGCCGCCGTACTCGGGCGCCGGCGCGACTATCACTGGCTGGCTATAGATGACCTGCGGCGGCGGGGCATCGCCCAGATTGATCTGGCCGTAGAAGCCAGGCTCACCGATGTTGACGGACACGCCGACCTGGGCGAACGCCGGGATGGCAACAGCCGTCAGGATTGCGGCAAACAGCAAGCGTTTCATGATGAACTCCTTGAACATGGGTAAATGGGCCGGCCGGCGCTGCGGAATCGCACCGGAGTGGTCCAACCTTACATCGCCGGTCTGAACCGTGGATGAACGGCACGCCATGCGGGATCACGGCGCTCCGCATTTCCGATATGAAAACAATAATGAAAATCGGGACTTGTGCATCCAGCGGAGGGGCTGCGACGTATTTGATGTCACTGTCGAACTTTGCCTTTATTTACATCTCACCCGCTGTCGCTGCAAGACTGCAAAAATTGTTATTAATAACTATATAAATATTATTTATATGCATAAATTATCAATAAAGCTGACTGGATTGCACCTGCAGCGGGCGCTGCAACAGGCCGGTTTTTCCGGCTGCGCATGGGTGCGCGCATGAAAATCGCGATCATCGGCAGCGGCATCTCCGGTCTCTCGGCCGCACGCTACCTGTCGCGCCGGCATGAGGTGACGCTTTATGAGCAGGACGCCCGCGTCGGTGGCCACACCAATACCATCACGGTGCCAACTGCGGGCGGTGGCACGGTGCCGGTCGACACCGGCTGGATCGTCTACAACGGCATCAACTATCCCAACCTTACCGGGCTGTTTGCTGAACTGGAGGTGGCCACGCGCGATACACAGATGTCGTTCAGCGTGTCCTTGGGCGACGGCGCTTACGAGTGGAAAGGCAGCGACAACCTGTTCACGGTGTTTGCGCAGCCCTCCAATATGTTCCGTCCTTCGCATATCCGCATGCTGCTGGACATCCTGCGGCTGAACAAACTATGCAATGCGCGACTCAAGAGCGGCGTGCTGCCGTCGGGTTCGCTGGGTGAATTCTTGCACGCGGAGAAATTCTCCAGCGAGTTGCAGAGCCGCTACCTGCTGCCGATGGCCGGCATGATCTGGAGCTGCTCGCCGCGTAAGGCCACGGAATATCCTGCCGCCGATTTCATGCGCTTCTTCGATTCGCATGGCCTGTTCACCACCACGGACCAGCCGCAGTGGAAAACCGTGATCGGCGGCAGCCATACCTATGTGAAGAAAATCCTTGCCGAGTATCGCGGCGAGCTGCGCATGGAGGCCGCGGTCAGTGCGCTGCGCCGCGATGCGACAGGCGTGATTGTCAGCAGTGCCGCGGGCGAAGAGCACTATGACCGCGCAATCTGTGCAACGCACAGCGATCAGGCACTGAGATTGCTCGGCGACGGCGCCTCGCCCGATGAGCGCGAAGTGCTGGGCGGCATCCCCTACAACCGCAGCCGCTGCATCCTGCACACCGATACCTCGTTCCTGCCGCGGCGCAAATCTGCGTGGGCCAGCTGGAATTACCTGCACCCGCATGATGAGATTCATGACCAGCGTATCTCCGGGAGCTACTGGATGAATCTGCTGCAGGGGATCCCGGGGCCGGTGAATTATGTGGTGACGCTCAATCCGCAGCGCGAGGTGCCGCGCGACAAGATCCTCTACGAGACACTCTACGACCATCCGCATTACGGCGCGGAGTCAGTGCGCACGCATGAGCGCGTTTCAGGAATACAGGGCAACGGCGGACTCTGGTGGGCGGGCGCGTGGTGCGGTTACGGCTTTCACGAGGACGGGCTCAAGGCCGGTCTGCGCGCGGTGGCCGGCATCGACAAAACCTGTCTGCCGCAGTGGACCCGGATATGACCGAAGCCGCCGGCCATCTGTATTCCGCGAGGGTGATGCACCGCCGTCTGGTGGCGCCGTTTTACCGCTTTGTCTATCGCGTGTTCTACCTGCTGCTGGACATCGACCGGATTGATGAGCTGTCGTCACGGCTGCGGCTGTTTTCGCGCAACCGCTTCAACCTGCTGTCGTTCCGCGATCGCGATCACGGCGATTGCAGTGGCGCTCCGCTGCGGCCCTGGGCCGAGGGCTTGTTGCGTGACGGCGGCGTCGATCTGGACGGTGGCCGTATCCGCCTGCTGTGCATGCCGCGGCTGTTCGGCTACGCCTTCAACCCGATCAGCTTTTGGTATTGCGAGCACCGCGACGGCAGTCTGCGGGCGGTGATTGCCGAGGTGCGCAATACCTTTGGCGAACGCCACAGTTACCTGCTTGCATCCGGCGGCGCGCCCCTGCCGTATCTACAGGCACACGAGAAAGAAAAGTGCTTTCACGTGTCGCCATTCTTCGATGTCGTGGGGCGTTACCGCTTCACCTTGGGCGAGCCGGGCGAGCAGTTGCGGGTACTGATACACGAGACCCGCGAAGGCCAGCCCATCCTCGACGCCACCCTTGCCGGGGAGCGCCGGGCGCTGACAGACGGGAATGTGCTGAGGCAGGTCCTGATGCTGCCGTTTATGACCCTCAAGGTTGTGCTCGGCATCCATTGGGAGGCACTGAAAATCTGGCTGCGCGGGGCCTCGTTTCACAAGAAGCCCCAGCCGCCAAAGCACAAAGTGACATGAGAGCGATATGAAAACAGAACAACAGGAACGGGCCAGTCATCAGTCAAACCTGATACCGCGCGATGGCTTCTCGCCGGAATTGCCGGCCATGTTTACAAAAAAGCGGGCAGGTATGACCTGGGGCCTGCATCTGCTGATGTTCATGTTCAAGGGCATCAAGATCGGGCAGTTGGATGTGAGGTTCCCGAATGGCGAAACACGGTCGTTCCACGGCACTTCGCGCCCGGAATTGCACGGCGTGCTCAACATTTATGACGGCGCGCTGATCCGTCACGTGCTCAAGAATGGCGAGGTCGGTTTCGGCGAGGCGTATCTCGAGGGCTTATGGGATTCGCCTGATCTGGCGTCGTTGCTGTCGGTGATGTATCTCAACGAGCCGCACTATCTCGGTCCTTACGAAAAGAATTTCGTCGCGCGTTTCCTCGGCTGGCTCAAGCACAAACGCCGCGCCAACACCAAGTCCAAGGCGGTCGAGAACATCCAGTACCACTACGATCTCGGCAACGAGTTCTACAAGATGTGGCTGGATGCCACGATGGCCTATTCGTCGGGCATGTTCATCAGCCCCAACGAGACGCTGATGGATGCACAGGTCAACAAGTTCAGGCTGATGTACGAGCGCCTGGATCTCAGGCCTGAGCATACCTTGCTTGAGATTGGCTCCGGCTGGGGTGGTTTTGCGATCTATGCCGCACAAAATTCAGGTTGCCGCGTGCACAGCATTACCTTGTCGAGGGAGCAGCTTGAAGAAGCGCGCCGCCGTGCCGATGCCGCGGGCGTAGGTGATCGGGTAACGTTCGAGTTGCGCGATTACCGCGATGTCACCGAACAGTACGACCGCGTGGTGTCCATCGAGATGTACGAAGCGGTGGGCGAGGAATTCTGGCCGGTGTATTTTGCCGCGATCCAGAAAGCGCTCAAACCGGGTGGACGGGCCGCGATTCAGGGCATCACCATCCATCCCGAGATTTTTGACAACTACCGCAGCAAGATCGACTTCATCCAGAAATACATTTTCCCCGGCGGCATGCTGGCAACGCCCGGCGTATTCATGGATGCTGCGACACGCGCCGGCCTCACCGCCGAAGGCGCGCGCTTCTTTGCCAAGGACTACGCCGATACGCTGGCGATCTGGCACCGCAATGTGCTGGCCGTGCGCGATACCGTTGTCCAGCAGTTCGACGAGCGCTTCCTGCGCATGTGGCGCTACTATCTCGCCTATTGCGAATGCGGCTTTCGCGTCGAGCGGGTGAATCTGATGCAGATCACCCTGCTCAAGGCCTGATCGGGCTGACGCAAACATCCGTCACCGCGGTCTGTGAGAGGAAGCGTTCATGAAGCCGCTAGTGTTGGTGTTTGCCTGCGCGGCGTTTGCTGCGCTGGCAGGTGTTTCAGTCTGGGCCACCGGCCACGTCGGCGTGATGCCAGCGATACACGAACTGTTGGCGCAGCCTGGCGCGGGCATCAATCCGTGGTTCGTTGCCACGCTGTTTGATGCCTTTTTCGGATTTCTCTGGTTCTGGCTGTGGCTGGCCTACAAGGAAACCAGCTGGCTTGCGCGCGTGGTCTGGCTGGTGCTGATCCTGCTCGGCGGCAACATGGTGATGGCGGCTTATGTGCTGATCCAGTTGTGGCGTCTGCCGGCTGGCGCAAACGTGCAGGACCTGTTGCTGCGTCGTGCCTGAGGCCGTGGCCGCACGGGGTTCTTTCCTGAACCGCAGGCTGGTTGAGCCGATCAAGGCTCAACTGCGGCAAGGCATCACCCCGGAAAAAATCGCGCTGACGATTGCGCTAGGCGTGGTACTCGGCGTGTTCCCGATTCTGGGCAGCACCATGCTGCTGTGCGGGCTGGCCGGCTGGCGGCTCAAGCTCAACCAGCCGATCATCCAGGTGATCAACTACTTCGTGTATCCCTTGCAGCTGATTTTGTTGCTGCCGTTTTATCGTGCTGGCGAAACCTTGTTCCGCCAGCCGCACGTGCCGATTTTTTCAGTGACCGAGTTGATGCAGCGCTTCGCCAGCGGGCCACTCAAGTTCATGGGCGACTACGGCAGGGTCGCGCTCTACGGCATCGTCGTCTGGTGCCTGCTCGCGCCGCTGGTGGCAACGCTGCTGTATTTCACGCTGCGGCCGCTGTTGCGCACGCTGGCCGGAAACATCAAGGCTTAGTTGCGACCACCCGCTGTCGTGGTGTCGGATTAAGAATTGTTATATTTTAATATATAATTATTTAATATTTAAATAATTTATAACAATAAATATTGAGCAAACAGCACCAGCGGGTGACCGGATAATTCCTGTTCAGCAGGGCATCAGTAGTGGTGCGCAGGCCGTGCCGGCGGTGACAGCGGCTGATCCATCAGGCGACCCAGGCGAGCATCCTTGCGCGTCCAGAGTTCATTGACCCAGGCCTGAAAGCGGTTGCGGAATTCTTCGTCGTGCTCGTAGTCGCCGCTCATCAACTCGGCCGGGATTGGCAGCAGATCAACTCGGATGTTGAGGTTGTCCTGCTCGCCGCAGAGCCAGCTCCACATGATGGATTTGCTGGTCTGGCGATAGGCAATGGTGACATCAATCAGTCCGGCAAACTGGTCGCCCATGGTGTTTAGGGTGAACGACAGGCCGGTGGCCTTGGGCCGCAGCAGGTTGCGATAGGGCGATTTCTTCTTCAGGCGCTTGGTTTCGCTGAAGCGGGTGCCCTCGAGGAAATTCACCAGCGTGACCGGCTCATGCTTGTAGATCTCGCAGGCGCGCCGTGTCGCTTCGAGGTCCTCGTTGCGCAGCGCAGGATTGGCCGCTACGGCCTCGCGCGAATGGCGTTTCATGAACGGGAAATCCATGCCCCAGCAGGCCATGCCGATGATCGGCACATACATCAGTTGCTGCTTGAGGAAAAAACGCGGCAGCGGTACGCGGTTGTGCAGCAGGTCGAACAGCAGAACGATATCGGTCCAGGACTGGTGGTTGCTGACCAGCAGATAGCTGCGGCGCGGGTCGAGTTGGCCACGGATGTCCACCTGCCACTGCGCGGGGTGGATCAGCCGGAACAGCAACTGCACCACGCCGGCCCACTGCACGGCAACGCCGACACAATAACGGCTGCAGCCGCGCTGCATAGGCGCGTAGGGAATCAGCTTGAGCAGCACAGCAGGCAGCAGAAAAACGCCGGCGCCGAGTACGGATGCCAGCAGCGCCAGAAAAGTGATCAGGCCGACCAGCGGTGCGGGCAAAAGTAATGAAAACATACTGCAACCTCCTGGAGTCTTTATGAATTCCTTGCAAAACCCCTACAAAGCCATGTGATAACGCGGGCTCAATTCTCTCACGGCCTCGATCATCGCCGCCGCGTGTTCCGGCGGCGTCTGCTGCAGGATGCCGTGGCCGAGGTTGAACACGTGGCCGGCGCCTTGGCCATAGCTGGCCAATACGCGCGAAACTTCCTCGTGGATGCGCTCGGGCCGTGCCAGCAAACATAGCGGATCAAGATTGCCCTGTAAGGCCACCTGCGCACCGACCCGCGCCCGCGCATCTGTTAGAGAAGTCGTCCAATCCACGCCCAGCGCATCGCAGCCACTGGCCGCCATTTTTTCCAGATGCTGTCCGCCGTTCTTGGTGAACAGGATTATGGGCACCTGCGGCGCGATGGCCTTGAGTTTTTTAACGATACTTTGCATTGGCGTCAGTGAAAAACGCTGATATTCCACGGGGCCCAGCGCGCCGCCCCAGGTATCGAAAATCATCACGGCATCCGCGCCGCTGCTGATCTGCGCATTTAAATAGAGCGCCACCGCGTCGGAAAGTTTCGTCAGCAGCGTGTCCATCAGGGCCGGATCGTCGAACATCAGCGTCTTGCTGCGCGCGAATTCGCGGCTGGAGCCGCCTTCGATCATGTAGGTCGCCAGCGTCCACGGACTGCCGGCAAAGCCGATCAGCGGCACCGAGCCGGCGAGCGCGTGCTTGATTGTGCGCACCGCGTCCATCACGTAGCGCAGTTCAGTTTCAGGATCGGGCACGCCCAAGGCATGAATCGCCGCCGCATCGCGCAGCGGGCGGTCGAACACCGGGCCCTCGCCTTCGACGAAGCGCAGGCCCAAACCCATCGCGTCGGGCACGGTGAGGATGTCGGAGAACAAAATCGCCGCGTCGAGGCCATAGCGCGCCAGCGGTTGCAGCGTGACTTCGCAGCACAGCCCGGGATTGCGGCACAGGTCCATGAAGCCGCCGGCCTTGGCGCGGCTGGCGCGGTATTCCGGCAGATAGCGCCCGGCCTGGCGCATCATCCACACCGGCGTGCGCGGCACTGGTTCGCGCCGCAGTGCGCGCAGGAACAGGTCGTTTTCAAGCGAGGGCACGGGCGATCTCTTGGTGAATTTCAAGGGCGGCGGCGGCGGGATCGGCGGCGTCGCGTATCGGCCGGCCGACGACCAGATAATCGGCGCCCGCACGGATCGCGCGCTCCGGCGTCATCACGCGTTTCTGGTCGGCGTCGCTGCGGTTGGCGACCGGGCGGATGCCGGGTGTGACGCAGATCAGTTCATGCGGCGCGTGCTTGCGCAGTGCCTCAACTTCCAGTCCGGAAGACACCACGCCATCGCAGCCGGCCTGCAGTGCGCGCTGGGCACGCGACAGAACGAGGTCGGCGATATTGCACTGGAATCCCATATCGTCGAGATCGCCCTGGTCGAGACTGGTCAGTGCTGTGACCGCCAGCACCTTGAGGCCGCCAGACTTGGCCTGCGCCGCGGCTTCCATCATCGACTGGTTGCCGTGGATGGTGGCGAACGCCGCGCCGCGCTCGGACAGGTTGCGGATCGCGCGCGCCACGGTTTCCGGGATGTCGAAGAATTTCAGGTCGACGAAGACTTTCTTGTCGCGCGCTTGCAGCCAGTCCAGCAGGCTGAAGAACCCCGGCGCCATGCACAGTTCGAGGCCGATCTTGTAGAACTGCACGCTGTCGTCAAGTCGCTGCACCAGTGCTTCGGCCTGCGCGGCCTCCGGCAGGTCGAGGGCGACAATCAGGCGCTCGCGGGCGGGGATGTTCTTGTGCACGTCGGATTTCCGGTCGGCGGAGTGATCAGGGCCGGTAGTGCGAGCATGCGCCATGACCGGTATTGCAGGCATTTTACAGGGCACAGCCCTGTGTGCCACACGTGGTTGTATCAGCGTTCGGGGTTTGTTTGGACCAGCGCTGCGCTGATTTTTTCAGTGTTGGGCGCACCCTGTGCCTTGAGTTCCTGCGCGAACAGTGCGATACGCCACTCTTCCAGCAGCCAGCGCGCGGGATGGAATGGCGCGGGCAAACGTGACGCAAACGGTTGTAACTGCCGCGTCAGCTCGGCGTCGCGCGCCGGTTTGTTGGCGATGCGGTCGAGTCGTATCGTCGCCGCCTTGAGATAGATCGCGATGCGTGGCCACTGTGCTTCGGGTATCGCAGCGATAAAGCCGGGCGCAAACAGGCTGTCGAGCTGATGGCGCAGATCGGCCAGCGATTCCGGCCACTGTTGTCCGAGGGCGCGCAGCCTGCGTTTCAGTTCGGCAGCGGCGAGCAGCCATTCGCAGACTTCGTCGAGTTGTTGTGCCGCCGTGCGGCCGAATTCGCCGCGCTGCATCAGCGTGGTGTTGAACTGCGCCTGCGTGCGGATCGACGCGTTTTCCCAAGCTGTTGCGGCTGCGCGTTCGGCGACGGATTGCGCGAGTTCTTCGGCACTATAGGGTGCGTTAACCAGAACCAGCTTGAGCCGGGTTTTCGCGGTCTTGGCGAGGTCACGCATGCGATCCGGCAGTTTCGCCAGCAGCAGGGCGCGTATGCCGCTGGTGTGGGCGTTGCGTGCCGCATCGGCTGACTCGAACAGGCGCAGTGAAATCACACCCTCTTTTTCTTGCAGCGCCGGATAACCACGCGCGCCGTTGGCCAGTGCGACGTACTCGGGCAGATCGCCGAAATCCCAGTCGCTGACGGTTGCACGCACCCAGCGTTTCGCGGTTTCGTCACTGGCCGCAGCCTGCGTCAGTGCCGCGCGAGCGGGGCCGGTGTGGCGCTGCTGCAAGGCGGACAGGCTTGCGGCTGCAGCGACGACACGACCGGCGTTGTCTTCGACCACCAGTTGCGGCTTGAGGTGCGCTTCGAGTTTGTCCACAGAAAAATCCGCAGGCTCCAGCTTGACGCCGGTCATGCTGTGAAAATGGCTGCAGATCGCGGCGAGGAAATCGCCCTCTTCTGGCGACATGCGCGCCGCCAGCGCACTGGCGTAGTCGGCGGCGGGCGTGCAGTAGCGGCGCAGGTTTTGCGGCAGCGTACGGATCAGGCCTTCGATGCGCGCCGCGCGCAGGCCCGGCACCAGCCAGTCGAACGGCGCGGCGGGCAACGCATAAAGCTGCGCCAGCGGAATGTGAAAGCTCACCCCGTCGGCATCGGTGCCCGGATCGTGGGTGTAGCTCAGCCGGATGTCCTGTCCCGCGATGCGGACGTGGTCGGGGAACAGCGCAGCAACATTGGCGTCAGCGCCGGGTCGAAGCACGTCTTCTTCACTCATCAATAATTGCGCCCCGAACTGGCGGTAACCCGGCGCTGCGGAATCGCGCGTCGCGCTGTGTCTCAGCCAGTTCTTGAGGCCGGCGATGGTGCACACCTCCGCGGCGATGCGCGCGTCGTAGAACGAGTACAGCTGGTCCTCGTCGGCCAGAAGATCGGGGCGGCGCAAGCGCGTTTCCTTTTCCTGCACCTCCTCGATCAGTGCAAGGTTGCGCTTGAGGAAGTCGAGCTTGTTCGGACAATCGCCGCGCACCAGCGCTTCGAGGATGAAGATGCGCCGCGCTTCGACCGGTTCCAGCGAGCCATAGTGCCGCTGGCGCTTGAGCAGTTGCAGGCCGAACAGGCTCTGGTGCTCGGTGACGGTGACTTCTCCGCGCTCCGCCTGCCACTGTGGATGCGTCAGTGTGCGCTTGAGCAGATGCGCCCCGACTTCCGCGAGCCACTCCGGTTCGACGGCCGCGTTGACGCGCGCGAACAACTGGCTGGTCTGCGCCAGTTGCGCGCTCATCAGCCACTGCGGCGGCTTTTTCGCCAGCGCCGAACCGGGAAAGACTTTGAACTTGCGTCCGCGTGGCCCTGCGAATTCGGCGCTTTCAGGTGACTTGAGGCCGATATGGTCGATCAGCCCGGCGAGCAGGCACTTGTGGATTTGCGGCGACAGTTCGTCCAGTGTCAGCTTCGATGCACGCGGTTCCTCGGGCTGGTCGTGGCGCAGCAAATCGACAATTTGCTTGTAGACCGATTCCCATTCCTCCATGCGCAGGTAAGAGACGAAATTCTCGCGGCAAAGTTTGCGGAGTTGGCGGTTGGACGAGGCATCGCTCCACTCGCGCCAGCGCTGCCACAGGTTGAGCAGGCTGAGGAAGTCCGAGCGTGGGTGACGCCAGGTTGCGTGCCGGGCGCGCGCCGCGTCCTGCGCATCCGGCGGCACTTCGTGCGGGTCCTGCACGGACAGCGCGGCCGCAAGCGCCCAGACCTGCTCGCGGCAGCTGCTGTGGTCGCGTCCCGCCAGCGCGATGCGGGCGATGCGCGGGTCCAGCGGCAGGCGTGCCAGTTCGCTGCCCAGCGGCGTCAGCGCGCGGTTGTCGTCCAGCGCGCCGAGGGTTTGCAGCAGTCGATAGCCATCGGAAACGTGGCGATTTTCCGGCGCATCCAGCCAGGGAAAATCCTCGATCTCGCCGAGGTTCAGCGCAGCCATCTGCAGGATTACGCCGGCTAGATTCGCGCGCAGGATTTCGGGATCGGTGAACAGCGGCCGCGCCGCGAAATCCTGTTCCTCGTAGAGGCGGATGCAGATGCCTGGGCCGACGCGGCCGCAGCGGCCTGCGCGCTGGTTCGCGGCGGATTGTGCGATGGCTTCGATCTGCAACTGCTGCACGCCCAGACGCGGCGAGAAGCGGTTGATGCGCGCGGTGCCGGCATCGACCACATAGCGGATGCCGGGCACGGTGAGCGAAGTTTCGGCGACGTTGGTCGAGAGCACGATGCGCGGCGGCCCGCCGCTGCTGAACACGCGATCCTGCTGCTGCGCCGACAGGCGCGAATACAGTGGCAGCACTTCGGCGCGCGGGAAGCGTCCCGGCAGCGAGCGCGCCAGATCGTGAATCTCGCGCTCGCCCGGAAGGAAGACCAGCACATCACCGCCGGGACGTCCGCGCCAGACTTCGTCAATCGCGCTGCCGACGCGGTCTTCGAGATCGTCGTCCTTGTCCGGTGCGCGGTAGCGGACTTCCACCGGGTAGGCGCGGCCTTCCACGGTGAGGATGGGTGCGTCGCCAAAGTGGCGCGACAGGCGTTCCGGGTCCAGCGTCGCCGAGGTCACAATCAGCTTGAGGTCTGGCCGGCGCGGCAGCAGTTGTTTGAGCCATCCAAGCAGGAAATCGATGTTGAGACTGCGCTCGTGTGCCTCGTCGATGATGAGGGTGTCGTAGGCCAGCAAATCGTAATCGCGTTGCAACTCGGCGAGCAGTATGCCGTCGGTCATCAGCTTGATCAGCGAGCGTTCCGATACGCGGCGGTCGAAGCGCGTCTCGTAGCCGACCAGTGCGCCGACCGAGGTTTGCAGTTCCTGCGCGATGCGGCTGGCGACGCTGCGCGCCGCGAGCCGGCGCGGCTGGGTGTGGCCGATCAGTCCGCGCAGGCCGCGACCCAGTTCCAGGCACAGCTTGGGCAACTGCGTGGTTTTGCCCGAGCCGGTCTCGCCGCAGACCACGATGACCTGGTTTTCGCGGATCGCTGTGAGAAGCTCTTCGCGTGCCTGCACCACCGGCAATTCTTCCGGGTAGGTGATCTGCGCGGGCCGCAGGCGCGCGCGGTTCTCGGCGGCGAGCAACGCTTTCTGCACGTCGCGTTCAAAGCGCGCGATGTCGAATTTGCCCTCGCGCGCCTGCGCCAGCGTGCGCTCCAGTCGCACCGTGTCGCGTGCGAGCAACTGCTCGCGGATGGCGTTGAATTGCGCCTGGATTTGGGACAGAACCGTCACAAGCGTGGCGTCGCTTCAGCCGCCATTTACGTCGAATGGTGCGATCTGGCGCTCCAGCTCTGCGACCCGCGCCTCCAGCGCTTCGATGCGCGCGGTGAGCGTTGCCAGTGGTACGTGGGCGGCAGCCGGTGCGCTCTCTATGGCCGACATGGGCAGCGCCGGTTCGCCGGAAAGCGTGTGCGCGTAGCGCTGTTCTTTCTGGCCCGGCGCGCGCGGCAATTGGGTGATGAGGGGCTGTGCGCGGTCGGCGAGATCGCCCAGCGCGGCAGCCATGGTGTCGTGATCGGCCGGACCGCCGAGCGGCTGTGCATTGGCGCGCAGCTCCGACAGCGTCTGTGGCCCACGCAGGATCAGCGCGGCGAGCACCGCCACCATCGGCGGCTTGAGCAGGAACTGGTTGTGGAAGTGATGACGCCACTTCGGCACGCGGCCGCCGAAGTCGTCGCGCGCGACCAGTTTGTGCTGTTCCAGTGTATTGAGCACCGCGCCGACCTCGCCTTCGACCAGGCCCATCACCGGATGCCGGCTGGTTTTCTGGTTGGCGGCGAGCATGATGGCGTTGACCGTCATCGGATAGTTTTGTGGCGTGGTGATGGATTTTTCCACCAGCGCGGCGAGGATGCGGGCCTCGGCGGCCGTGAGCAGAAGTGCGGACATGCGGTTCTCGTGTGATGCGTGCCGCGCGATGGTAGTGGTAGCGCTGCGCGGGCGCAAAATTCACCTGCAGCGCTGTCCGCTCTCGGCTTGAAGGTCAAAGATAAAGTTATTATTTATGCTATTATTTATAAATAATATAATATAATAAAACATAACAGCAGAATGCGCACCGACTAGCGGACACGGAAAAACGGCTTTAACCGATCTTTACCTCCTGTCAACAATTCTACAGCCGGGCCTGGCGTCCAATGCTTGCGAAATACTACGCACTCAACGAGGAACCGATATGCGCAAGTTAATGTTTATTCCCGCGGCGCTGCTTGCAGTCGCAGCATCCAGTTTTGCCTTTGCGCATGAAGGTCCTGGACCGGGCCCCGGAAACGACGGCTGGCACCACCCACATCACGCGTTGCCGTTCGTGCGTGAACTGCATCATCTGAATCTCAACGACAGCCAGAAGGCGGATATCAAGCAGCTGGTCAAGACCAGCTTTGAGCAAATGAGGCCACGGATGAAAGCGGCGCGTCAGCAGCGCCAGGCTTTTGAGGCCCTGTCACCGGATTCCCCGGACTATTCCGCCGCCGCCCAGGCCCTGGCGCAGACGGAAGCCAGCGCCGCCAGCGCGCGAGTGCTGCAACTGACCGCACTCAAGCAGCAGATTTACCAGCGCCTCACGGCTGCCCAGAAACAGCAACTGGCGGCGATGCAGACCGCGGATCAGGCTCTGCGCCAGGCGCGCATGCAACAGTGGAAAGCCGATCACCCACAGGGTGATGAAGGCCATCGCGACGATTGAAATCGACGCATGCGAGCCCCGCGTTATGCGGGTCTCGTGCTGTATTTACCGCGGCAGATCCGAGCAGCCCATCAGGAACTCGTCGGCTGCCCGCGCTGCCTGACGGCCTTCGCGAATCGCCCAGACCACCAGCGACTGGCCGCGGCGCATGTCGCCGGCGGCGAACACCTTGTCGGCGGAAGTCTTGTAGCAGCCGTCGCCGTCGGTGGTTGCCTTGGCGTTGCCGCGCGCGTCCTTCTCGACCGTGAAAGCATCCAGAACCTGCGACAGCGGTGCGGTAAAACCCATCGCCAGCAGGACCAGGTCGGCTTTCATCTCGAATTCGGAGTCCGGCACTTCAATCATCTTGCCGTCTTTCCATTCGACGCGGCAGGCGATCAGTTTTTCGACCTTGCCGTTGCTGCCCTCGAAGCGCTTGGTCGCGACCGCCCAGTCGCGCTCGCAACCTTCCTCGTGCGACGAGGAGGTGCGCAGCTTGATCGGCCAGTACGGCCACACCAGCGGTTTGTTTTCGTGCTCCGGGGGCTGTGGCAGCAACTCGAACTGAGTAACGCTGAGCGCGCCCTGGCGGTTGCTGGTGCCCACGCAGTCCGAGCCGGTATCGCCGCCTCCGATGACGACGACATGTTTGCCTGTCGCGCGAATCTGGTTCTCGACGACATCGCCGGCATCAAGCTTGTTCTGCTGCGGCAGGAATTCCATGGCGAAGTGG
>JBOICK010000026.1:0-10937 GCA_050739895.1 Stenotrophobium sp.
ACAGCGAGCACTGCCGCCACAAGATTTTCAACGCCGAGTTCACGGTGGATGGCGCGGTGCAGCCGCTGTCGCTGTTTCAGATGATCAAGGAGTCGTACAAGGCCAGCCCCGGCGGCGTGCTGTCGGCGTACTCGGACAATTCTTCGGTGATCGAAGGCCACGAAGCGACGCGCTTTTTCCGCGATCCCGATCAGGTCTGGCGCGGTCACGACGAGCGCGTCGACATCCTGATGAAGGTCGAGACGCACAATCATCCCACCGGTATCTCACCGTATCCGGGCGCCGCGACGGGTGCGGGCGGCGAGATTCGAGATGAAGCCGCCACTGGCCGCGGCGCACGGCCCAAGGCGGGCCTCTGCGGCTTCACGGTTTCCAACCTGTGCATACCCGGTTTCGAGCAGCCCTGGGAAAAAGATCTGGGCAAGCCGCCGCGCGTCGCCAGCGCGCTGCAGATCATGCTCGATGGTCCGATTGGCGCCGCCGCCTACAACAACGAGTTTGGCCGGCCCAATCTCAACGGTTATTTCCGCACGCTGGAAATGTTGACGCCTGACGGAAGAGGGCTCAGTTCTGATGGCGCGGGTGCCCCGCGCCATATCGGCTATCACAAGCCGATCATGATCGCCGGTGGCTACGGCAATATCCGCACGCAGCATGTCGAAAAGCATGCGGTGAGCGTTGGCGCCAAGCTTGTCGTGCTCGGTGGCCCGGCGATGTTGATTGGTCTGGGCGGCGCAGCAGGTTCATCGATGGCGACCGGCGCGCAGACCGCCGATCTCGATTTTGCTTCGGTGCAGCGCGCCAATCCTGAACTGGAGCGCCGCTGCCAGGAAGTGGTGGACGCCTGCTGGGCGCTGGGCGAAAAGAATCCGATCCTGTCGATCCACGATGCCGGTGCTGGCGGCATCTCCAACGCGCTGCCGGAGTTGGTGCATGCCGATGATCGCGGCGGCGACTTCAAGCTGCGCGATGTGCAGAGCGCCGACCCGGCGCTGTCGCCGATGGAAATCTGGTGCAACGAATCGCAGGAGCGTTACGTGCTCGCGATAGCGCCTGAAGGCATCGCCGCGCTTGAGCAGGCCTGCGCACGCGAGCGCTGCCCGTTCGCAGTCGTCGGCACTGCGACGCTTGAGCAGCAGTTGATTGTCGAAGACGCGCTGGATCAGACGCTGACCGTGAACATGCCGATGCCGGTGCTGCTCGGCAAGCCGCCGCGGATGCAGCGCGAAACGAGGCGTGAGAACAGCAAGTTTCCTGCTTTCAATTGGCAAGTGCTCAGTGCTCAGTGTTCAGTGCCAAGTGTCCAGCACTCGGCACTGAGCACTCAGCACTCGTTTATTCATGAAGCCGCCGAGCGCGTGCTGAGCCTGCCCACTGTCGCGTCGAAGCATTTCCTGATCACCATCGGCGACCGCACCGTTGGCGGCCTCACCGTGCGTGACCAGATGGTCGGGCCGTGGCAGGTGCCGGTGGCCGATTGCGCTGTCACCGCGACTGCATTCACTGCCACCACCGGCGAAGCGATGAGCATGGGTGAGCGGCCGCTGCTGGCACTGATCGATGCGCCGGCATCCGGCCGCATGGCGGTGGGCGAGGCGATTACCAATATTGCAGCTGCGCACATCGCCAAACTTTCCGACATTCGCCTGTCCGCCAACTGGATGGCGGCTTGCGGACAGCACGACGAGGACGCGCGCCTGTTCGATACAGTGCGCACGGTCGGTGCCGAACTTTGTCCCGAACTGGGCATCGCGATTCCGGTTGGAAAGGATTCGCTATCGATGAAAAGCGTCTGGCAGCAGGACGGCCAAACCCGAACACAGACTTCGCCGCTGTCGGTGGTGATCTCCGCCTTCGCGCCGGTGGCCGATGTGCGCAAGAGCCTGACGCCGCAGCTGCGCACCGATGCCGGCGATACGCGACTGGTGTTGATTGACCTGGGTAATGGCAAGAACCGCCTCGGAGGTTCGGCGCTGGCGCAGGTTTACGGACAAGTCGGTGATGTCGCACCCGATCTCGACCAGCCGCAGCAGCTCAAGGCCGCGTTCGATGCGGTGCAGGCGCTGAATGCCGAGGGCCGCGTGTTGGCTTATCACGATCGTTCCGACGGCGGTCTCTACGCTGTGCTATGCGAAATGGCCTTTGCCGGTCATGTCGGCGTGAATGTCGCGCTCGATGCGCTGGGTGCGGACGCAACAGCCGCACTGTTCAGCGAAGAGCTGGGCATGCTGCTGCAGTTGCGCACCGCGGATGCCCCCACGGTTCTCGCGCAACTGCGCGGAGCGGGCTTGTCCGCGCACGTTATCGGTACGCTGTCCGCCGATGATCGCGTGCGGATCACGCAGGCCGGCCGCGAGATTTACGCCGCCCCGCGCGAGACACTGCACAAGCGCTGGGCCGAGACCAGCTATCGCATGGCCGCGCTGCGCGACGAACCGGATTGTGCGCGTGAGGAGTTCGCCGGTGTCGGTGTCGCCGCCGATCCGGGTCTCAGCGTGCAGCTCAATTTTGAGCCGCGGGCCGCAGCTGCGATTCTCAAGCGCCGCCCGCGCGTTGCGATCCTGCGCGAGCAGGGTGTCAATGGTCAGACTGAAATGGCCTGGGCTTTCGATGCCGCCGGCTTCGAGTCGACCGACGTGCACATGACCGATGTGCTGGAAGGCCGCGTGCGACTCGCAGATTTTTCCGGCCTCGTCGCTTGCGGCGGCTTTTCCTATGGTGACGTGCTTGGCGCGGGGCAAGGCTGGGCCAAGACCATCCTGTTCCACGCGCGCGCACGTGACGAGTTCGAGGCTTTCCTGGCGCGTGAGGATCGTTTTGCGCTGGGCGTGTGCAACGGCTGCCAGATGTTCGCGGCGCTCAAGGCAATTGTTCCGGGCGCCGAACACTGGCCGGCGTTCCGGCGCAATCGCTCGGAGCAGTTCGAGGCGCGCTGGACGATGGTCGAGGTGCTCGAAAGTCCGTCGCTGTTTTTTGCCGGTATGGAAGGCTCACGTCTGCCGATCGCGGTCGCGCATGGCGAAGGACGCGCGGTGTTCAGCGAGGAAAACGGTCTGGAGCAACTGCTGGATCAGCATCAGGTCAGCCTGCGCTTCGTCGACAACCACGGCGAGGTTGCCGAACACTATCCGCAGAACCCGAACGGCTCGCCGGCTGGCGTCACCGGTATCTGTAATGACGATGGTCGCGTGACCCTGCTGATGCCGCACCCGGAGCGGACGATTGCGGGAACGACTGGAAGCTGGTGGCCGCAGACGAATGGTGAATTCACCCCGTGGATGCAGATGTTTCGCAATGCGCAGAAATGGGTTAGTGGTTGAAGGGGGCTCTGGATCGCGTGCCCGCTGTACATGGTTCATTAACGAATATTGTTATATTATATAAAATATAATATTAAAAAATAAATATATAATAACATTCATCAGGCAAGATGAAGGCACAGCGGGTAACGTCTAAACGACTCCGTCAGACACATTGCTCGTGTCGCCTGGCGCAATCACCGTCGAGCAGGAGAGAGTGGCATGTCAGAAGAATTTGAAGTACGTGGGGCGCATGAAGATCGCATGGATGAAGCCGCCGAGCGCGAGCCCAAAGGCATGGCAGGGCAGTTGGCGGTAATGACCGCGATCCTGGCGACTGTCGGCGCGATGTTTTCGTACATGGCCGGCGCGACGCAGGCGGACGCCGGGCTGCTCAAGAACGACGCGGCGATCAGGAAGACCGAGGCTGCCAACCAGTGGAACTACTATCAGGCCAAGGGCAGCAAGCAGAGCCTGAACGAACTCGGCATGGAACTGGCCGACGATTCGCGCAAGGCGTACTTCGCCGACAAGATCAGGCACTACGAAACCGAGAAGGGCGCGATCAAGCTGGTGGCGGAAAAGCTGGAGCGGGAGTCGCTCGAATTCGATGCCAGGAGCGAAGCCCAGATGCACCAGCACCACCGCTGGGCGCAGGCCACGATGATGTTGCAGATCGCGATCGCGATGGCTGCCATCGCCTTGCTGACCCGGCGCCGGTGGCTGGAAAAAATCGTTTTCGTGATGAGCGCGGCGGGCGTGGTGCTGGGAACGCTGGCCTATTTCCACGTCTGAGTAGATCTGCGCGGCCATCAGGCTGCGATATCCGATAGCAGGTTTGCCTCTGGCAAGAAAAAACCCGCCGGATCACTCCGGCGGGTTTAGTTTTGAGGCTGGTTTTAACTCGTCATTATTCCTTCGGCTTCAGCTCCACGCGACGGTTCTTGGCACGATCTTCCGCCGTGGTGCCCTGCACCAGCGGCTGGGTCTTGCCGTAACCGACCGGAGTCATGCGATCAGCCTCGACGCCCTTCGAGGCGAGGTATTCCTTGACCGATTCGGCGCGGCGTTCGGACAGGCCCATGTTGTAAGCGGCGCTGCCGACATCGTCTGTATTTCCGGCGACTTCGACCTTGATGTCGGGATAGGCCTTCAGGGTTTCGGCGGTCTGGTCGAGAATGCCCTTGGAGTCTTCGGTCAGACGGGCTGAATCGAAGTCGAAGTTGACGCCCTTCAGCACGAACGAATTGCTGGCGGCGCAGCCATTGGCATCCACGGCCTCGCCATCCTTGGGCGTGCGGCAGTCATTGACCAGCGCACAGCCGTTAGGCAGAACCTTGGCGCCGGCCGGGGTGTGCGGGCACTCGTCCTTGTAGTCCGGCACGCCGTCGCCGTCGGAATCCAGCGGGCAACCGTCCGCGCCAACTGCTGCGCCTTCCGGCATGTCCGCGGGCTTGTTCGCGCATACGGGCGCCGCTGCGACCGCGGGCGCCGGCACGACTTCGGCAACCGGTGGCGGTGGCGGCGGCGGTTGTTCGACGCTGCCCAGCGGGATCAACAGGCCGAGGTTGAACACGCCGTCGTAAAACGCGCTCTTGTCGCCGCTGTGGATGCCGGCCTGGCCGCGGAAATGTGCATCCATCTGGTAACGTGCTTCGGCGCGCAGCAGGATATTGCGGGTGATCGGATAGAGATAGCCGACGCCCGCATCGAACACGGTGCTCTTGTAGTTCTGGATCGGGCCCGGCAGGTTGTCGCCGGCGCCGTAGGAAACGCTGATCAGGCCATAGAGGTCAGGCAGGCTCGACAACGGGAACAGCATCGCGCCGAGGCCGATGCTGCTCAGCTTGAATTTACCGGAGTAACCGGGGGAAGTGGTGCTGTTGACGTCGCTTTTCGGGTTAAAGCGCGAATACGTGCCGAGCAGTTCCAGGTTCAGGCCACGCGTCATCTTCTTGCCGACAGCGATCGCGCCGCCATAACCGTCCTTGGTGCCGCGCGCCTTGTCGGCCAGCGTGTAGGAGAACATCGGCGAGACGTAATACGAACGGCCCGGGATCGGCGAACTCGGAGGGCCGCTGCTGCTGCCGCCGCTATCGCCGCCGCCGTTGTCGGACGAAGCGCTGCTGCTGTCCGAAGAGGAGGCTTCGGGTGCTGCGCTGGTGTCAGTGGCGGCCGGCGTGCCGCTGTCCGCTGCAGGTGCGCTGGAACTGTCAGCTGCCGGTGCGCTGGCCGCATCCGTGGCAGGTGCTGCGCTGGTGTCGGTGGCAGCTGGCGTGCTGCTGCTGTCCGTGGCCGGAGCACTGGCTGCATCCGTGGCAGGTGCTGCGCTGGTGTCGGTGGCAGCTGGCGTGCTGCTGCTGTCCGTGGCGGGTGTGCTGCTATCGGTCGCGGGAGCTGCGCCGCCGTTGTCATCCTGTGCATAAACCGGCAAGACCATTGTCAAGCCTAAAAGCGCGGCCAGCAGACCGGAACGGTATTTCATGGTTCTCCCCTTTGCATTTTCAACAGCAGATATTAGGTGTTGACCCAGACCAAGCATAGCAGTCTCGACTGCCTGCGGATGTCGAGCGCTATGATTTTTAACACGGCGCGCAGTTGCGTTACAACTGGGTGGGGCCACAGGCGCCGGAATGACCGCGGAGAACCGCTATACTTTGCGCCCTTAAAAGTGTCCCGTGTGTATGGAACCCAACCAGATCAGAAGTGAGATTACAGCCCTGCGGGCGCGTTTCGACGCGCTCCGGGGCTATCTTTGACTACGACGTCAAGCGTGACCGGCTGGCGGAAGTCATTGCCGAGATGGAGCGTTCGGATTTCTGGAACGACAACAAGAAAGCCCAGGAAACCGGCCGCGAGCGTGCCAAGCTGGAGGATGTCATCCGGCCGATAGACAAGGCTGATGCCGGGCTGCGTGACGCCGCCGAACTGCTGGAAATGGCCGAACTGGAAAACGATACCGCCACCACCGCCGAGGTCGAGCGCGATGTGCTGGCGCTGGGAAAATTGGCCGACGACATGGAATTCCGCCGCATGTTCTCCGGCGAGATGGACAACACCAATGCCTATCTCGATATCCAGTCCGGCTCCGGCGGCACCGAGGCGCAGGACTGGGCCGAGATGCTGTTGCGCATGTACATGCAGTGGGCGGACGACAAGGGTTTCAAGACCGAGTTGATGGAATGCTCCGCCGGCGAAGTCGCGGGCATCAAGTCGGCCAGCGTCTACGTCGAAGGGCCGTATGCCTTCGGCTGGCTGCGCACCGAGATCGGCGTGCACCGGCTGGTGCGCAAGTCACCGTTCGATTCCGGCAATCGCCGTCATACGTCTTTTGCCGGCGTGTTCGTGTCGCCGGAAGTGGATGACAACTTCGAGATCGAGATTAATCCGGCGGACCTCACAGCGGTGACGTATCGCTCGTCCGGCGCCGGCGGCCAGCACGTCAACAAGACCGAATCGGCGATCCGCATCACCCATGTGCCCAGCGGCATCGTCGTCGCCTGCCAGACCCAGCGCAGCCAGCACGCCAACCGCGACCGCGCGATGAAGATGCTCAAGGCCAAGCTCTACGAGCGCGAGATGGAAAAGCGCAACGCCGCCAAGCAAGTCGTGGAAGATTCCAAGTCCGACATCGGCTGGGGCAGCCAGATCCGCTCCTACGTGCTGGACCAGTCGCGCATCAAGGATCTACGCACCGGCGTCGAAATCGCCGACACTGCGCGCGTGCTGAATGGTCATCTCGATCCGTTTATCGAGGCGAGTCTCAAGCAGGGTTTGTGAGCGCGGAAGCGAACTTACGCGTCACCCGCTCTTGTGATATTCAGATAAAGGAATGTTTTATTTTATATATTTATTATTAATAATATAAATATATTACAACATTTATTCAGGGCCAAACCGTGACAGCGGGTGGGCAAAAAAATGGAAAGGGAATGGTCATGAGCGAGCAGCAGCCCCCGCAGGACGAAAATTATGTGATCGCCGGCCGTCGCGAGAAGCTGGAGAAGCTGCGTGCCGCCGGAAACGCCTACCCGAATACCTTCCGCCGTGACACGCTGGCGGATTATCTGCACGGCGTCTACGGCGCGCGCGCGGCCGACACGCTGGAAGGCGAGACCCAGCAGTTCAGCGTCGCCGGCCGCCTGATGGCCAAGCGCGTGATGGGCAAGGCCAGCTTCGGCACCCTGCAGGACATGTCCGGCCGCATCCAGATTTTCGTGCAGCAGACCGCGCTGGGCGAGGCGGACTACGCCGCGTTCAAGGGCTATGACGTCGGCGACATCCTCGGCGCGCGCGGCAGCGTGTTCAAGACCAAGACCGGCGAACTGTCGCTGCGCGTGAATCGCGTGGAGTTGCTGGTGAAAGGACTGCGCCCGCTGCCGGAAAAGTGGGCGGGCCTCACCGATACCGAGATCCGCTATCGCCAGCGCTATCTGGATCTGATCGTCAATCCCGACGTGAAAAAAGTCTTCGACAAGCGCGGCCAGACCGTGCGCTTCATCCGCAATTTTTTCGACACGCTGGGTTTCAGCGAAGTGGAAACGCCGATGATGCAGCCGATTCCCGGCGGCGCCACCGCCAAGCCGTTCATCACGCATCACAACGCGCTGGATCGCGACCTCTACCTGCGCATTGCGCCGGAGCTGTATCTCAAGCGCCTGGTGGTCGGCGGCTTCGAGAAGGTCTACGAGATCAACCGCAATTTCCGCAACGAGGGGCTGAGCACGCGGCACAATCCCGAGTTCACCATGCTGGAGTTTTATCAGGCTTATGCGGACTATCGCGAGCTGATGGACCTGATCGAAAACCTGCTGCGCGACCTGACGCTGGCGGTGCACGGCTCCGGCCAGTTGACGTACCAAGGCCGCGAATACGATCTGGAAAAACCGCTCAAGCGCTGGACCATGCGCGAAGCGGTGCTGCAGTTCAATCCGAAGCTGGACGCCATGCAGATGAACGGGCGCGGCTACCTTGCGGACCAGGCGCGGCAGTTGAAGTGCGACGTCAAGCCCAGTTACGGCATCGGCAAGCTGCTGACGGAAATTTTCGAGAAGACAGTGGAGCCGAACCTGCTCGATCCGACCTTCATCACCGAGTATCCGACCGAGGTGTCGCCGCTGGCGCGCCGCAATGACCGCAACCCGGATGTGACCGATCGCTTCGAGTTCTTCGTCGGTGGTCGCGAAGTCGCGAATGGCTTTTCCGAGTTGAACGATCCCGACGATCAGGCCGCGCGCTTCAAAGCGCAGGTTACGGCGAAAGAGGGCGGCGATGACGAGGCGATGTTCTACGACGCCGACTACATCCGCGCACTCGAATACGGCCTGCCGCCGACAGCCGGCGCCGGTATCGGCATCGACCGGCTGGTGATGTTCTTGACCGATTCACCGAGCATTCGCGATGTGTTGCTGTTCCCACAGATGCGGCCCGAGGCGTAATCCGTTCGCAACGAGTCAAGATCCTTGGGTATGAGCGCGACGGACAGTGATGCGGCTGGATTGAGTCTGCTGCCACCGAACGTCAGCGTGCGCCGCCTGGTGTTCACGCTGGCGGCGATCATCGCCATCGGCCCGCTGTCGATCGACATGTACCTGCCGAGTCTGCCGGCGCTGCAGGCGCATTTCGGCTCGGATACTTCGGCGACGCAGTTGACGCTGTCGGCTTATTTCATCGGCCTCGCCATTGGCCAGATGATCTACGGGCCAGTCTCCGACCGCTTTGGTCGCAGGCGACCGCTGCTGTTCGGGCTGTGCCTGTACAGCGCGGTGTCGCTGGGCTGCGCCTACGCGCCGGACATGGACAGCCTGATCCTGCTGCGTTTCCTGCAGGCACTGGGCGGCTGCGCCGGCATGGTCATCACGCGCGCGATGGTGCGCGATTGTTTTCCGCCGCAGGAGATGGCGCGCGTCCTCTCTACGCTGGTGTTGATCATGGGCGTGGCGCCGATCATGGCGCCGCTGGTCGGCGGACAGATTTTCCTGCTACTGGGCTGGCGCGCGATCTTCCTGGTGATGGTGGCCTACAGCCTGATCTGTCTCGCTTCCATCGCCATTGGTATTCCGGAAACCAGCCGCAGCCGCTCCGACGCGCTCAGTCTGCGCGGCGTGCTGGGCGGCTATCTGCGACTGCTGCGTCATCGGCGCTTCATGGGCTACGCGCTCGCCGGCGGCGTCGCACAGTCCGGCATGTTCGCGTACATCTCGGCTTCATCGTTCGTCTTCATCGAGGTTTACGGCGTGTCGCCCGCGCACTTCGGCTGGCTGTTCGGCCTCAATGCTTTTGGCCTGATCACCGCCGCGCAGGTCAACTCCTTCATGCTGCGTCGCTACCGCGCCGAGCATGTGCTGCGCATGGCGCTCACCGTCAACGCCATCTGCGCCGTGGCGCTGCTGATCACAGCGGCGACGGGTCTAGGCGGATTCATCGGCATCCTCGTGCCGCTGTTCTGCGGCATGAGCAGCCTGGGATTTTCCTTCCCCAATTCCACCGCCGGTGCGATGGCGCCCTTCGGCGACCGCGCCGGCATGGCTGCGGCGTTGCTCGGCACTTTGCAGTTCGTGCTCGCGTCTCTCTCTGGCGCCGCCGTTGGCGTCCTGTTCAACGGCACCGCGCTGCCGATGGCCGCGGTCATGTGCACCTGCGCGCTGAGTGCGCGACTGCTGCTGCAGTGGCTGGTGCCAGCGCCGGTATTGCCCTTGGAGAAACAGGGCGCAGTTTGAGTGACGGCCCCTGTAGCGCAGTGGGCGTTTTCTGCGATACAAAGATGAAACGGGTGGATGGCCGTGATAAGGTATTACCAGATATCACCCGCACGAGAATGGCCTTATGACTGCCAGCGTGATTCGCCCGACCACCATCAAGATTGACCAGGACACCAAGGAGCGTATGCAGCGGCTTGCCGATGCTCGCCAACGCACGCCTCACTGGATGATTCTTGATGCGATTCGCCAATACGTTGACCGCGAGGAAAAGCGCGAAGCGTTCCGGCAGGACGGCATCAAGGCATGGCGCGAATACCAGGAGACCGGGCTACATTTGACCGGTGATGAAGTCATTGCATGGCTTGATACTTGGGGAGAGGAAAACGAGGCAGCCGTGCCGGCATGTCACAAGTAAAATTCGCACCCGCAGCCCTTCGTGATTTGGAGCGATTGCGAGTTTTCTTGCACGCCAGGAATCCCGCTGCGGCAAAACGTGCGGCAATTAAGATCACGAAAGCCGTTCAGGTGCTTGGAGATTATCCGCAGATCGGCAGGCCGGCTGAAGAGTTGGGTGAAAACTACAGAGAGTGGCTGATCGACTTTGGTGATAGCGGCTATGTCGCGTTATACCGCATCGACACTGATTGCGTAGCTGTACTGGCACTACGACATCAGAAAGAAGTCGGTTATTAGCCAAGTTGGAAAGCCATAAATCTGAATTAATCTTTTTGCTCACGCGGACGCTAGTCCGCTACGCCTAGGTTTACCCCCATTTTTTTCGGGGGTAAACCTAGGCGTTCCGGCTAGAGCGCAATTCCCAATCGGCTAAACTCGGCTTGGGTTTGCATCGTTGCTCCATCGGGTTCCGGCTAGAGCGCAATTCCCAATCGGCTAAACTGGTGACAATGCGCCTACCTTGCTTGAGCGCGTTCCGGCT
>JBOICK010000027.1:0-12938 GCA_050739895.1 Stenotrophobium sp.
CGCTCGAACAGGCGCTGGAACTGTTCAAGTTGCCGCGCAAGCTGGGGCAAACGCCGGACGGCTTCGAGGTCGAGGCGAACGTCGGCCGCTTCGGTCCGTATATCCGCTACGGCAAGAATTTCGTCTCGCTGAAAAAGGAAGACGATCCCTACACCGTCGATCTGGCGCGCGCGCTGGACCTGATCCGTCTCAAGGCCGAGGCGCTGGAAGCCGCGACCATCAAGATTTTCGACGACACCGGTATTCGCATCGTCAAGGGCCGCTTCGGGCCCTACATCACCGACGGCACGCGCAAGGCGCGCATTCCCAGGGGCAAGGAGCCGGAGGCGCTGAGCGTGTTCGAGTGCGAGGCGTATCTGGCCGAGGCCGAAGCGGCCAAGAAACCCGTGCGCAAGTCCAAAGCCAAGGCGGCATCCGCCGAAAAGGCGGATAAAGCCGTGGCGAAAGCAAAGCCGGCGAAGAAGGTTCCGGCAAAGAAAGTCGCGGCCAGAAAAGCTCCGGCGAAGAAGACTGCGGCGCGGAAGAAAGCCGGCGCGTAAGCGACGATGGCGACTTCACTGCAGCTCCGCGCCGCCTGCCACGCCCTGCGTGACGGCGGTGTCATCGCCTATCCGACCGAGGCGGTGTGGGGCCTGGGCTGCGACCCGATGAACCGCCACGCCGGCGAACGGCTGCTGCATCTCAAGCAGCGCGACTGGCGCAAGGGCCTGATTCTGATCGCTGCAAATTATTCACAATTGCAACCGTTGATCGCGGAAATTCCCTTCAACCAGCTGGTGCCGGCGCTGAGCTCCTGGCCCGGCCCGACGACCTGGCTGGTGCCAGCATCGGAGCGCGTGCCCGAGTGGGTGCGCGGCGTACACTCGACCGTGGCGGTGCGGGTCACCGCGCACCCGGTCGCCGCCGCCCTGTGTGCGGCCTATGGCGGTGCCATCGTCTCCACCAGCGCCAACCGCGCGGGCGAATCACCGGTGATGACCATCACGCAACTGCGCCTGCGCTTTGGCAGTGAAATCGACGCAGTGCTGACCGGTGCACTCGGCGGCCGCAGTCAGCCCAGCACGATCCGCGATCTGCAAACCGGCAAGACCCTGCGGCCATGAACGCGGCGCATGTCGAAGCGTATCTGAGCGGATTGCAGAATCATCTCTGCGCTGATTTCGAGCAGGCAGACGGTGGTGCGCGCTTTCAGAGTGACCGGTGGACGCGGGCCGAGGCCAACGCCGGTTCTGCGCTGAGCGATGGCGGTGGCGACACGCGCATCCTCGCCGACGGTGCCGTGTTCGAGCGCGCAGGCGTCGCATTTTCCCAGGTGCGGGGCAATGCGCTGCCGCCTTCCGCCACTTCGCACCGGCCGGAATTGCTGGGACGAAAATGGCGCGCGATGGGCTTGTCACTGGTGATTCATCCGCGCAATCCGCATGTGCCGACGGCTCACGCCAATGTGCGTTTCTTCATTGCCGAGAAAGACGGCGAGCCGCCGGTGTGGTGGTTCGGTGGCGGCTTCGACCTCACGCCGTTTTACGGCTACGAAGACGATTGCCGCCACTGGCACGCGGTCGCGCAACTGGCGTGCAAGCCGCAGGGCGAGGCGGTTTATCCACGGCTGAAGCAATGGTGCGACGAGTATTTCTGGCTCAAGCATCGCAACGAGCCGCGCGGCATCGGCGGCTTGTTCTTCGATGACTGGAGCGAGGGGGGGGTCGATAAGGCGTTCGGCCTGATGAAAAGCGTCGGCGACCACTTCATCCCGGCCTACCTGCCGATCGTGCAGCGGCGCAAGGACACGCCCTACGGCGAACGCGAACGCGAATGGCAGTTGTATCGCCGCGGCCGTTACGTCGAATTCAACCTGGTGTGGGACCGCGGCACGCTGTTCGGTCTGCAGTCCGGCGGACGCACCGAGTCGATCCTGCTGTCGATGCCGCCACTGGCGAGCTGGCGCTACGACTATCGGCCGGAGCCTGGCAGTCGCGAGGCTGAGTTGATGGAGAAATTTCTCAAGCCGCGCGATTGGGTGAGTCCGGAATAGACGAAGCATGCTTCGTCCCGGACGAGCGCCCGGCCATGGATGGCCGGGCCGGGCTCTCAAATACAGTTGAAGCTGCGCCATGGACGGCAGTGCATAATCCCAGACCTATGACTCTTACCGAACTGCGTTATCTGGTAAATCTCGACAAGGACCGCCACTTCGGGCGTGCCGCCGAGCGCTCGTTCGTATCGCAGCCGACGTTGTCGGTCGCGGTGAAGAAACTTGAAGACGAACTCGGGGTGATGCTGTTCGAGCGCAACCGTGGAGAGGCGCGCCCGACGCCGGTGGGCGAGCGCATCATCGCGCAGGCGCGGCGCGTGCTGGTTGAGGCCAACCGCGTCGAGGACATGGCCAGCGAAGGGCGCGACGAACTCGCCGGGCCGCTGCGCCTGGGCGCGATCTACACCGTCGGCCCTTATCTGCTGCCCGGCCTCGTGCCGCTGATGCGCAAGCGCACGCCGCATATGCCGCTGGTGATCGAGGAAAACTTCACCGCCAAGCTGCTTGAACAGCTGCGCGATAATGAACTGGACGTGGCAATCATCGCGCTGCCGGTCGACCTGCACGGCTTCAATGCCTGGGCGCTGTACGATGAGGATTTCGTCGTGCTGATGCCGCAAGAACATCGCTGGGCGCACGAAAAGCAGATCCCGGCGAAACGCCTAGCGGAAGAAAACCTGCTGTTGCTGGGGCCCGGACACTGTTTCCGCGAGCAGGTCATTTCAGCCTGCCCAAAATGCGTGACGGCGGAAGGCGATGGTCCGCAGCCACGCACTGGCAGCAGCCTCGAAACCATCCGCTACATGGTGGTCAGCGGTCTCGGCATCACCGTGGTGCCGCGCACTTCGGTGGAGAACCGCCCGGACGAGACCGGGCTGCTGGCCTGGCAGCCGTTCACCGTGCCGGCGCCGGCACGACGCATCGCGCTGGTCTGGCGCAAATCCTTCCCGCGCCGCGAGGCGATCAATGTGCTGCGCGAGGCGATCCTCGCCACCGACCTCAAGGGCGCGAGCTTTTTACCCAAGGAAATGGCGCAGGAAGGCTGATGGCCTGCGCTCGCCGGATGCTGTTCTCGGCCAGTGCCGCGGTTTCCTCGGCGGTCTTGCCGGCGGGTTCGATGGCAGGCAGCACGGTCCAGCCGATGCGCTCGCCCACCGCCATCGGGAATTTTCCGAAGCGGTTCAATTTCCAGGTGTCGTGGATATAAACCGGGACGACCAGCGCACTTGGCGCTTTCTTGAGCAGCGTCTTGATGCCGCCGGTCTGGAATGGACCTATTTCGCCGGTCAGCGAGCGCGTCCCTTCAGGAAAAATCACCGCCGAGCAGCGGGTGTCCTCAACCAGCTTTCCGAGGCGGCCGATTTCTTTCAGTGACTGCCTGATGTCACCGCGATCGATCAGCGCCGCGCCGCTGTGCCTGAGGTTGTAGGAAACGCTGGGGATGCCGCGCGCCAGTTCGATCTTGGAGACGAACATGGGGGAATGCTTGCGCAGGTACCAGCTGATGCCCGGGATATCGAGCTTGTTCTGGTGGTTGGCAATGAAAATGATCGGGCGGCCTGCCGGCAGTGGTTCGGTGAAGCGCACGCTAATCCGCGTCCCGAGTATCCACAGCGCGTGGACCAGGAAAAAATTCAGCCACTCCACCGTGCGCCGGTGCGCGTTCTGGCCCAGTCCCCGCAGTGCAAGCACCTGTATGGCATGGAAAACAATGAGCAACAACAGCCACACGATCAGGAAAACCGGAGTGAGGATGTAGCCGAACAGCTTTTTCATCAGGGGCGTCAACATTGGTCCACACAGTGCCGTAAATTTACTCTTGTGCGATGCCGGCTGTCCCGGCGGATTGCCGGAATGCGTTCATGTCCGGCACGCCTGTGGCCGGACCGATAATAAAATCCATGTCCGGCGTTATTGCAGCGCGGCGGGCGATCGTTCACCGATCAGCGAAGAAAGTTGCGAAATCGGACATGTTTCCGGAGGTTCCATGACGACAAAACAGCAAGACATCAGCAAGCCTGTTCAGGCCACCGCACCTGTTTATGTCGAGAAAGAGCGGGCGCCGAGAAAGCGGGCAGAGAAGGAGAAAGTGGTTTTGTCCTGGAGCGGCGGCAAGGACAGCGCGATGGCCGCTTATCACCTGCTGGCGTCTCAGAAATATGAGATCGCGGCGCTGTTGACAACGATCACCGAGGGCTACGACCGCATCAGTATGCACGGCGTGCGGCGCGAGTTGCTGGATCGGCAGTCCGAGATATTGGGAATCCCGCTGCACAAGATCATGATTCCACAGGATTGCTCCAACGAGAGCTACGAAGCGCGCATGCGGGAGGCGCTCGACCACTACAAGGGCCGGGGCATCACCAAGGTTGCTTTCGGCGACCTGTTCCTCGAAGACCTCAGACAGTATCGCGATCAGCGTCTGGCGCAAGTCGGGATGACCGGGCTCTACCCGATCTGGATGCGCGACACCGGGGAGTTGGTGAGGACTTTCATCGGCCTTGGATTCAAGGCAATCCTGGCTTGTGTCGATACGCAGGCCCTGGATGCATCATTTGCCGGCAGGGAAATCGATTACGACCTGCTGCGCGATCTTCCGGCGAGCGTCGATCCCTGCGGCGAGCATGGCGAGTATCACTCGTTCGTCCATGCCGGGCCGATCTTCAGGCAGGCGGTCGCCTGCAAGACTGGTGAGCGGGTGATGCGGACGCCGCGCTTCTGCTATTGCGACATCTTGCCTTTGTAAAACCAACCGCTTGCTGTCCGTGCCGCAGGTAGCCGGGAAAGGCCGAACGGCGTTACGCTGGCACAGGTTCTTCGTGGAGATTGCCATGTTCAAGTTTACCGGCCGCAGGCCGCAGCAGCTCGGTGTCGCCGGCGGAAAATTTTCCGCGCCCGCCAGCGCCAAGCCAAACTGGGTCAGCAGCCAGACCGATCCGGCTGACCGCAAGCATCACGTCGAGCCGCTCGCGTTCGCCACTGCGCCGGACCGCGCGATGGAAAAACTCAAACGCATCCTGCAATCGCTGCCGCGCGTCAGCATCGTCGAAGCGCGTGGCGATTATCTCTACGCCGAATTCAGCAGCGCGCTGATGGGCTACGTCGATGACGTCGAGTTTTACTGCGACGGCAAGGCGATCCAGCTGCGCTCGTCCTCGCGCCTCGGCTACTCCGACCTCGGCGCCAACCGCAAGCGTGTCGACAGCCTGCGTGCGGCCTACTCGACTTAAACGCGGTTTCGATTGCGGGTGTAAGACCCGCTGTTCGGTTCATGCACACGAAGTTTGTTATTATTTATTTATTATATAAACAGTAAATAATTAAAAACATCCTGAGACGGGAATCCGCGAGAGCGGGTGGCGATTTTGCAAGGCGCGCCGTGTCTCGGGTCAGACAAAAACGGCCCGCATCGCGGGCCGTTTTATTGATGCGCCGAAACTCAGTGCTTGACGGCGGATGCGGCCGAATGGCCCTTGAGTTCGATCTTGACCTTCTGGTCTTCTTCCAGCCCTTCGTAATACTTGCGCAGCACCGCCAGCACTTCCGGGCGCGAGAAATTGGCGGGGACTTCGTCGCCTTCGCTGAGCAGCTTGCGCAGTTTGGTGCCGGACAGCAGCAGGCGGTGCTCGGCGTCGTGCGGGCAGGTCTTGGCCGAGGCCATGCCTTCGCAGGCCGCGCAGTAAAAGGTCCAGTCGATTTTCAGCGGTTTTGTTTCCAGCGCATCCGCCGGAATCTCGTCGAAGATGTGCTGCGCGTCGAACGGGCCGTAGTAATCGCCGACGCCGGCGTGGTCGCGGCCAACGACGAGCCAGGCGCAGCCGTAGTTCTGGCGGAACAGCGCGTGCAGCAGCGCCTCGCGCGGGCCGGCGTAGCGCATGTCCAGCGGATAGCCGGACTGGATCACGGTGTTCTTGACGAAATATTTTTCGATCAGCTGAGCGATCGCTTCCTGGCGCACTTCGGCGGGAATGTCGCCGGGCTTGAGCTTGCCGAGCAGCGAATGCACCATCACGCCGTCGCAGACTTCGACCGCGACCTTGGCCAGGTACTCGTGCGAACGGTGCATCGGGTTGCGGGTCTGGAACGCGGCGACTTTTTTCCAGCCGCGCTTCTTGAACTCGGCACGGGTCTGAGCCGGCGTCATGAACATCTCGCCGTACTGCGTCGGGAACTCGCCCTGGCTCAACACCTTCACCGGACCGGCGAGATTCACCTCGCCCTGTTCCGTCACCATCTTCACGCCGGGATGCGCGGCGTCGGTGGTGCGGAAAATCTGCTGGCACTCGTGCGCCTTGTCGATGCCGTATTTCTCGGTGACGGTCATCGTCGCGAGGATTTCGTTGCGCTCGACGTCGAACAGCGCGACGTCGCCACCGATCTTGAGTCCGTCGGCGGTTGCCTTGTCCGTCGATAAGGTGATTGGGATCGGCCAGAACAGACCGCTGGCGGTCTTCATGTGGTCGCACACGCCCTGCCAGTCGGCCTTGCTCATGAAGCCGCTCAGCGGAGTGAAGCCGCCGATGCCGAGCATGATGATGTCGCCGGCTTCGCGCGAGCTGACATTGACGCGCGGCAGGCTGGCTGCGCGTTGCAGTTCGGCGGTGCGGGCCGCGCCTTCGAGCAGCAGCGGCTTGAGCGCACCGCCGCCGTGGGGATTTACAAGATGGGTCATGACGGGTCCGGCAGACAATTCGAGGCGCGGATTATAAGGGCATCCGGCCCGCATCTTTTACATCCACAAGGACTAGAGCCTGCGGGAAGCCGGAGTAAAGATCGCAAGCTGTCCCACAGCCCCTCTACAATGCAGGTATGCGCAAATTCCGTTCGCCTCTGATTTCAATGCTGCCGCGTTTTGTCGTGCTGGCGATCCTGCTGGGCGTGCTGCCTGCATTTGCCGGCACGGCCGATCCGGCGACGCTGCGCGCCGAATTCCACGCAGCGCTGGTACGCGCTACCGCAGGAGAAGCGACGCAGCCCGATTCTGCCGCTTTGCGGGCTTATGTGCTCTATCCCTATCTCCTGGAAGCGCGGTTGCAGCAGCAGCTGAAGTCAGCGCCGGGTGCGGCCACCGACGCCGCAGTGCAGGTCTGGCTCGACCAGTATCCGGTCTTGCCGGTGGCGCGCGAACTGCGCCGGGCGTGGTTGCAGAATCTCGCGCAGCGCCAGGCCTGGCCAGAGTTCGTCAAGGCGTACAGCGCCGACGCCAGTGATCCGGACCTGCGCTGCCAGCAGTTGCTGGCGCGCATCAGGACCGGCCCGGATCCGGCACTGCGTGACGACGCGCTCAAGCTATGGATGACCGGCAAGACCCTGCCGCAGACCTGCACGCCCGCATTCGATTGGATCGACCAGCAGAACTGGCTGACGCCGCAGTTGCGCGCACAGCGCGCACAACTGGCGCTGGACGGCGGCAATGCCGAGCTGGCTGCATTTCTGGCGCAGTCGCTACCGGCCGAAACCGCCGCGCCGCTGTTGCGCTGGGCGGCGCTGCTGCGTGCGCCGCAGGATGAGCTGACGCGGCTAGTCAAAAATCCGCAAGAACCCGCTGCGGCCGAGGCGTTGCTGGCGGCCTACACCAAGCTCGCGCGCACCAACCCGGACGCGGCGATCGCACTCTATGCGCCGCTGCTGAAAGCGCGGCATCTGCGTGACGATGATGCCGTGCCGTTCACTGCCGCGCTCGCCGTCGGTCTGGGCCTCAGTCGCAGGCCCGAGGCGCTGGGCTATTTTCGCAAGGTGCCCACACGGCTGGCAGACGACAGCGTGTTCGAATGGCGTGCTCGCGCCGCGCTCTGGGCCGGGCAGTGGCGGCTGGCGCAGTCATGGATCGCGGGCATGCCCAAGTCCCTGCGCGATCAGGATCGCTGGATTTACTGGAATGCGCGCACGCTTGATCAGCACAAGGCCGGCCGCGTGCAGGCGCGAAAATTGTTCGAGTCGCTGAGCCAGCGAAATGGCATTTTCCCGGCACTCGCGGCCTGGCGCCTGCATCGACCCTACGCACCGCATCCTGATCCGCTGGCGCCGGACGGCGCGATCTGGAAGAACCTGTCGACCAACGCCAACCTGATTCGTGCGCACGAGCTGCATCGGGTCGATCAGGACGATTGGGCCTCGGCGGAGTGGCGCATGGCGCTGAACGGCCAGCCGCGCGAAGTGCGCCTGCAGGCGGGCCTGATGGCTGCTGATTGGGGGTGGCCGGAGCAGGCGATCACGACGCTGGCGGGCGCAAAGGCCTTTGACGACTTCGAAGTCACCTATCCGTTGCCGTTCGATCCGGCGGTGAACGCGGCCTCCAGCCTCAGCGGCCTGCCGTCGGCATGGATTTACGCCGTGCTGCGGCAGGAGAGCCTTTACAACCCGCAGGCGGTGTCGCGTGCCAATGCCTACGGCCTGTTGCAATTGTTGCTGCCCACCGCACGTGAAGTCGCGCGGCGCTGGAAACAACCGCAGCCCACCATCGACGACCTGTTCAATCCGGCGATCAACGTGCCGCTGGGCGCGGCCTATCTGAGCGAGCTGCGCAGCCGTTACCAGGGTAGCTACATCCTCGCGCTGGGCGCTTACAACGCCGGCCCCGGAGCCGTCGCGCGCTGGCTGCCCGACAGTCCGCAGGACGCCGACATCTGGATCGAGAACATTCCGTATAACGAGACGCGCAGCTACATCCAGCGCATCCTCTGGCATGTCAGCGTGTTCGGCTGGCGCGAGACCGGCAAGCCGCAGGATCTGTCCGCGCTGCTGCAGCCGGTGACCAAATCCGGCCCATGAAAATCTATCTTGTCGGGGGCGCTGTCCGCGATGCCCTGCTGGGTCTGCCGGTGCGCGAGAAAGACTGGGTAGTGGTGGGCGCCACGCCCGAGCAGATGGTTGCGGACGGCTACCGTCCGGTGGGCAAGGATTTCCCGGTGTTCCTGCATCCACAGACCCAGGAGGAATACGCGCTGGCGCGCACCGAGCGCAAGACCGCGCGTGGCTATCACGGCTTTGCGTTCCACACCGGGCCGGAGGTGACGCTGGAAGAAGACCTGGTGCGCCGTGATCTGACCGTCAACGCCATCGCGCAGGACGAAGCCGGCACATTCATCGATCCACAAGGCGGCCGTCGCGATCTCGCCGCGAAAATCCTGCGGCATGTCTCACCGGCATTCGCCGAAGACCCGGTGCGCATCCTGCGTGTCGCGCGCTTTCACACGCGCTTCGCGCCGCTGGGTTTTCGCGTCGCCGATGAAACGATGGACCTGATGCGCCGCATGGTCATGTCGGGAGAAGCGGATGCGCTGGTGCCGGAGCGGGTGTGGAAGGAGACTGCGCGAGCACTGATGCACGACACGCCCAGCGTGTTTTTCCACACCTTGCGCGGGTGTGGTGCGCTGGCGCGGGTGATGCCGGAGCTCGATGCCCTGTTCGGCGTGCCGCAGCCCGAGCTGTACCATCCGGAAATCGACGCGGGCATCCACACCCTCATGAGTGTCGACATCGCCGCGCGCATGAACGCGCCGCTGACGGTGCGTGTCGCCGCGCTGTTGCACGATCTCGGCAAGGCGGCGACGCCGCCCAGCGAATGGCCGAGTCACCGCATGCACGAAATGCGCGGATTGCCGCTGGTGAAACAGTTCTGCGAACGGCTGCGCGTGCCCAACGATTGCCGCGACCTTGCGCTGATTGTTACCCGCGATCATCTCAACGTACATCGCGCCGCCGAACTGCGGCCCACGACCTTGCTGGAGTTGCTGGAGCGCATGCAGGCGCTGCGCCAGCCGAAAATTTTCGAGCAGGCGCTCGACGCCTGCCTGTGCGATGTGCGCGGGCGCAGTGGCTTCGAGAATCGCGACTACGCGCCGTTGCAGTTGCTGCGCGACGCTGCCGCCACCGCCAACTCGGTGCAGGCCGGCGCGGTCGTCGCCGACGGTTTCAGCGGGCCTGCGGTCGGCGAGGAACTGCGCAAGCGCCGGCTGCAAACCCTGCACGCACAAGTAAAGAACAGGAATCCATCGTCATGACGCAAATCAGTTACGAACAGTTTGGACGCCAACTGATCCAGCAGGCGGTGAGTCCCGCACGCATCAGCCGCGAACTGATGGCGCTGCTGGCCAAGCCGACCGAAGGCTCGGTGCACAAGGGCGGCGAGATGCTGGTCGGCAACTATGTGTTTCACCTGGAGAGTGTTGAGGCAGAGCCGGTCGCGGAGCGCCAGCCGGACCTGGTACTGCGCATACACATCAAGGGTCGCCTCGCGCTGGCAGTGAAAATCGTCGGCGTCAGCCTGCGCTTCACGCTGTGGGTCACGATCCGTTTGCAATCCGTCGTCAAGACCTACGAGCCGGTCATCATCAAGCTGGAAACCGCTGCCATCAACCGCGACGACATTGACCTCAAGGTCGACCCTCACGACCGCTCCGGCGGCCTGCTCGACAAGCTCAACATCATCGAGCCGGCGGTGCGCGACGAGATCGTCGACGAGGTCAACCAGCGCATCAACAGCGACGAGGTACGGGCGGCAGCGACTATCGATGTGCTGCTGCTGGCGGAGCAGGCCGCTGTCGGCGATGTGGCCGCGCCGCTTGATCCCGGTCAAGGTCCGGCGGGCGCAACTGTGGCAGTCTGAAAGCACCGCTGCCACGGTTGCCGCGCCGCCTCAGCCCAGGCACACGGAACCCCATCGTGACGACATTCCCGCAAATTCATCCTTTCCGCCCCTCGTTCCTGGGGGCTGCCGGCTTCGCCAGCCTCGGCATGCTGATCTGGGGTGCGTTCCTGCACATGGGTTGGCTGCCCGTGACGGCGCTATCGCCGCTGTTATGGCACGGCCACGAAGTATTGTTCGGATTCGCCGGTGCGCTGATCGGCGGATTCCTGCTCACCGCGGCCGCCAACTGGACCGGCATGCGGACGACGACGAACCGATAAACGTTTTGCAGGAGACCTGTATGTCCGATCCGGGTATTGCCATCGCCATCCATCTGCTCGCCGTGCTCTGGTGGATCGGCGGGCTGGCGTTTGTCGCCACGGTATTTCTGCCAGCCGTGCGCGCGGGTTTAGGCGGTGATCCGATGCAAAGCTTTCAGCAGATTGAACATCGCTTTGCGCCACAGGCACGCATCGCCGTACTGATCACCGGCGCATCCGGCGGCTATCTGTTGTGGCGTCTGGCCGCGTGGCACTGGTTGGGCAACACGGCGTACTGGTGGCTGGACGCGATGATTGCGTTCTGGGCGCTCTTCATGATCCTGCTGTTCGTGCTGGAGCCGACCGGCGTGCTCAGGCACATGATGTCGATTGCGAAGAATCCGGCGCAAGGCTGGCGGCGCATGCACTTGTTTCATGTGTTGATGCTGGCCGTCGCGCTGGCGATCATCGCGGGCGCGGCGGCGGGCAGTCACGGCTTTTGATTCAGGCGCAGCCGCTGGCCAGCTCCGCCACCACTTCGGCGCTGGTGCGCAGGCTCTTGATCTCGCGCACGCACTCACCGGCATACAGCGGCGTGGTGTCGATCCGTCGCGGATTCATCTCGCGGGTCAGCGGGAATGGCGAATACAGCGGCAGTGCCAACCGCTGCATCCCGATGAAAAAGGCGGCGGCATCCAGCGGCAAGACTCGGCGCAGCGGGCCGCAGGCTGCGTCTATCGCCTGCGCCCAAGCCGGGCCGTCGGCGCGTGGATGCGCCCAGCGTGCGGTGGCGGCGTTGACGGCGACCCGGTGATAGGCCGGCCAGCTTAGGCCGAATAGTTTGGTGCGCAAAGTTTGTTCGGCAGCCAGCAGCCGGTCCTTGTACTGCGGATGTGCGGCGCTTTCCGGCGTCAGCAGAAAACGCGTGCCCGCCACCACGCCATCCGCGCCCAGCGCGCAGGCGTTGCGCGCAGTGGCTGCGTCGTGAATGCCGCCCGCGGCCAGCAATGCGTGATGCGGGTCGATCAGTGGGCGCAGTTCGCGCAGCAGTTCAGCCAGCGGTATTTCGCCGGAGAGATGTCCGCCGGCTTCGACGCCTTGCGCGATCACGCCGTCGGCGCCGTTAGCCAGTGCGCGCGTGGCCTGCGCGGCATCGCCGACCTGCTGCCAGACGACGATGCCGGCGTCGTGCAGGCGCCGGACGAGGGCGGCGTCATAACCCAGAAACAGCACGACCACGGCCGGTTTTTCAGCGATGCAGGCTTCGACATGAGCGCTGCGCAGGAACGGCATCAGCAGGTTGGCGGCGAACGGCCGATCGCCGCAGAGCTTGCGGGTATTGCGCAGCTCTTCGAGAAAATGCGCGGGCGCTGAAATGCCCAGCGTGCCGAGGCCACCGGCAAGGCTGACCGCGCCGGCTAATCCCGAATCCGCGACGCCGCCGCCCATGCCGGCCTGTACGACGGGGTAACGCAATCCGAGACGCTGCATCCATTCACTGGCCATCGCTGCTCCATGAGCGCATCTAATGTCTGTTTGATATCGTACAGACGCGGTTACGGCTCCAGCGAGGATACTGCAAAAAGTTCGGAGGCTATGATTTATCCGGGGAAATGGCATGAGAAAAGCAGTCGAATCGGTGGAATCGGACGAGCCTGAGTTGTCGCCCTGGTGGTTGCGCACGGTATTGATCGTGATGGTGCTGGGCTTCGCAATTTTGGGTACGGTCACCCTGCTGGCCTATCGCAATGCGCCGCCGATACCTGAACAGGTCGTGGGTGCCGACGGTGCGTTGCTGTTCACCAGCAAGGACATCGGCGACGGCCAAGCGGTGTTTCTCAAGTACGGCCTGATGGACAACGGCAGCATCTGGGGGCATGGCGCGTACCTCGGGCCGGATTACTCCGCCGAGGCGCTGCATCGTCTCGGCGAAGACGCCGCCTTGGCAATTTCCGGCAAGCAATACGGCAAGCCCACCGGCGAACTGGATCCGCAGCAACGGGCGGCGGTGCAGGCC
>JBOICK010000028.1:0-41702 GCA_050739895.1 Stenotrophobium sp.
CCGCACGTGCCCTTCAACATCCGACTCTTGCGTCGGTAACCAGACCACCCCTCGATTGGTGGCCTTCTGGAAGTAAGCCATCAGCAGATGATAGTCGGCAAACTGCGTGGCGATACTCCAGGCATCCGGGAACGAGCAGGTCGGCAGGATGCCCTGATAGATGCCCGGGTAGGCGTTGGCAATCCACTGCTGTGCCAGCGAGCCGCCGGAGCAGCCGGTGCCGATGCTGTAGCGCAGGGTGCCGTATTGCTCGATCAGGTGTTCCTTGGCCATCATCAGCGATTCCGCCTGCAGCGGCAGATTGCAGTTGTGGCCGCTGTAGTCGAGCGCGGTGGACATGATGATGAAACCCTTGCCGAGTGCGTACTGCACACTGTCGGCGATCACTGCAGTAGGCGGCGTCACCGGCAGGCTGCCGCCGGCGATACTGACCAGATCCGCCGGAGCATAGCTGATGACACTGGGCGCGGTGCCGGTGTTGTGATCCACGCCGCAGCTGACGCCGTGGGTGATCACCAGCTTGTGGTTGAACTGCGTCTGCGGCGACAGCGCCGTCCATGGTTTGCCGGGCTGGAACAACGCGGCGATCTGGTACTGGTCGCGGTCCTGGTAGCCGGTCTCGATGCGCACGATGAACGGCACCGTCACGCCGTTGTCGGTGGTGGTGCTGGCCACGTCGGTCGCCGGATTGGCGGGATCGTAGGCCTGGAAACCCTGCATGAGCGGGTTGTTCGAGAGGTAGACGTAGGAATAGCTCGGCGGCTGGTTGCACTGCTTGTCCGTCGCCCCCTTCTGACAGGCCCAGGGCTGCAACTGCGGCCCGGACAGAATCGGTCCGCCCTGCGGATGGTTGACGATGGTGACGCTGGCCGCCGCCGCGCCCGGCGCCTGCGCGGTCAGGGTGTTGTTGCCGAGGACCAGACCCGTCACCAGGCCCATGAACTGCCCGCCGGCACCGGTGCCGAACTGCTTGGTGACATCCTGGCCGTTGAGACTGACCTGCAACGCCGAGACGTTGGTGCCTGACGGTGGATCGACCTCGACCAGCGCGTCGCCGCCGTTGATCAGGTCGGCGCGATTGGACAACACCTTGATCGCGGCCGTCGAGTCGGTGGTACCGCCGCTGCTCGATGAACCGGAGCTGCTTGAACTGCCAGAGCTGCTCGAGCTGCCGCTGCTCGACGATCCCGAAGAACCCGAAGCACCGGAACTGGAACTGGAGCTCGTGGCACCACCGCTGCTCGACGATCCCGAAGAACCCGAAGCACCGGAACTGGAGCTGGAACTTGAACTCGTGTTGCCGCCGCTGCTGCTGGAAGCGGCCGACGTAGTGCCTGAGCCGCCGCCACTGCAGGCCGCCAGCGCAAGCACGAAAAAACCTGCCACGACTGCCGGCACGGCCCAACGCTTGATCGATCCCATGAAATTCTCTCCTCGTTCTCGGATAAACCCAATAACGCACTGCCCGCGATTCCGCTGACATTATCCATTCGCGAGTCCGCCGGCGGATTGATGGATTGTGCCAACGGATTAAGAAATAGCGCCACCCGCTGACAAGCTGGCAGCATCGATATTTGTTAGTAAATATTTACTAAAAATTATATCACTTAATATTATAAAACAATGCTGGTATTGTCACCACTCACAGCGGGTGATGCGCCGCGCGTAAAATGCGCTTCCGCTTTTTGCTCCGCCATACGCCTCCATGCAAAACCCGCTGCTGCACACCCTGCCGGACACCCTGCCCGCCTTCGACCGCATCGCGCCCGAATACGCTGAGCCGGCGCTGGACGCGGTGCTGGCGCAAAACCGTGCGGAACTCGCAACGCTGCTCGCCGACAACGCTGCGCCGACCTGGGACAGCCTGATCGAACCGCTGGAGGAAATGGGCGACCGCGTGTCGCGCTGCTGGGGCCCGGTGCAGCACCTGTTCGGCGTGACGAGCACCGCCGACTGGCGCAAGGCGTTCAACGCCGGCCTGCCCAAGCTCACCGAGTACGGCCTTGAATTGTCGCAGTCCGAGCCGCTGTACCGCGCTTACAAATCGCTGGCGGACAGCCCGGCGTTCAAGGATTTTTCGGCATCGCGCAAAAAGGTCGTGAACGACGCGCTGCGTGACTTCAAACTCTCCGGCATCGCGCTGCCGGAAAAGGAAAAGAACCGCTACAAGGAAATCTCGCTGCGCCTGTCCGAGTTGCAGACCAGGTTCGAAGAAAACATCATGGACAGCATCCAGGCCTGGAGCAAAACCGTCGCGGACGAAGCGCTGCTCGCCGGCATGACCGCGGAGGCGAAACAGGCGGCGCGCGCCAAGGCGCAGGCCAAGAACCTCGACGGCTGGCTGTTGACGCTCGACTTCCCCAGCTACGACGCCGTCGTCACCTACACCAGCAATCGCGGACTGCGCCAGGAGTTGTACACCGCCTACGCCACGCGCGCGTCGGATCAAGGGCCGCTCGCCGGTCAGCACGACAACAGTGCACTGATGACCGAGATACTCGCGCTGCGCCATGAGGAAGCGCGCCTGCTCGGCTTCGCCAATTTTGCCGAACTCTCGCTCGCCACCAAGATGGCGGAGTCGCCGGACGAGGTCGAACAGTTCCTGCTCGATCTCGCGCGACGCGCACGGCCCGGTGCGCAGCGCGAACTGGACGAACTGAAAAACTTCGCGCACGAACTGGACGGCCTGCCCGATTTCCAGCCTTGGGATTCGGCGTACTACGCCGAAAAGCTCAGGGAGAAAAAGCTCGGCCTGTCGGAGGAAGAACTGCGCCCCTACTTCCCCGCGCCGCAGGTGATCCGCGGCATGTTCGATCTGGTGCAGAAACTCTACGGCGTGCGCATCGAAACCGCCGAGGGTATCGCCTGCTGGCACAAGGATGTCACCACCTACACAGTAAAGAACGCGCAGGGCGAAACCTTCGCGCTGTTCTATCTCGACCCTTACGCGCGCGACGACAAGCGCGGCGGCGCGTGGATGGACGAATGCCTGGTGCGCCGCCGCACACCGCAGGGCCTGCAAAAACCGGTCGCCTATCTCACCTGCAATTTCACACCGCCCTTGTCGGGAAAACCCGCGCTGCTGACGCACGACGAAGTTCTGACGCTGTTCCACGAATTCGGCCACGGCCTGCACCATCTGCTGACGCGCGTCGACGAAGCCGCCGTCTCCGGCATCCGCGGCGTTGCCTGGGACGCGGTGGAATTGCCGAGCCAGTTCATGGAGAACTGGTGCTACGACCCGGCAACGCTGCGCACGTTCGCGCGCCACTGGCAGACCGGCGCGTCATTGCCGGATGAGCAGACCGCCAAACTGCGCGCCTCGCGCACCTTCCACGCCGCACTGGCGACGCTGCGCCAGGTCGAGTTCGCGCTGTTCGACCTGCGGCTGCATCGCGATTACGCACAACTCCCTCACCCCAACCCTCTCTCCCCGAGTTCGGGGACTTCGCCGAAGGGAGAGGGAGAACTGCTTGCCTCTTCCTCCGGGAGAGGTCGGCGCGAAGCGCCGGGTGAGGGAGTTCTCGAAGTCCTGCACAGCGTCCGCGAAGAAGTCGCAGTGATCAAGCCGCCGGCCTGGAGCCGCATGCCGTGGAGCTTCTCGCACATCTTCGCCGGCGGCTACGCGGCGGGCTACTACAGCTACAAGTGGGCCGAAGTGCTGTCCGCCGATGCTTACGCTGCGTTTGAGGAAAGCGATTTCGCGCCTGAGACCGGCACGCGCTTTCGCGACACCGTTCTTGCGCAGGGCGGCTCGCGCGAAGCGATGGCCCTGTTCATCGAGTTCCGCGGCCGCAAGCCGAGCATCGAACCGCTGCTGCGCCAGAGCGGACTGACTCAGGCGACTTGATCTTGCCCTCCCCTCTCCCCGCAAGCGGGGAGAGGGCTAGGGTGAGGGGCGGACGCGCAGCGCCGGGTAGGGCCGCTGAAACGACAAAACCCTCTCCCCCGGTCGGGGGAGAGGGTTTATTCAGAGTGTTACTACTTAGGACTTGCGACCGCGCCGCAGTTTCTTGCCGAGTCCGAACAGTCCCAGCAGGCCGGACAGGCCCAGCAGATCCAGCGCACCACCGCCGCTCGGCGCCGAGGCACTGGATGACCCGCCTGTCCCGCCACCGCCGTGGTCGTGCGGGCTGTAGGCCGGGGCGCCGGGATCGGTGATGGTGCCATCGGCAACGCCGTCGTCGTCGCCGAGGCCGCCATCGGTGAGCGTCAGCGTGATGACGTTCTGGTTGATCGAATAGATGGCGCCCGTATTGATACAGGCGCTGACCGGATTGCACTTGAGATAGGCGGCGGGCGCGAAACCGGGAGCCAGGGTCACGGTGACATGGGCGGTGCCACCAGGACCCACGCCGACGACCTTGAAGCTGAAGAAACCGTTGTCATAGGAAAATGTATTGGCGGGGGCATTGGCCGGCTGCGGAACCAGTTTGGCGTTGGTGATGGCGCCGACATCGGTGGTGATTGTCACTCGGTTGCCGCTGGCGTCGATGAAGCTGGCGGGCGGCAGCATGCCCAGCTCGTAAGCGCCGATGTCGAAGCCAGCACCCTGCGGCCGCAGCGCGCCGCGCTGGTCGGTGGCGGGCGCGCCGTTGGAGGTGCCGGCATCGATGGCGACGCTGCCCGGCAGCAGGGCAATGGTCTGGGTCGGACCACCGTTGTTGCCCAGCGGGCCGAGATTCAGCGCACCCAGCGTCGTGGCGGAGTTGTTCACCAGCGTCTTGGTGCCGCAAGTGGTGTCGGTAATCAGGTTATTGGAACCGCTCGTGATCGGACTGGTATTGCAGGCGTTGTGGGCGGCGCCGGTAATGATGCTGTTGGTCGCGTTGAGGACGGCGCTGCCCGTTCCCTGATTGCCGGCGACGCCATCGCCGCCCACGCTGGCGGTGTTGTTGGCCACTGTGCTGTTGGTCAGGGTCACAGTCGTATGGCCACTGCCCGCGTTAAACGCCAGCCCACCGCCGTATTGGACCCCGTAATTGCCCGACACGGTACTGTTGGTCAGAGTGGCGTTGGCCTGTTTTAAATATAGCCCGCCGCCGCCGTAAACACCGGTATTGCCGGACACCGTGCTGCCGCTCATCGCGAGTGTGCCGTTAGCCACGAACAGTCCGCCACCACGGTTAAAGCGTGCGGTATTGCCGGACACCGTACTGTTGCTCACAGTGAACGTGCTACTACCCCTACTTACCAGAGCCAGTCCGCCGCCGTACGTATGTGCGGTATTGCCGGACACCGTACTGTCGGTCATCGTAAGATTCCCAAACTCAACATACAGTCCGCCACCCAGGGCAGCCGTCGTATTCCCGGACAGGGTACTGTCGGTCAGTGTCGCGTTGCCAAGAAGCACTCGAATACCGCCGCCGCGGCCGCTGGTGGCCGTATTCCCTGACACCCTGCTGTTGGTCAGGATCAGGCTGCCGAACACATCCAGCCCGCCAGCGTCATTGCTGGCCGTATTATTGGAAACCGTGCTGTTGGTCAGGGTCAGCGTGTTGACGGCGCTCCCGCTAATCCCCTGCACAAACACCCCGCCGCCGTTGTGGGCGGCACTTCCAGTCACTATGCAGTTGTTCAGGGACAGGTTGGAATAACTATAAATCGCACCGCCATTGCTACCGCCGCCGTTGGTCAGCGTCAGGCCAGAGATCGTGGTGTCGGCATTCTGGCCGATGTAGAAGATTTGCGACCTGTTGTTGCCGCTGATGGACAAAGAACTGGCGCCGGGGCCGTTAAGGGTGACCGCGGCGGTGATTGTCGGGAGGGCACTATTCAGGGTGATGGTGCCGGTCACACTGGACGGAATGGTGATGGTATTGCTGGCGACCGAGCCCGACGTGGGGCATTGCGCAGAGGCGACGCCGGCATTGACCGCCAGGATCGCGCTGCGCAGCGTGCAGACTCCCGCTATACCCAGAAAGTCGCCAGTGCTGTTGACCGTGAGGTTGAGGGGAGTGCTCGCTGCTGCGACATTCGGACCCAGCAGCAGGCCCAGGGTGCACAGCGAGGCAATCGCCGACACCGGCGCGTGGCGCGCGACGATACGGCGGATCAGTAGTGCCTGGTCAGCCGGCGGATTGACGGCCGCGATTCGTGTACTCATTTGGTGTATCCCCCTTCCCCCGGTTTTGGACGCGAAAGTCTGAACTGCCGAGACGGGAATCCGTCCGGGCCTGCGTTTTCTATCATACTTTTAGCTGGACTGCCGTGAACGCCTGCAACCCTGCCCCGCCCGGTTATAGTTGCGGCTGATTTTGATCCCGGAACACCGCATGACCAGCACCGACGGCGACCTGCCCGAACCCTCACCGGAGGCGCCCGCCGTGGCGGCGGATACGCCGGAGGCACTGGCCAGCGAGCACACCGGCAACCTGCCGGGCCTCTTGGAACAGTTGGGCATCTCGCTGCTGGTCACCACTTACCAGGCCGGCAAGCTGATCGTGGTGCGAAACGACGGCGGCGCGCTCAACACGCATTTCCGGCCGTTCAGCAAACCGATGGGCTTGGCGGCGGACCGTTCGCGCCTGGTGATCGGCACCGCGCAGGAAATCATCGAGTACCGCAATGTGCCGGCGGTGTGCGCCAAGCTGGAGCCCAAGGGCAAACACGACGCCTGCTATGTGCCGCGCTTCGGCCGGGTCACCGGCGACATCGATATTCACGAGATGGCTTTCGGCAGGCAGGGCGAGTTGTGGTTCATCAACACGCGCTTTTCCTGCCTGTGCACGCTGGATGGCAACAACAGCTTTGTGCCGCGCTGGCGACCGAAGTCAGTGAAGGCGCTGGCGCCGGAAGACCGCTGCCACCTCAACGGCCTGGGCATGCTCAACGGCGTGCCGCGCTACGTCACCGCCCTCGGCGAATCCGATCAGCCGCAAGGCTGGCGCGAGCACAAGGCGGACGGCGGCGTGCTGATCGATCTCGAAACCGGCAGAACGCTGTGCCACGGGCTGTCGATGCCGCATTCGCCGCGCTGGCACGCAGGCCGGCTGTGGGTGCTGGAATCGGGCAAGGGCAGTTTGGCGCAGGTGGATTACGCCAGCGGCAAGCGCGAGACCATCGTCGAATTGCCCGGCTTTACTCGCGGGCTGGATTTCTTCGGGCCGCTGGCGTTCATCGGCCTGTCGCAGGTGCGCGAAACCGCGGTGTTCAGCGGCATCCCGATCACCGAACGCGCCAAGGAACGCAACAGCGGCGTGTGGGTGGTGAACATCGAAACCCGGCAGATTCTGGGCTACCTGCGTTTCCAGGCCAGCGTGCAGGAGGTCTTCGCGGTGCAGGTGTTGCAGAACCTGCGGTTCCCGGAAATCCTGGCGCCGGGCGATCCGCTGATCGGCAGCTCTTACGTCCTGCCGGATGAGGCGCTCAAGGACGTGGCGGTGAGTGCGCCGCAACCCGCAAGAAAAACCTGATGAAAATCGCCACCTGGAATGTGAACTCGCTGCGCGTGCGGCTGCCGCACTTGCTGGACTGGCTCGCCGCTACGCAGCCGGACGTGCTGGGCGTGCAGGAACTCAAGCTGACCGACGACCTGTTTCCTCGCGCGGAACTGGAAGCGGCGGGCTACCACGCGGTGTGCAACGGCCAGAAGACTTATAACGGCGTCGCGCTTCTGTCGCGCCATCCGATCACCGAAGTCAGCCGCGACATTCCGGGTTTCGCCGACGAGCAGAAGCGCGTGATCGCGGCGACCGTCAATGGCGTGCGCGTGGTCGACGTCTACGTCGTCAATGGCCAGGACCTGGGCACGGAAAAGTACGCCTACAAGCTGCGCTGGCTGGCGGCGTTGCAGGACTATCTCGCGGCGGAACTCGCGGCGCACCCGCGGCTGGCGTTGCTGGGCGATTTCAACATCGCGCCGGCGGCGGAAGACACTCACGATCCGGCGCTGTGGGAAGGCAAAATCCTCTGCAGCCCGCCGGAGCGCGAAGCCTTCCAGCGCCTGCTGGCGCTGGGCATGAAAGACAGTTTCCGCCTGTTCCCGCAACCGGAAAAGACCTTCACCTGGTGGGATTACCGCCAGGCCGGATTCCGCCGTAACCTCGGCTTGCGCATCGACCATGTGCTGGCCTCGGATGCGCTGGCGACGCGCTGTGTGCGCTGCGAGGTCGACACCGCGCCGCGCAAGCTGGAACGGCCTTCCGACCATGCGCCGCTGTTGGCGACCTTCAACCTGCAAAACTGAGACTTTCGTCACAGTTCTGGCGCGGACTTTGTACGCCGTAAAACGCGGGTTTATGATGGCCCATGCACACGGATGGTCCAGCCAGGAACCCATGACGATGCGACGGCGCAATCACTACGATGTCACCAACAGCGTGCGGATTTCGCATGTTGCGGATGTCCGCAAGGCAGTCAACTCCATACTCGCGCGGCTGTATCCCGGCACGTCATTGATGCCGGTGGATCGGGCTTTCGACATGTTCGCCCGGCTCTATGCCGGCACGTTGCCCGGCTATGCCGGCTGCGACACCTGGTATCACGATGCACAGCACGGACTCGACTGCACGCTGGCAATGGCGCGCCTGCTCGACGGCCATGAATCCAGTGATGCCGCCACCCGCCCGCTCGGCAACCGGCGTGCTGTGCTGGGCATTATCATCGCCCTGTTCCATGACGCCGGTTACATCCGCAGACCTGGCGACACGGCGACGCACGGCGCGGAATTTACCCTCACGCATGTGCGCCGCAGCGGCGAATTCCTCGCCGAGTTCCTGCCCACGGTCGGGTTTGCCGACCGTGTGAAGCTGACGCACCGCCTGGTGCACTACACCGGCTACGAGATCGCGCTGAACCAGATCGCAGTGCGCGGCGCGCAGGATCGCATGCTTGGATTTCTGCTCGGCACCGCCGACATCCTCGCGCAGACCGCCGATGCCTGCTACCTGGAAAAATGCCGCGATTATCTTTATCGCGAATTCGAAATCTGCGGACTGGCGGGCGCCGGCATCGAGGGCGGCCCCAGGGTCATCTACGACTCGCCGCGCGACCTGCTGCAAAAAACGCCGGACTACAACCAGCATCTCTGGGAAGATCGCCTCGATGGCTACTTCGGCGGTGTTCACCGCTACATGACGATCCATTTCGGCGGCAGTAATCCCTATGCCGAGCAGATCCGGGCGCACCTGCAACGGGTGCGGCAACTGACGCGCAGCCATCACCTGAACCAACTGCACAAGCGACCCCAGGTGGTGGGCGCGCAGGCGATGCGGCAGCAACTCCCGCGCCGGCTGCGCTTGCAGGCTGCGGCATCCGCGCACGCGGCGGTTTAAGGAGTCTCTGATCAGGCATCGCGAGCGAAGGCAGGTCGCGCGAGGGCGGAGCGCAGGAACCGGAGCATGCGAATAGCTATGTGAGGATTCCGGGCACCGCCCTTGGGCAAGATGCCGAACGCAGCGCTTAACCAGCGACTCCCCAGGCCATCGCCTAATTCGGTACTACATTTCCAAATTCAATCGGCACCGCCAGCGTGACTGTCGCCGGCCGGGCCGGCAAAGGCTGCGCGCGTGTGAGCAGATCAAGTGCTTCCCGATCCAGCGCGGCAGTACCGGACGATGCTGCAATGGCAACGCCGCTAACCGTGCCATCCGGCGCCAGCGTAAATTTCAACAGTACCGTTCCGCGCACATCGCGCAGCGCCGGCGGCAACGAGCGCCGGTAGCGGGCAAGGTGTGCACGCACGCGCGCCAGGAACAGGTCGCCGCCCGGCGTGCCGCCCGGTTGTAACTGCATGCGCTGGGTTTCCGCAGCCTGCGCGAAGATTTTTGAGGCCACCGGCGCGGCGGCCAGCGCCAGCGGCTTGGGCAATTCCGCTGCGGCAGGTGGCGTCGGCAGTGCCGGCAGCGACAACGCGGGCGAGTCGTCGACATCGGCATTACCCTCCACCATTTCCAGGCCGACGCCCTCGCCGCCCGGTCCCGCTGCGCCGCGCGGCATCACGGATAAGCCGATCACCAGCAGCAACAGCAGGTGCACGGCTAGCGCAAGCCCCAGCGACCAGCGGCTGCGCGTGCGGGCCGGTGTCACGTCGCGGGCCGCCGCTGTGCGAGGATGCTGACCTCGTTGATGCCGCTGGCACGCAGGCGCTGCAGAACTTGCACCACACGCGCGGCATCGGCGTGGGCATCGGCCTGCAATTGCAGCGGCGTCTGCGGATGCGCGGCGCGCCAGACGCTCACGCGCGCCGGCAATTGCGCATCGCTCAGCCACTCACCGGCAAACGCGACGCGACCGTCGGCTGTCATCCACAGCGCATTCGCATCGGGCTGGCCGGGCGGCGCCTGTAGCGATTGTGGCGGTTGGACTGGAGCCTGTTGCAGCGGCTGCTGCGAGCCGGTCAGCACGACGAAGATCAGCAGCAGGAAAGCGAAGTTGATCATCGGCACCATGTCGAGGCCCATGCGCGATGGCTGTGACAGGCGCGGCAGGTTCACGATGCCCCCGCGGCAACGCCCAGACTGACATCCACGTCTGCGGCTCGAAGTCGATCCACGACGCTGATCAAGTCCTGCAGCGGCACGCCGTGCGCGGGCTGCACCACCACGCGCGCTTGCGCGACGTTGCGGATCGCCGCCACCAACGCTGATGAGTCGATCTTGGTGCCGTTGAGCCACAGGTGACCGCCGGGCTGCAGTTGCAGCCTCAGCACTGGTCGCGTGGCGGGTGCCGTCGCCTTCGTACCGGACGCGCCGATGCGCACCGGCAGCGCGCCCCAGTTCAGCCCGCTGGATGTGAGCATGAAGAAGAACAGCAGCACGAACATCACGTCGACCAGCGAGGTGATGATCAGCGTGTTGGCGCGGCGCCGCGGCGGCGCGGGAATGCGCATCAGATCGGCGTGGTGAACAGGCGCGTCAGCGCGGATTCCATGTCGTGGTGCAGGCGCTCGACCGCACGGTCGAGAAAATGGAATCCGGCCAGCGCGACGATTGCGACCGCCAAGCCCGCCGCGGTGGTGAGCAGCGCCTCCCATAACCCCCCGGAGAGGATCGCCGGATTGACCTGGTTGCCCGCCGACTGCAAACGCTGGAACACCTGGATCATGCCCAGCACCGTGCCGAGCAGGCCGAGTAGCGGCGCAAGGTTGGCAATCACTTCCAGCGGCCGCAAAAGGCGGCGCGCGGATTCGAGTTCATCGCTGGCGAGTTGCGTCACCTGTTCGCGCACTTCGCCGTCGCCGAGTCTGGTGTTGCTGCGGCCGCGGATCGCGGCGGTCATCACGCGCGCCAGCGGCGTCGACTCAGCCTGTAATTGCGACAGCGCTTGATCAGCGCGGCCGGCATGCCAGCTGGCGATGGCGCCGGCGACGAAATCGCGCTGCCAGATGCGCAGCTCCCAGAACTCCCAGACCTTGACGATGACCAGGGTCAGCGCCACCACCGACAGCACCAGCAGGATCAGCATCGCCGGGCCGCCGAGCCGCAGGCCCTCCCATAAATCCGTCATTGCGACCTCGCGTTCATTGATTTTCGGCCCACCCGCTGTGGCTGGAAGCGGATACAGGATTGTTATAAAACATTTATTATATTAATATATATAATATAATATATAACAACAATGTAACACCTGAGAACGATAGCGGGTGATCTATTTTGCGGCAGTTGCGGGCACCATCACCACCTGCGCCTGCCCTTCGTCACGCGGATCGGACGCAGCCTGCAGTTGTTGCGTCTTGGGGTCCCAGGTCACCACCTGCATGTTGCCGTAACTGTGCGTCAGTGGCGCCAGCGTGTAGCCCATCGTGCGCAGTTTGGCCTGCTCGTCGTCGCTGAATGCGCCGGGCTCGAACTGGATCTGGTCTGGCAGGTATTGATGGTGGTAGCGCGGCAGCGCGACGATCTGTTGCGCATCCAGCCCTTCAGTCCAGCCGAGAATGCCGAGCGCGACCATCGTGATGATGCGGCTGCCGCCGGGTGTGCCGATGATCAGAAGGCCGTGCGGGCCTTCGACGAACGTCGGCGACATCGATGACAACGGCCGCTTGCCGGGCGCGACAAGATTGGCGCGCGAGCCGATCAGTCCGTAGACGTTGCTGGCGGTGACGGACGCGGCGAAATCGTCCATCTCGTCATTGAGCAGCACGCCGGTGCCGGGCGCCATGTAGCCGGAGCCGAACGGCAGATTCACCGACATCGTCGCGGCGACGCGGTTGCCCTGCGCGTCGAGGATCGAGAAGTGCGTGGTGTGCGGTCCTTCCGTCACTGCACTGGCCGGCGGCAGCGATGCGCTGGGCGTGGCATGGCCGGGCACGATGCTGGCAGCGAGTTGCTCGGCATAGTTGCGCGACAGCAGGCGCGTCACCGGCACGTCGACGAAATCGGTGTCGCCCAGGTACGCCGCGCGATCGCGGTAGGCGCGACGCCAGGCTTCGACCACGTCGTGCACGGATGCGGCGCCGCGCCCGGACTTATATCCGATGACTTCGAGTTGATGGAAGGTCTCGGCCAGCGTCACGCCACCGGCCGACGGCAGCGGCGCGCTGATGATGCGATTGTCGCGGAACCAGCTCACCAGCGGCTTGCGCTCCACCACCTCGTAGCGGCGCAGGTCTTCCGCCGTCCAGATGCCGCCCGCGGCGCGCACGCCGGCGACCAGCCTTTGCGCGGTCTCGCCATCATAAAAACCGGCGCGACCTTGATCGGCAAAGCGTTGCAAGGTATCTGCCAGTTCCGGCTGGCGCAGTACATCGCCCGCCACTGGAATTTCCCCACCCGCATAAAGCACCGCCTGCGCCGAAGGCGACAACCGTCCGCGCTGATCGGCCAGGGCCTTCGCCAGCTTGGGGCCGACCACGAAGCCGTCGCGCGCCAGCTTGATCGCGGGTGCGAGGTCGCGCGCCAGCGGCAGGCTGCCGTAGTGCTTGGCGATCCAGTCCAGCGCCGCCGGTTCGCCGGGAATGCCGGCCGCCAGCGGTCCGTTAAGCGACAGGCTCGCCACCGCCTTGCCGTTGGCATCCAGGTACATCGCCGGACTGGCGGCGCGCGGCGCGGTCTCGCGGCCATCGACGAAAGTTTCGAAGCCGTCACTGCCGCGATGCAACAGCCAGAAGCCACCGCCGCCGAGACCCGAGCCGGTGGATTCGGTCACCGCCAGCGCAGCATTCACCGCCACAGCGGCATCGAATGCATTGCCGCCAGCGGCGAGTATCTCCAGTCCGGCGGCGGTGGCCTGCGGCGTGGCGCTGGCAACGGCATAGCCGGGAATTTTTTCCGCAGCAGTCGCATACCCGCTGCAGCACAACAGCATCAGAAGTACGGCAAATTTTTTCATCATTCCTTCCCAACGATGCGGCGATATTTATCCATCAATTGTTGTTGCGTCTCGACATGATCAAGATCATTAGGGATGCAGTCCACCGGGCAGATTGCCCGGCATTGCGGCACATCGAAATGGCCGACGCACTCGGTGCACAGCGCCGGATCGATCTCGTAGATTTCGATGCCCTGTGTAATTGCCATGTTCGGGCACACCGGCTCACAGACGTCGCAGTTGATGCAGAGTTCGGTAATTTTCAGGGCCATGTCGTTACTGCGTCACTCGGGCAGCGGAAATCCCGCTCCACGAGCTTTCGTCATTTCGCCTTGCGACCGAAGCGTTCCAGCAAGAGCGGCATGACCGCGGGCGGAACCAGTTTTTCCACCGGCGCGCCGAGACCCGCCAGTTCGCGCACCAGCGAAGAAGACAGGTGTGCGTACAACGGCGACGGCGCAAGCATGACCGTATCCAGTTCCGGATATAGATCGCGATTCATCACCGCCATCTGCTTCTCGTAATCGACGTCGCCGACGGTACGCACGCCGCGCACCAGCACGGTGACGCCGTTTTCACGCGCGAATTCGACGATCAGTCCAGTGAATGATTTCACCTCGACATTCGGCAGATCGCTCACCGCCTCGCGGATCAGCGCGACGCGCTCGTCGATGTTGAAACGCGGACTCTTGGCGATGTTGAGACCCACCGCCACGATCAGCCGCGGAAACATCCGCGCGGCGCGGTGGATGATGTCGGAGTGGCCGAGGGTGATCGGATCGAAGGTGCCCGAGTAGGCGGCGGTAACGCTCATGATTTCTCCACGTGACAGGTCGCCAGTCCGAAACAGACCTTGCCGGCCTGCTTCTCGCGCAGCCATTCAAAACCCGCGGGCAACTCCGGCTTGCGGCCTTCGGGCCATTCCAGGTAAATCCGATTGTACGGCGAAAGGATTTTCGGCAACTCGACCAGCGCCTGTTGCAAGAGCGTCGTCTCGAACGGCGGATCGAGAAACACCACGCCGTAACGGTGCCAGGTCTGCGTCAGGTAATACAGCGCGTCCATCATCGCCACATCGAAGCGGGCGTGCGGAATTTTCAGGGTCAGCAGCGCTTCCTTGATCAGCGTGTTCTGCTGCGCGCCGGTCTCGACGAAGCTGACATGCGCCGCGCCGCGCGACAGCGCCTCCAGCCCCAGCGCGCCGCTGCCGGCGAACAGGTCCAGCACGCGCGCGCCATCAATCACCGGCGCCAGCCAGTCGAACAGCGTCTGGCGCACGCGGTCCGGCGTCGGCCGCACGCCGCTGTCGCCATCGAACTCGACGATACGGCTGCGATGCTCGCCGCCGATGATCCGCAGTTTTCCGGGGGGACGCTTTCTCATGGCGATGCGAGCAGCGTGGAGGGGCCCCGTGCGCAGCACGGGGATCTTAGCGTCGCGAGCGTCGCCGCCATGAGCAAGCAGTGAACTCGGATATATCTGACATTGGTGAGGCTCATGCCGCCATCTTACGTCTGCCGTGGCTTTCGGCAAGCGGTGACGGAATGCGCTGCACAAACGGCACGATGTCATGCGGGACATCGCCTTTTTCATCAGCAGCGATCAGGGCAGCGCATCAAAGAAATCACGGAAAGCCTTTGCGCCAGTCTGCGGCACCTCCGCCTGCCAGAAATGACCCGCAAAGGGCAGCAGAACCGGATTGTCATCCGCGCCAGGAATCTCACGCGCCAACTTCGCGCCCCAGGATACTGGCAGGTATTGGTCATGCGCGGCCCACACCACGCGCGCCGGTTTGGTCCACGACTGCAAGGCAGGTACCGCATCGAGCGTCCACCGGTTGGATTGCGCCAGTGTGTAGCGAATCCAGTCCGCCAGCGGCTTGCCGCCCTGGCTGAACGCCCAGTACCAGTCGTCGCGCAACGCCCGCGGAAACCGTCCGCGCACAATCGTCAGCGGCAGGCTATGCAGGTCCAGCAAAAGCTGCAGCAGATGCAGCTTCGCCAATAAGGGCAGCAGATGCATGCGTCCCAGCCACATCGTCAGCGCAATCATCGGCACCACCCAGTTGTCGTAACAGACGACGTCGGTGAGAACCACCGCCTTGACGCGCGAGCCGTAGCGTTTAAGGAACTGCGATCCATGCGATCCACCCTGATCGTGGAATACGGCAAAAACCTGATCAAGACCGAGCGCATCCAATAACTGTTCCAGCATCGCCGCCTGACCGGGGCTGCTTAAATCCGAATCGGCATTCGGTTGTGAACGCCCAAGACCGAGCAGGTCGGGCACGATGCAATCGTAATTCTCGCCCAAGGCACCGAGCAGGGGCTCCCACAGACGGCACGACGTTGGAATCCCATGCACCAGCAGCAGCGGCCGGCCCTTGCCGTGGCGCAGGTAGCTCACGCGGCCACAAGGCAATTCAATCGTCTGACGGGGCAGCGTGCCAACTTCCATTGTCGGTTTTTCAGCGCCGAACTGTGCCAGTGCCTTGCGGTTTGCGGTAAACATTGAGGAACTCCTTCTGCCAGATTATTCCAGTCCGTAGGCTGGGATGAAGCGCCGCGAATCCCAGAAAACCATGATCTGACTACGCTGGCATGCCGCTGGGTTTCGCTGCACTTCAACCCAGCCTACAAAGCCTCGCACACGCCAACCATCACCCCTGCGTACCCCCCACCGTCAACCCATCCACCCGCAGCGTCGGCTGGCCGACGCCGACCGGCACGCTCTGGCCTTCCTTGCCGCAGATGCCGACGCCGGAGTCGAGCTTGAGGTCGTTGCCGACCATGCTGACGCGGGTGAGGACTTCCGGGCCGTTGCCGACCAGCGTGGCGCCTTTCACCGGGCGCGTGACCTTGCCGTCTTCGATCAGGTAGGCCTCGTTGGCGGAGAACACGAAATTGCCGGAGGTGATGTCGACCTGGCCGCCGGCGAAGTTGACGGCGTAGATGCCTTTCTTCACCGACTTGATGATCTCCGCCGGGTCGTGCGGGCCGGCGAGCATGTAGGTGTTGGTCATGCGCGGCATGGTCAGGTGCGCGTAGGATTCGCGGCGGCCGTTGCCGGTGGGCGCGACGCCCATCAGGCGCGCGTTGAGCTTGTCCTGGATGTAACCGCGCAGGATGCCGTTTTCGATCAGCGTGGTGCACTGCGTGGGCGTGCCTTCGTCATCGACGCTGAGCGAGCCGCGACGGTTGGCGAGCGTGCCATCATCGACGATGGTGCACAGTTCCGACGCAACTTTCTGGCCGATGCGCCCGGAGAATGCCGAGGTGCCCTTGCGGTTGAAGTCGCCTTCCAGTCCATGCCCGATCGCCTCGTGCAGCAGCACGCCGGGCCAGCCGGGGCCGAGCACGACGGTCATGCTGCCGGCCGGTGCGGCGACCGCTTCCAGCGCCACCAGCGCTTGGCGCACGGCTTCGCGCGCGTAGGCTTCCGGCTGGCCATCACCGAAAAATTGCGCCAACGGGCCGCGCCCGCCGCCGCCGACATGGGCCTGCTCGCGGCGGCCGTTCTGCTCGACGATCACGCTCACGTCCATGCGCACCAGCGGCCGCACGTCGGCGGCGAGCGTACCGTCCGCCGCGGCGATCAGCACGGTCTCGTGGCTGGCGCTGAGCGCGGCCATCACCTGAATCACGCGTGCATCGGCGGCGCGCGCGGTGGTGTCTGCGCGGCGCAGCAGGTTGAGTTTCTGTTCGGTGGTGTAGCTCTGCAGCGGGTTGAGCGCGGAGTACAGCGCCAGCGGCGTCGCCGAGACCAGCGCCTGCACCTGCGATTGCCCGCCTTGTCGCACGATGGCGCCGGCAGCAGTCGCGGCATCGGTCAGCGCGTTGAATTTGATCTCGTCGGAATACGCCAATCCCTGCTTCTCGCCGGAGCAGACACGCACGCCGACGCCTTGCTCGACGTGGTGGCTGCCGGATTTGACGATACCGTCTTCCAGCGACCAGCTCTCGGTCAGCGCATGCTGAAAATACAGGTCGGCAGCGTCCACGCCCGGCTTCATCAGGCCGGAAAGGATGCGCTGCAGACTGTGCTCGTCAAGTTCGGCGGGCGCGAGCAGGGTCTGGCGGGCAAGGTCCAAAGTTTGCGATGGGATTTGCGATGGCGATTCGGACATCAGAGTCTTCGGTGGTTCAGGCTGGGGAATGAGGCGCGGATCTGCGCCTGATGTTCGCAGTCTATCTCGGCGAGCACGATGCCCTCGCCTTCGGCCTGCTGCTCGGCGACGATTTCGCCCCAGGGATTGATGATCATGGAATGACCCCAGGTGCGACGCCCGCCGGGGTGCGTGCCGCTCTGGCCGGGGGCGATGACGTAGCACTGGTTCTCGATGGCACGCGCGCGCAGCAACGGCTGCCAGTGCGCTTCTCCGGTTTTCTCGGTGAAGGCCGAAGGCACGCAGAGGATTTGCGCGCCGTCCGCGACCAGCGCGCGGTACAACTCCGGGAAGCGCAGGTCATAGCACACGCTCAGGCCGAGTTTGCCTGCGGGCGTATCGACGGTGACCGCGCGCGGCGCGCCAAAAGCGATGCTATTGGATTCGCGGTAGCGCTCGCTGTTGCCGGCACGCGGTACGTCCACATCAAACAGATGAATCTTGTCGTAACGCGCGCGGCGCTGGCCCTGCGCGTCGTAAACCAGATTGGCGGCGTAGACCTTGCCAGCCTCGCCCGGCACCGCCAGCGGCACGCTGCCGGCGACAATCCACAGCGATAATTTGCGCGCGGTCTGCGCGAGGAAATCCTGGATAGTCCCTGTGCCGTCAGCTTCGGCGTGCGCGAGCTTGGCGGTTTCCTGCGCACCCATGAAAGCGAAATTTTCCGGCAGCACTGCCAGCACCGCGCCCGAATCTGCTGCCTGCATCAGCAGGCGCGACGCCGCGCGCAGGTTGGCGGCGACATCGTCCATCGAACACATCTGGATCGCGGCGACTTTCATGGCTTGTCGATTTTCGGGTTATCCCAGGAACCGGTGACGTGGTAATCGAGCTGGGTGAGTTTCTCCAGCGGCTTGTTCAGCACCTGCTGTGCGATCAGCACCAGCGCGCCGACCGCCGGCCCGCCGAGCAGCGCCGCGCCGAGGGTGACGCCGGAGGATACATCGGGATAGACCTTGACGGTCTGGTCGAAATCGCGCGCGATCAGGCCGACGCGGCCACGCACTTCCATGCGCAGCGACGGCCCGGCAATGTCGAGGTTGCCGGTGGTGGCCTGGCCGTCGGCGAGGTCGAAGCCGCCGGTAATGGTGTCGAACGCCAGCCCGCTGCTGACGACATCGCGGAAATCCAGCGTCAGCCGCCGCGGCAGCGCATAGAAATTGAGCAGGCCGAGCACGCGCCCGGCGCCGGGCTCGACCGCGCTGAGCTTGCCGGATTTGACGTCGATCGTGATCGGGCCCTGCGCCAGTTCCCAGCGCAGTCCCTCGCTGCGCGGCATCCACTGCAGGTCGCCGGTGAAATGGCTGTCCTTGGCGTCGATGTTCGGCGCATAGCCGAAGGCGTGCAGCAGCGCGGCGATGTTCTGGCTCTGCAAATCGAACTTGAGCGCTGCGCCGGACAAGCCGCCACCACGCGTCCAGCGGCCGCTCGCGGTCAAGCTGGTCTTGCCACCGCTGAGGCTGAGCGTGTCGATCGCCTGTCCGGCGTCGATGCGCCGTGTCACCAGTACCGCCTTGCCGAGATCGGCGTCACCTGCATCGAGCTGATCGCAGCGCAGATCGAGCAATGGCAACTGTGCCGGATCCTGCGGTGCGGCTTCCGTGGCGCTGGCCGCGGTCTCGGTAGGCGGCGTCTGTGCATCCAGGTGCAGATGCTGGAGCCGTGCGATCAGCACGCCGCCACCAGCATCGTTCCAGTTCACCGTGCCTGCAGCGCCTGCGCCATCGAGCAGCGCACTCCAGCCGGTGGCGTTGGGTGTGTAGACCACGTGCACATCCTGCAGCGACTGTCCGAACAGTTGCAGGTGATCGACGTGCAGTTCCGCGCGCTGCAGCCCGATGCCGCTGCCGCTGTTACCGGCAGCAGCGAACGCGCCTTTCCACGCGCCGAGATCGAGATCAGCCAGATTGCCGCTGATGGAAATGCCCTTGCCGGCCGGCGGCGCCACGCCCTTGCCCAGATACAGGTTCATGCCGGTCAGGCTCCAGCCGGCAGCGGCGCTTGCCGGCGCAAGCGCGATATCGGCGTTCAGACGGTCACGATAATCCACCCGCAACTGCATCCCTCCGGCCTTGTCGGCGGCGTCAATCAGCAGAGTCAGCGGCACCGCCTGCGCGGCGGTTTTACCCAGCGGCGGCGGCAGCGCGATGGCGATGCCCTGCAGATCGCTGGACAGGCTGAGGCCGGTGTTGTCCGCGCTCAGCGGCAGCTCGGCGTTCCAGAGCGAATGGCCGCTGAGAGTCTTGCGTACCAGTTCCGGCACGAAGCCGCTGACGCCGCTGCCGTCCGCTGCCGGTGCATAGTCGAACGCGGCGCTGATCACACCCTTGGTGCCCGCGCGCGGCAGTATCCGCACCGCGAGATCGAGATCCTCGAACTTCGCGCTCAGCGGCGTGGTGGCGGTCGCGCCGAGTTCGCTGAACTGGATATCGCCGCTGATGTCGCGGATCGGCTGGCTCAAGCCCGCGTAACGCAATTGCACATGGTCGAGCGCGACATCACCGTTGACCGCGGTCTGCTCGGCGTGCGCCAGTGGAATATCCAGATGCACGTTGACCCGCGCCGGGCCGCTGGCGCTGGTGTGATCGACCAGTGCGGACAGCGTGTTTTTCAGCGGTGAAGTCTTGAGGAAATCGTAGAACCGCGCCATCTCGCCGCTGACGGTGGCATCGACCTGCAACTGCGCACCGTCGAAATCGACGATGCGCGCGTGCGCTGTTTCGACCCTGGTGCCGGCGGTGCTGCCGCTGTCGGCGCTGATATCGAGGCCGTTGCCGGCAAAGGCCAGGCGCGCGTGGATACCGTCGACCTGCGGCCAGTCCGGGTGATAGCCCAGCTTCACGTCGTTGGCATCGAAATCGAGTTTCCAGCTGCCGCTGTGATTCTTGTGAAATGGAAAATCCGCCAGTGGCCCGTGGATCACCAGCACGCCATTGGCGACGCGCCCGCCGCCGATGCCGCGCGTCAGCCATTGTTCCAGCGCATCCGGCCAGACTTTAGGGATGAATGGCTTGAGCCGCGTGACATCGTCGTCGCTGAATTGCGCGGACAGATCCAGCACCGGCGACTGGCCGGCCTGGCCCGGCAAATCCAGCGTGACCGTGCCCTGGCCCTGGCTGCCCGCCAGCCGCCAGCTGAACGCCGGCATGCCCAGGCGCCAGCCCGCAGTCAGACGCTCCCAGCGCAACTCGCCGGTCAGCGCGTCGAACGGCGCCGGTACACGCAGCGCATGCGGCAGGTCGAGAGTGACGCCGCCTCCGGTCAGGCGCAGACGGCCACTGCTTTCGTCGGCGGAGAGCTCGCCGTTGAGTCCTGATACGCCAGCCAGACCGTCGCCGGCGGCGTAGCTGAAATTGTTCAGCATTGCGCGCAACAGGTATTGCGGCTGGCCGTCGCTGTCATGCAGGCGCAGCACCAGTCCGTCGATCTCGCCGCCGGCATGCGCAGCCAATGCCAGCGCCGGCGTTGGCTCACGCAGAAAAGTCAGCCACGGCGTCAGCCAGTCAAGCTTGAGCAGATCCGCCTCGGCGTTGAGGTCATAGCCGCTGCCATTTGCCAGCGGTGTGTAGCTCAGGCTGCCACGCACCTGCTCGCCGCCGTCGATCGCCAGCTTGCGGATGTCGACCTGCCAGCCGCCGGCAGCAGGCACGGCTTGCGCCAGCAGTTGCGAGGTATGTGCACGCATCACATGGCCGGCGTGCGCGGCCAGCAGCGGTCCGGTCTGCAATTGCAGGTTGATCTGGGTGAGTTGGCCTTTGCGCAGGCGACCCTTGATATCCAGTTGTGCGTTGCCGGCGCCGGCGCGGGTGCCGGGCTGGAACCAGCGGCGCACCCATGGCTGCGGCTGCAACTGCGCGACCTGCATGTCGAGATTGCCGCTCCAGTCAGCCGGATGCTCCAGCGCGCCGTCGAGATCGGCGGTCAGGTCCATGGACTTGCCGTAGCTCGGCGGCAGATCCAGGTGCGCGGTCGCGCTGAGGCCGGAAAAGGTCTTGCGGAAATCCGCCTGCGTCAGATGCAGCGTCAGCGGCGTGTCGGGCAACTGCGGTGCCGTCACCTGCAGGTCGCAGTCGAGCAGGCGCAGGCGATGGAATTTTCCGAGTTGTTGGAGCCAGCGCGCGTAGTCGGGCTTGACCTCAGGCGAGGCATCGAGACCGATGATCCGCACATGGCCGTCAGCGTCGACATCGACTGCCAGGCTGAGGCCGGACAGTTCGAGCGAATCCGGCATCAGATCTCCGCGCGCCAGCCGCAGCAGGCCGAAGCCCAGCGACAGGCGGTCGGCCGTCAGCACCTCGTCGTTGCCGTCTTCGCTGTAGAGCGTGATGCCTTCGAGATCCAGCCGCGGGTGAATACCGCTCCAGACCAGGCCGACGCCGTCGATGTCCACCGGCCGGCCAGCCACCTGGGTCACCCAGCTGGAAAGCTCGTCGCGGTAGCTCGGCAGCTCCAGCACCGCAAGCTGGAACAGACCGCTCACCGCCGCTGCCAGAATCACCAGCAGCGCCAGTATCGAGACGCTCCATGTCCACCAGCGGCGCCTTACGCGCTCCATCTCACTCGGCTCACATGGATGATCGTCACAGGGGATTACTCGAAAGGGCCACTATTGTCGCGCCCGGCCGGATTACTCGCCACTCAAATCCGGGGCACACCGATCCGCTGTCGGTCATGCGAATAATTATTTAGTTTTATTTAATTGATTATTTTATATTATTATTTATATATAAAAACAATTCCTCGCTCCGAAACAGCCACAGCGGGCGAGGCAAAAACACTACACCGGCACCACATCGAAGCTTTCCTGGCTGTAGGACGCGTCGGCCTGCAAACGGATCGGCCGGCCGAGTTGCGCTTCAAGCTCGGCCAGTCCCAGCGACTGGCCTTCGGTAAAGCGCGCGATCACGTGCGGCGCGGCCAGCACCAGAAAACCCTTGGCCTCGAACTGCCGCGCCGCGCGCTGCACTTCGCGCGCAATCTCGTGGCACACCGTCTCCACTGATTTCATCGTGCCGCGCCCTGCGCAGGCCGGACACGGCTCGCACAGGATATGGCCCAGAGACTCGCGCGTGCGCTTGCGTGTCAGCTGCACCAGCCCCAATTCGGTGAATGGATAAATCCGCGTGCGCGCCGGATCCGCCGCCAGCGCACGCTCCAGCGCGCGCAGCACCTGTGCGCGATGATCCTCGCCCTGCATGTCGATGAAGTCGATGATGATGATGCCGCCGAGATTGCGCAGCCGCAGCTGGCGCGCAATCGACTGCGCCGCTTCGAGGTTGGTCTTGAGTACGGTCTCTTCGAGATTGCGGTGACCGGTAAAAGCGCCAGTGTTGACGTCGACCGTGGTCATCGCCTCGGTCTGGTCGATCACCAGGTGCCCGCCGGACTTGAGTTCGACGCGGCGCTCCAGCGCGCGCGCGATGTCGTCCTCGACGCCGTAGAGATCGAAGATCGGCGCGGCGCCGTCATAGACCTCGATCTTCGACGCGGCGCTGGGCACGAATACCTGCGCGAACTGGCGCACGCGGCGGAACTCCGCGGCATTGTCGATGCGTACACGCTCGACGTCGGTGCCCATCAGGTCGCGCAGGATGCGCATCGACAGCGGCAGGTCGCCATGCACCAGTGTGCCTGGCTTCGCAGTGCGCGCCTGCTCGCTGACCGCTGTCCAAAGGCGCTGCAGGAAACGCAGGTCGGTGGCCAGCGCTTCACTATCGGCACTGTCAGCGGCCGTGCGTGCGATCACGCCAAACTGCGGCGCCAATTCACTCTGCAGTTGAGCCAGCAGCGCTTTCAATCGCGCACGCTCATTCTCGTCCTCGATCCGCGCTGATATACCGACGGTGTTCTCGAACGGCAGCAGCACCAGATAGCGCGACGGCACCGACAGCAGCGTGGTCAGCCGTGCGCCCTTGCTGCCCAGCGGGTCCTTGAGGATTTGCACCAGCACGGTCTGGCCTTCGTGCAGCATCTGCGTAATCGTCGGCACCGGCGCCTCGACGCCATTGAGCGCACTCTTGCAGACCATGTCGGCGACATGCAGAAACCCGGTGCGCTCCAGCCCGATCTCGACGAACGCCGCCTGCATGCCCGGCAGCACGCGCTGCACCGTGCCCTTGTAGATGTTGCCGGTGAGCCCGTGGCGCGACGCGCGCTGCACATAGACCTCCTGCGCCGATGCGCCTTCGACCAGCGCGACACGAGTCTCCTGCGTACCGATATTGACCAGTATCTCCGTACTCATACGGACACGCCTTCGACCAGCGCGGGCACCGTCCGACTGGTCTCCCGGGTAACGATGTTGGCCAGAATTTCTGTGCTCATCTTTTTGTAATTTTTATGTCGGTTTTTTACAGGGCAAAAATGCCGAACCGCTGCAATAGCTCGACCGTCTCGTACAGCGGCAGGCCGACGACGCCACTATAGCTGCCATGGACCTCTTTCACGAACTGCGCACCCAGCCCCTGGATGCCGTAAGCGCCGGCCTTGTCCGCCGGCTCGCCGCTGGCCCAGTAGCGCGCCGCCGTATCCGGCGCGATTTCGCCGAAGCGAACCCGCGTCACCGACAGCGCAATCTCCTCGCGCGCGCCCTGCACCAGCGCCACCGCCGAATACACCTCGTGCTCGCGGCCCGACAATGCCGCCAGCATCGCCAGCGCATCGTCGCGGTCACGCGGCTTGCCGAGAATGCGGCCGTCCAGCACCACGTCGGTATCCGCGCCAAGCACCGGCAAGCCATCAGGAATCGTCATCCGTATTGCCCGCGCCTTCTCCAGCGCCATCCGGCGCGCGTAACAATCCGCAGTTTCAGCGGACTGCGGTTGCTCGACGATATCGGCAGGTATCACGCCAAAGCGCAAGCCAAGCTGCCACAACAATTGCTGCCGGCGCGGAGATTTGGAGGCGAGATAAAACTGTGTGCTCATTCGTACAGTGTAGCGGTCTGCTGCCAAATTCAAGATTGGGTCACTACCTGACAGGTTCCGACAAAATCCACAATCCGACCGTGGTGAACAACACCATCAGCAGCAGCATCGGCAACTGGCTCAGCGTCGCCTGGCGTCGTGTCGGGAACACGCGCAGCGCCTCGACGTGCGCCAGGTAGACGCTGACGATGTGGCCGAACACGATCAACAGCAGTTGCGTATCCCATACCGTGCCGGCATTCGGGATGATCGGCGCGCGCAGCCACCATGCGGTACCGAACAGGTTCCAGCCATATCCAAAAGGATCGGACACGAGGCTGACGATCTTGACGCCCTGGCTCAGGACCAGCGTGTAGTAATGCGTGATGTTGTAGACCAGCGCGATCGGCAGCAACGTGTAGGCAAAGCGCAGCGCCAGTTGCCGTACGGTCAGCGCGCTGCGCGTCGCCGCCCGCGCCAGCCGGATGAACAGCAGGTAGGCCGCCCCGTACAGAAACGGCGAGGCCAGCAGGCACAGCATCTGGCAAACCTGAAAATAAGGAATGAGTTTCGGATAGGCCATGATCGGGTTGCTGCCGACCCAGGGTTTCAGCGCATGGAACAGGTCAATCCAGAACCAGCGGTTCCACGATACCGTGTCGTGCAGTCCGTCGAAGGCGGTGGACGACAGCATGAACAGCACAAACCATAGTTCACTGTAATTCGCCGCCTGCGTTTCCAGCACACCGGCAAACGGCCAGCGCAGGCGCAGGCGGCTGCGCTGGCCACTGGTGCCGGGCTGGTAATCCAGCGGCGCCATCTTCGCAATAAGCCTGAGGAACACACCGAAGAACTCGCCGTGGCGGAACCACGCGACCTCGCCCACCGCCCATACCGCCAGCAGATTGATCGCCGTGTATGCAGTCAGAATTACCGCTAGCGAGAATGGCCGGGTGAATCCGAACAGTTCAAAGCAGATATAGGCCATGTACAGCAGCAGCGCCGGCCAGTCGCCGAGGTGCTGCGGATACGCAAAGCGTCCGCGGGCATAGCCAGGGAATAATCGTTCCAGCAGACTCGCCAGCGTGCGCCAGGGATTGATCGCGGCATAGAGATCGCCGATCAGCGCGCTGAGATAGGCATAGCCCAGGCAGAACACGATCCAGAACAGGGTCATGTTGATGTTGCCATAAGGATTGTTTGCGCCGAAAAAACCCGCCGCCACGCACAGGGCCAGCGCCAGCAGGCTGGCGACGCGCAGCAACGGCAGCAGGTGCAGACAGCTCAATCCACGCAGCAGTGCGCTCTCGCTCAAATCAAGTCCCGGATGCCGCCGTTGCGGCGCGGGCGCGGTGACGAACCAGGCGACAATGACGAACGACAGCGCCAGCGCTACCGTCGCGCCGTAGACGTACATCCACAGCGGCACCGGCAGATTGAACTGCTTCCCGAACGAGTGCGCGCAAGCGAGGGTGGGCACGACCAGGCTCGTGGCCGCGAAGATCACGGCCGCGGCCCGATGCTTGCGCGCAGCAACAATACTCACTGCGGCATCACGTCAAGCGCACCCAGTTCAAGGTCGGCGTGATGCAGTTCGTAATCGAAATGTCCGGAGTGCACAGCCTTGAATCTCAACTCGCCGGGCACATTGGCGTGCAGGGCCAGAAGCAGGTCGTAGCCGTGCAGGTGCAGTTCGTCGTCGTGATCCGATGTCACGCGCAGCACCACGTCATCGCCAACCTGCACCCGGATCTGCGCGGGGCCGGACACACGCTGGCCCCCACGCACCCCGATATCAAAAACCTGCGGCACCGGCACCGGTACCGCTGTCGCGGTCACCGCATCGGGAGCCTTGAGGCTTGCGGCCGCCACCGTCGCCGCGGTTGCTGGCGCAGTGTCTGCGGGTTTCAGCAGCAGGAACAAGCCCACGGCGATGGCAAGGGCAATGCCGATAAACAGCAGGGCGTTTTTGTTCATGGAAGCAGCGGTACTCTGTGGTTGCGGAACATGAAGCCGTTTTTACCATGCCGGCCGATGCTGCCGGTATCGTAAAATTGCACCTGAATTTCGCCGGCCTCTTGGGGCTGAGCCCGGCAATCCATGAAAATTTCAGGGGATTTGCATGCGTCATACCGAATCATTGCTCTGCGCCATGAGCGCAGCCTTGCTGCTTGCCGGTTGCGGCAGTTCCAGCGCGCCCAGCAACAATGCCGGCGTCGGCAACGGCGTGCTGCCAGCGGGTGCTGTGCCACAGACCCGCTACGATCTTGCGCAGGGCTGCTATGCACTGAAATCGGTACCGCTCAACCGTTATGCCGTGCAGGACGGCAGCGGCGCTTACGCTGCGACTGCGACGACGCCCGCGGCTGGCGAGGGTTTCTTCATGAAGCCGACGGCGCTGGGCAAGTACATGCTGTATGCGCGTAACACGAATTATCTCGCCGCCAACGGCAGCAGCGTCGGCAGCACCAGTTCACCGGGCGAAGCCAACGACTGGACCATCGACACACCAGACAACGGCAAGGATTTCTCGGTGTTCTCGGCGTCTGCCAACAAGACGCTGGCGGTCGATCCCTCCAGCGGCAAGCTGATTCTGGCCGATGCCGCCAGCACCGGCGATGCCGCCAAGTTTGCATTCGATGCCGCGCCGGGCTGTACCAACTACCCGGAAGCGCAGCTCAACACCACCGGCTACACCTTCAAGGGCCGCGGCGTCGACCAGCCAGTGCTGGGTTTCGCCGACGTGCATAACCATCTCAGCGCCACCAACTTCCTCGGCGGCGCGCACTACGGTGCGCCGTTCAGCCGCTTTGGCATCACCGACGATCTCAAAAACTGCTCGGCGGTACACGGACCGAATGGGCTGGAAGACGTAATCGGCAACTTCGAGGCTTACGGCACGCCGGTGAAGGAGCACGACACCGTGGGTTGGCCGACGTTTGTCGACTGGCCGGCCGCCACCTCGCTGATGCACGAAGGGACCTACTACAAGTGGGTGGAGCGCGCGTGGATGGCGGGCCTGCGCCTGATGGTCAGCAACACGGTCGAGAACCAGACCCTGTGCAATCTCGAATCGAAGGTTCAACTCCATCCCGTCCAGAACTGCAACGAGATGGACAGCGCGGCCTCGCAGGTGCAGTTCCTGCACGACATGCAGGACTATATCGACGCGCAGGAAGGCGGTCCCGGCAAGGGCTGGTTCCGCCTCGTCACCAGCCCGCAGCAGGCGCGCCAGGTGATCAACGACGGCAAACTCGCGGTGGTGATGGGTATCGAAATCTCGCACCTGTTCAACTGCAATGTGACCCAGCCGCTGGGCGTCGCCGAGACCGATGGCTGCAGCAAGACCGACATCGACACTCAGCTTGCCCGGCTCTATAACCTCGGCATTCGCGAGATGTTCACGCTGCACGAATTCGACAACGCCCTCGGCGGCAACGGCATCTTCAACGGCAACATTCTCAATGTCGGCAACTTCGTCGACACCGGCAGTTTCTGGAAAACCCACGACTGCCCGGTGGAGAAGGACGGCTATTTCTACAATCCCGGCTCGGTGATGACCACCTCCGACCCGACCGGCGTGACCGACCCGATCACCAGCGCCCTGCTCGGCCTGGTCGGCGTCACCGGCGTCGGCCTGCCGGTGTACCCGAGCACTGCTCAGTGCAATTCGCGCGGCCTCACCGACCTCGGCCGCTACGCCATCCAGCAAATGATAGCGAAGAAAATCGTGCTCGACATCGATCACATGTCACTGGCGATCAAGGGCGATCTGCTCGACATCGCCGAGCAGCAGACCCCGGTCTACCCGGTGATCTCCGCACACGGCGGACACGGTGGCATCAGCATGGATCAGGCGCGCCGCATCATCAACGACGGCGGCCTGATCTACCCGATGCACAGCAACGGCACAGTCTGGATTTCCGAACTGAACAAGCTCAAGCCGCTGCGCAACCCCAAGTACTTCTTCGCGATGGGCTACGGCGCCGATACCAACGGCCTGGCCATCCAGGCCGGCCCGCGCGGCGCCGGCAGCACGCCTATAACCTATCCGTTCACGCTGTTCCAGGGCACAGACTGGAGCGGGCCGCAGTTCGCCGGCATCGCGCCGGTCAGCTTCGACCGTGAAGTCACTGGCAAGCGCACCTTCGATGACAACGCCGAGGGCAACGCCCACTACGGTCTCAAGGCCGACTGGGTCGAGGAAGTACGCCTCGAAGCAATCGCCGACGCCAGAAAAACCAACGCCGCCAACCCCGGCCAGCCGCAGGTCGACCCCGACGCCGAAGCACGCGAAGCGCTGGGCGATCTCTACAACTCCGCCGAGGCTTACCTGGAAATGTGGGAGCGCACGGAAAACCGCTGATCGTCCTGCCAGCGGTAAAAATGGTGGGGTCGGCGTACTGGTAATCACCGAATTGAGTTCTGACGATCAGAGCCAAACCATTTTATGGGCGGCTCCTGTTTTCGACCGGCCCGAAGCAGACATGCTCCGCTCAGCCGCGCGTACTTTTTTGTTTTCTTAAAAGCCGCCGCCGTCAACTTTGCTCGCATGCGAGCGCCACGTGCCGTGCAGCCTGCACCACGCAAACCAGATCAGCTGGTGGGCCTCACGCGGCAAATCGCTCCGGGCCCAAGCAACGAAGGCAGCGGCGTGGCACCATCTGCCCGCAGCAGCTGGGCCATAAGCCCGATCTCCTCCACCTGCTCGAACATCATGCCTCGCCCGGTATCACGAACGGCCTGAAGCTGTGCCGAGTTCTGGACATCGCGCGCCATCATCACCCCCCCTTCGTGGTGTCGCGTCATCAACTGCATGAACAAGATGTCGAAAGGCTTTCCGTGTGCCTGCCACAATTTCTGCAACTCCGCCGGGCTAGCCATGCCAGGCATGGTCGCGTCCGCCTGCGTGACACCGTGTAGCTGATCAGTGGTATCCGCCATCCACGCCATCGGTTTACGCGAAACCAGCGGCGCGCCCCAGAGCTGTAGCCAGCCGCGCATCACGCCGATCTCGCTTGATTGGCTGACCATGATCGACTGCGCAAGGTTATGCACTGCAGGCGTTGCGCGATCCATCGCCAGCATCGCCATCAGCACCGCTTGCTCGTGGTGCGCGATCATGTCCTGACAGAAGCCGATATCGGCTGGGCCGGGCAACGGATGTGCACGCAGCACGGCGCGCGCGCCTAGCCAATGTCCAGATGCAAATATGGCCATGATCGCAACCAGCACAGCGCCGGCGCGAGCCCAAACGTAGCTTCTAGCCATTCATCCAGCCCGTTTTCTGAATCGTAAGCCGTGGATCTGGATTCACTGTGGCCAGGCTTGCGGCGAAAGCTGCAGGGCGTAGAAACCCGAAATCGCGTCCGTGTACCAGATCTGGCGCTGCGCAGGATTGAAGGCCGGTTGCGAGAAGGCAAGGTCGCCCGACAGCAGTCCCGGCACCAAGCTGCCAGTCAAGTTGCCGGCATTGGGTGGTGCAATGTAGTACGCCACCTCGCGTGGATTGGCGGGGTCGCTGATATTGAACACGCGCAAACCGGAATTGATCGTCGAACAGGCTACGATTTGCGGACTGTTCTCGGTTGGAATCGCGCAATAGTGGAAGGCGTAGCCCAGCACTTGATTGACTCCCAAGGGAGACGGATCGCCGTCGGCAGCGCGGTGTTGATCCTGCATGTTCACGGCCATGCGGATGTTGGAAACGTTGTAAGGGTGCGCCGGATCATCGATGTTCAGGATGCGGGCCGCACCCGGGCTGTCCTGTACCGTCGCCGGATTGAAGCGGAACGCGAATTCCTCGAACTCCAGCAGGTAGTGGTGCCCGCCGTTGGTGAAGGGCGAGGAGTTCTGCGGAATCGTCGCGGTAGGCCACGACACGCGGCTGATGTCATGCGCCTGTGGATTGGACGCCCGCGCCTGGATCTGGCTGACATCGATCAGGCCCAAGTTCCCGTTGAGGGTGTCGGTGTGGTACAGCGTGTTGCCGTCGTCGGAGAGATTCAGTCCATGAGAGTTGTAAGTTCCGCGCCATATTTCCTTCGGATTGGAAGGGTCACTGACGTCAATGGCCGTGATATAGCCAAAACCGCCGGCTACCCAGAACGTGTTGCCGTCGGGGCTGAAGCCGCTTTCGTGGCCAGTGATGGTCGGCAACTGTCCTTTCAGCTGCGGATGGCGACAGTCGCTGCTGACATCGTAGATCGCCATCTCACCCGGCAGCGTCGCCGCGTTGCCGACATCCGCCGCCAGCAAACCACGACGCGCGTTGAGGTTCAAAGATTCGTGCGGACTCAGCATCGCCAACGAGTCCGTTAGTGTGGCTGTCTGCACCGGATTGGCCGGATTGCTCATGTCCAGCACCACCACGCCGGGCGTTGGTCCGCCAGCCAGGCTGATGGCCGCCGTCGTCCCGCCGGCAAACGAGGTGTCGTAGTACGCGCAGCTATGGCCCTGTGGATCGGTATAGCTCCAGACGCGGAAGCCGCCAGGCGTGCTGAATTTCGAGATGACCTTGAGATTGCAGGTCCAGCCTTGCGCCGCCTGCGCCGACTGCATGTCCGCTAACGTCACACGTCCCTGCACACCGTTGTTCAGCGGCGTCGAACTAGCGTCGCACTGTGCCTGTGGCACCGGTTTCAACGGCGGACAATCAAGTATCACCGGCTGCAACATCGTCGCGAGTTGCGAGTTCGCCAAGGCCAGGATCGGATTGAAATCCGTGATCGGGAACGTCGTTGCCATCACGCCGCCGCTCAGGCCCGACGAGCACGACCCGCCGGCGCTCGGCGAACTGTTTTGCGCGCTGATGGGTTCGCTGCTGCTCCCGCAACCGCTCATCAGTACTGCGCTCGCTACCAATACGCAGGCAGCCATCCGACGGCAGACACCGCTCCAGCTCATACCGGGCTCCTCGTGATTATTGTCGTTGCGCCTCAGCAGTGTAGTGATTGCAATAAATATCATCAATGCATGTTGCAACACTTCATCAGTCCCAATTTTCCTCCACCAAGTGTCGCAACTACTTATCGCTTTATGTTTGGTGTTTATAGACGCGAAATGGGTCAGCCGCTCTCGCTTTTCTTCATAAATAGAATGTTATTTTTTACTTATAATATAAGTATATATAATATAAAATATAACATTCTCCTGAAGCAAATTCGCAAGAGCGGGTGCCCGATTTTCTGGCTATGCACTCACGCGCGGTGATAAGGATGATTCACCAGCAGGCTGTGCGCGCGGAACAATTGCTCCGCCACCAGCACGCGCACCAGTGCGTGCGGCAGGGTCAGCTTCGACAATGCCCATTTGCGCTCCGCGCGTCCCAGCACTTCGGGCGCATGACCATCGGGACCGCCAACCAGCAGGCAGACATCGCGGCCCAGCTGCATCCAGCTTTTGAGCGCATCGCTCCAGCCGGTGCTGGTCAGCGCTTCGCCGTGCTCATCGAGTGCGATCACATGCGAATCGCGCGGGATGGCCTTGAGGATTTTCTCGCCCTCGGCCTGTTTGGCGCGCGCAATGTCGGCATTCTTGCCGCGCTGGCCGGGCGTGATCTCGATGAGATGCAGGCTGCACTCTCGCGGCAGACGCGCGGCGTAATCCGCGTAAGCGGTTTCCACCCAGCCGGGCATGCGCGTGCCGACGGCGATCAGGTGGATACGCAAGCCCGTGTCTCAGCGTGCGGGTTTTTTCTTCGTAGCTGCTTTTTTGGCGACGGCCTTTTTAGCTGCAGGCCGCTTGGCGGCGCTCTTGCGCGGCGCGGCTTTCCATGTGGCGGACTTGGTCGCGGAAGAACTGCTGCTCTTGCGCGGCTTGGCTTCGACTTTCTTCTTGCCCAGTCCCCTGCCGGCTTTCTTGGCGGCGGACTTGGCGCGGGTGGTCGAAACCCTGGCCTTCTTCGGCTTGGGGATTTTTGCCGGCGCAGTCTTGATCGTGACCGGCGCCACGTCCCAGAGCTTTTCGAGCTGGTAGAACGCGCGCGCCTGCGGCTGCATCACATGCACCACCACACTGCCGAGATCGACCAGCACCCATTCGCCCATTTCCTGACCCTCGATGCCGGTCGGGCGGGTGCCGGATTCCTTGGCTTTCTGGATCACGCTGTCGGCCAGCGATTTGACATGACGGCTGGAAGTTCCGGTGCAGACCACCATGTAGTCGGTGATGGTGGTGAGCGCCTGCACGTCGAGCACGCGCAGGTCCTGTGCCTTGACGTCTTCAAGGGCGGCCACTGCAATCTGTGCCAGCGGCGGGAGTTTAGTGAGTCGTGGCATCGTCATCCTGGGTCAGGGCCGCGATATCCGCGGCGGTCATGTGGTTGAGTATGGCATCCGGCAACAGGCCGCGCACGGACTGTCCGGCCTTGAGCAGGCGGCGGATGCGGGTGGAGGAAATGTCCAGCACCGGCAGGTCGAGGTGCAGCCAATGCCCGGCCACAGCGGCATACAGGGCGGCGGCTGATGCGGCCTGACGCCCGGATAGCAGGGCGCCGCATTCGGACGAGGGGCGTGGTGGCGGCGCACCGGGGCGCGAGACCACCGCCAGATGCGCCAGCGTCGTCAACTCCTGCCAGCGGTGCCAGGTGTGCAGGTGCGCGAATGCGTCCGCGCCCATCAGCAGCACCAGTGCCGCATCGGGAAACTGTTGGCGCAGAGTCACCAGCGTATCGACGGTGTAAGAAGGCCCCTGCCGAAGAATCTCGCAATCGTCGGCCAGCAGGGTTTTCTCCCTGCGCACAGCCAGCTTGATCCACTCCAGACGACACTGCGGACTGACGCGCGACTCGCGCCGGTGCGGCGCTTGCGCGGTCGGAATCAGCCGCACCTGATCCAGCGCCAGACGATCTCGCGCCTCAATGGCAAGACGCAAATGACCATTATGGAAAGGTGCGAATGCGCCGCCGAAGATGCCAATCGCCTTCATACGTGAAACGTGAGACGTGAGACGTGAGACGGAAAAGCAAAAGCCGCTTGCGTCTCCAGTCTGCCGACTCTCGTCACCTGCTTAACGAACATGTCCGTCGCCGAGCACGATCCACTTGACCGTGGTGAGCCCTTCGAGGCCGACCGGACCCCGCGCGTGGAACTTGTCGGTGCTGATACCAATCTCCGCACCCAATCCATATTCGTAGCCGTCGGCGAAACGCGTTGAGGCGTTGACCATCACCGAACTGGAATCCACCTCGCGCAAAAACTTGCGCGCGCGCGTGATGTTCTCGGTAACGATGGCGTCGGTATGCGCGGAGCCGTATTTGGCGATGTGCGCGATGGCCTCGTCGATGCCGTCGACCACGCGGATCGCGAGGATCGGCGCGAGGTATTCGGTGCGCCAGTCTTCCTCGGTCGCCGGCTTGATGTCGCTGAGAATCTTGCGCGTGCGCTCGCAGCCGCGCAGTTCGACGCCGGCCTCGCGGTAAATCTCGCCGAGCCGGGGCAGGATCGCAGCGGCGATCTGGCGATCGACCAGCAAGGTTTCCATGGTGTTGCAAGTGCCGTAACGCTGGGTCTTGGCGTTGACCGCCACCGCAATCGCCTTGTCGGTATCGGCCTGGCTGTCGATATAGACATGACAGATGCCGTCGAGATGTTTGATTACCGGCACCTTCGCCGCGGCGCTGACCGCCGCAACCAGGCCCTTGCCGCCGCGCGGAATCACCACATCGACGAACTCCGGCATCGACACCATCTCGGTAACGGTACGGCGATCGGTGATGTCCAGCACCTGCACCGCCTCCTCCGGCAGGCCGGCGGCGGTAAGCGCGCTCGCAATACAGCGCGCGATCGCCTGATTCGAGTGCATCGCCTCCGAGCCGCCGCGCAGGATCGCGGCGTTGCCAGACTTGAGGCACAGCGCGGCGGCGTCGGCGGTGACGTTGGGCCGCGATTCGTAGATGATGCCGACCACGCCCATCGGCACGCGCATCTTGCCGACCTGGATGCCGGACGGACGCTGCTTGAGATCGTTGATCTCACCGACCGGATCGGGCAGTCCGGCCACCTGGCGCACGCCATCGGCCATCGCGGCGACGCGGTCTTCGTTCAGCTCCAGCCGCTCCAGCATCGCGGAATCGAGCTTGGCGGCACGGCCATCGTGCATGTCGCGCGCATTGGCTTCGAGGATGCTGCGGCTCTCTTCGACCAGGATCTGCGCCAGCGCGAACAGACAGCCATTCTTGGTGCCGGTATCGGCCTTGGCCATCTCGCGCGCGGCGGCGCGTGCGCGCTGGCCCTTGTTGTGCATGTAGGCCGCGATGGCCTGATCGTCGCTCTTGCTCTTGGGGGTCTTGCCGGTACTCATGAAGTTCTGCGTGACGCGGCACCGCTTGCCGCCAGCGCCAATGTTAGCAAGTCTTCCCAGGCGCGTTCCTTGCCGCCGGTGGATTTGGCCGCGGCATCTATGCTCGCGCAGTGACGCAGCCAGCCGTAAATCTGTGGCAGGCGCGTACGCGCGAGGGCGCGGGCCATTGCCGACTGGTTCTTGCGCTGAACGCCCGCCTGCCGGCAAGCGCCGCTGGCATCGCCGGACTGCGCGTAATACGCCTGCGCCTTGGCCCAGCTGCGCAAACTCCAGAGCAACGCGCCGAGAATTTCCATGACTTCAACCCCTTCTTCACGCAATCGGGCCAGGCTGCGCACCGCGCCGGCGGCGTCGCCCTGCTGCATCAGCGCAATGAAATCGAAAGCTTCATAGCGCGCGCTGTCGGCTACCGCCTGTTCCAGTTCCTGCACGCTGATGCGCTGCGCCGGAAACAACAGCTTGAGTTTCGCTATGTCCTGCGCGCCCGCCAGCAGGTTGCCCTCGGTACGCTGCGCAAGAAGATTCAGCGCTTCGGCATCCAGCTCAACACCGGCGCTCCTGGCACGGGCGTTCAGCCAGCCCGGTAGTTCACTGGCTGCCATCGCCTCGAAATACAGTGCCGCACCGGCATTCTCGATAGCCGTGTACCAGCCACCCTGGCGGCTGCGCCAGTCGATCGCCTCGCAGGTCAGGATCAGCAGGACATCCTGCGGCGGAGACTTGCTGATTTGGGTCAGCACTTTGCCGCCCTCGACTCCCGGCGCACCCGACGGCAAGCGGATTTCGATGATGCGGCGGCTAGCGAACAGCGACAGGTTGGCGCAGGACTCAATCACACGCTGCCAGTCAAAACTCTTGTCGGCGTCCAGTATCTCGCGCTCGCTGTAGCCATCCTTGCGCGCCTTGGCGCGAATCGCATCGAGCGACTCCTGAATCAGCAGCGGCTCTTCGCCCGCCACGACATAGAGTGATGCAAGACCCTTCGTAAGATGAGTGACGAGCTGGTTGGGATTTAGACGCACAAAAAAGCTGCCGGTGAATGAGCATCCATTCTACCGGCAGTCTGTTGAATTAATCCTTGGCCAGCTGGAAATCTGCTTTTGAAGCTCCGCAATCCGGGCAGGTCCAACTAGCAGGAACGTCCTCCCACCTTGTGCCGGGGGCGATGCCGTCGTCCGGCGCGCCCAGCGCCTCATCATAGATATGGCCACAGCCGGCGCATTCCCATTTACGGAATTTCATGACTTGTCCAATGCAACGAAATCGACCTTCTCACGTACTGCGCAATCCGGGCAAGGCCAGTTGGCCGGAATCTGCGCCCAGCGCGTGCCCGGCGCAAAGCCCTCGCGCGGACAGCCCTGGGCTTCGTCATAGACGTACCCGCAATCGGTGCACTGGTAGCGCGCGGCGTCTGCGGTAGTCGCCGGAGTCAACTTTGCGTGGCTGCCGGGGAACAGTTCCGGATTGCCGTCGGTCGGCATCCTGTTGTTCCAGCGTGCCAGCAGTGCGTCGCGCTTCGACGGGTAAAGATTGGCCTGGCTCAGGTCGCCCTTGAAGTACTTGACCACCAACGGGTCCATCTGCCGGAACCACATCCACGGCACATAGGCGATCAGGATCATCGAGGCGTAGCCCGAAGGCAGCTGCGGACTCTCGTCAAAGTGCCGCAGGGCCTGATAGCGCCGCGTCGGATTGGCGTGATGATCGGAATGGCGTTGCAACTGGTACAGGAACAGATTGGTGACGATGTTGTTGCTGTTCCACGAGTGCTCAGGTTTGCAGCGCTCGTAGCGCCCGTCCGCGCCCTTCTTGCGCAGCAGGCCGTAGTGCTCCAGATAGTTCACCACTTCGAGTAGGGACGCGCCGTAGAACGCCTGCACCAGCAAGAAGATCAAGGCCGTCTTGCCCAGCCACAGCGTGAGCGCGCCGAACAGCAGCACCGTCATTGCCCAAGCCTGGAGATTGTCGTTGTCGAGGCTCCAGACACTCTTGCCGTTGCGCGCCAGGCGTTGCTTCTCGATGCCCCAGGCCGACCTCAGGCTGCCGATCATGGTGCGTGGTAAAAATTGATAGAAGGTCTCGCCCATCTTGGAACTAGCCGGATCTTCCGGCGTCGCCACGTTCTTGTGATGGCCGCGCGTGTGCTCGGTATAAAAGTGGCCGTACGCGACCGGCGCCAGTGTGATCTTGGCGAGCCAGCGTTCCAGCTCCTCCTTCTTGTGACCGAGTTCGTGCGCGGTGTTGATGGCGACGCCGTTGACGATGCCGACGGTCATGATAAGCCCCACCCATTCGAAGCCCGAGAGCTCCGCATTAACGGCGATCCATGCGCCCCAGATGGTGGCGAGGTACTGCATCGGGATGTACGCGTAAACAATGGCGCGGTAGTAGCGATCGTTTTCCAGATGCGCGACGGCAGATTCGGGCGGGTTGTTGGTATCCACGCCGACGAGCCAATCCATCAAGGGAATCAACACATAGAAAATGATCGGGCCACCCCATGCGAACACGGTGAGGTGGGTCCACTGGAACAAGCCCAGCGTGATCAGCACCAGTACCGGGATCGTCGGGCTGAGCAACCACAGATAACGTTTGCCGTCCGCCCAATGGGTTTCATTGGTTTCGTTCATGACTGCGCTCATGTCCTTTCCTCCATGATGTCGCCCGCTTCTGGCGCCGGGCCGCCGCGCCTAGCGGTATACGCTTGGCGCAGTGATATAGTCAACGCCATCAGAACATGGCGGAATAAGCCGCGCACCGGCAAACCACAGCAAAACGCCGCTGCCTGCTCATAACGCCGGGGAAATCCATCAAAACGCCGCCAAGACCATGGACACGCTGAGCCTGATCCTCGACGACATCCGTTTACACGGTGCGATTCTCCGCGAATCGCGGTTGTCGTCACCTTGGGCGGTACGCCTGCATACACCGGGGCTGACCAGTTTCCACATCGTCGCCCGCGGCAATGCCTGGCTGCTGCGCGAGGATGTCGCACCGCTGGCGTTGGCGTTGGCCGCTGGCGACATCATCATGCTGCCGGGTGGCATCGAGCACCGTGTGCAGGACGATCCGGCCACGCGCGTGACACCGCACGACCTGATGCCGGAACTCGACTGCCTGCAACCCGAACCGGTGCGCGCCGGCGGCGCCGGTCCGGCCACCACGCTGCTCAGCGGCCACTTCCGTTTCGATGTCGATCTGGCGCGGCCGCTGATCGCTGCCCTGCCCGCCATCATCCACCTGCGCAGCATCGCCGGCACGCCGGCACCGTGGCTGCGCATCGGCCTGCAGTTCATCGCCGAGGAAATGGCTAGGACGCAACCGGGCCAGCAGGTCATCATCAACCGTGTCGCCGATATCCTGCTGGTGGAAGCCTTGCGCGATCATGTGCAGTCGCTGCCCGAGGGCGCCGGAAACTGGTTGCTGGCGCTGCGCGATAACTCGCTGTCGAACACGCTGGCGGCGATGCACCAGTCACCTGATCGCAACTGGTCGGTACCGGAACTGGCCGAACTCGCACACCTGTCGCGCTCGGCCTTCGCCGAACGTTTCACCCAGATCATGGGCCAGCCGCCACTGTCCTATCTCACCGAACATCGCATGCGCCTGGCGGCGTGGAAGCTGACGCACACGCGCCTGCCGGTATCGCAGATCGCGGCGCAGGTGGGCTACGCCTCGGAGACTGCGTTCAGTCAGGCGTTCAAGCGCGCGCAAGGCCAGTCACCCTCGAGCTTGCGCAAGGCTTAAACTGCCCGACATGGAACGCAACTACACCGCCGCCGACCGCCTGCTGATGCGCCTGCAACAGGGTTTGTCAAAGCTGACGCCACTGCCGCCGTCCACCGCACGGCACAACCCCGCGCAGCAGCAAGCTGAACCTGAACTTGCGAATGACGCGCGTCGCCATGCCGCCGGCTTGATGCGCGTCAATCACGCCGGCGAAGTCGCCGCGCAGGCGCTCTATCAGGGCCAGGCACTGACTGCACGAAATCCTCAGGTGCGCCAGCAACTGCTGGGCGCGGCACGCGAGGAACAGGACCATCTGCGCTGGTGCGAAGAGCGTTTGTCAGAACTCGGCGATGGCCCCAGCAAGCTCAGGCCGCTGTGGTACGCCGGCTCGTTTGCCATCGGCGCGGTCGCGGGACTGGCAGGTGATCGCTGGAGTCTGGGCTTCGTCGCCGAAACCGAAAAGCAGGTTGCTGAACATCTCGGCGATCACTTGCAGCAGTTGCCGCAGCAGGATGGCAAAAGCCGCAGCATCGTCCAGGCGATGCGCAATGATGAAGCTCGTCACGGCCAGGATGCAATGGCCGCCGGCGGCGTGCCGCTGCCGGAAGCGGTGCGCAAGCTGATGCAGCGCGCGGCGAAAGTGATGAAGTTCGGCGCCTACCGGATCTGAGCGTAACGCCTCATTTCCTGTTGTTTTTCGCGCTGCGCAGATCGTGTTCGATCGCGTCGGCCAGATCGCCGGCGGCGCTGATGGCGGATTTGCGCAGCATCTTCTCGCGGCTGTCGCCGCCGCTGGTGACGCCTTCAGTCTTGCCGGCGTAGGCGGCGTCCGGATTCTCTGCATCGCTCATCCGGTAGCGGGCGGCAATCACCGCATTGTCGGTGCCGAACATCGACCAGAAATGCGGCGGCGGAATGCCGCAGTGTATTTGTGTGATGTCGCCATCGACGACAAAGCGCGCGCCGCGGCTGTCATGATCGACCGGAAACACCTGGGCCTGGATGCCGTCGGCCTGAAGTGCGCCGGCCAGATATTCGGCGAAGGTCTGGGCGAAATCGCTGGATTTGTCATATTCCTCGCCGGCGAGCTTGGTGGAAAACGGATGCACCACGACGTCCGGCGTTTGGGTCAGCACCAGCGGCAGGTATTTGACCGGCGTGGCGCAGGCACTGACCAGCAGCGCAGCCGTCACCAGCAGCTTTCTGCATGCAGACAACGCGGTCAGGGTTTTCTGTCTGTCCAATATAGCTCCGGTACTGGTGCGGCCAGTCGCCAAATAGTGCCACAGCCGCTGCACGGCATCTGTACGCGGACAGTTCGTGCCTAGTCCATAGGCATTATCACAAAATCCGGACGAAGGGCTAAGCTACCTGCCAACACGACCACCGCTCCAGGGAGACAGGGATGAAGTATGCAACGATACTGCTGGCGCTCGCCATTTTGCCGCAGGCGCATGCGGGCGATGACACTCAGAAAATCCTCGCTTGCATGCAGGCCAACCTGCCCCCCGCCGCGCAGGTCGAGAACGTGGAGCTGTCGTCCTCAGACAATGCCGGCTCGACGCGCACCCTCAGCGGCAGGATTTACGCACAGCGCAAGGCCACGCACAGCGGCCGTGAACTGATGGTGACACTGCGCATCAAGGGCCCCGCGCCCTATGCCGGCGCGGCCTACACGATCCGCGAGCCGGGTGAGGGCAAACCGGGCAGCATGCTGGTCTATCTGCCTTCGGTGCAGCGTGTGCGCCGCATCACCGGCGCGTTTGTCGACGGCTCACTGATGGGCACCAATTTCAGCTACCAGGATTTCCGCCAGCTGGCGACCGCTTTTGCCGGCAGCACCGCGACACTGGAGGCGCCCGCCGCCATCGACCAGCGCCCGGTCTATGTGCTGTCGTTCAAGCCGCCGGCAGACAGCCATTCAAGTTTCAATACAATCCGTGCCTGGGTCGATCAGAAAACCTGTGTGCCGCTGCAGGCTTCGTTCTATGCCGGCAAGAGCCTGCTGAAAACACTGACGGCTTCGCCGGACGCGTTGCGGCAGTCGGGCAAATACTGGTATCTGTCGGAAATGGAGATGCACGATCTCAGGAATGGCACCCAGACCACGCTGCGCATTTCGCACGTCAGCGAGGGCGTCAGCTTCGACAGGCACGTGTTCGAGCCGAACTCGTTTTATCAGGGCGAGTGAGTGCAACTGATAGCCCCGAACGCGATTTGATGCCACCCGCTGTCGTGCTTCGGCATCTGCAGAATGTTATTTAATATAATATATTATTATATTTATAGTATTAATTAAAACAAACCACAGCAACGATTCGCCGACAGCGGGCAGCTGAATATCCCTGGAAACTTATCGCGCATACAAAAACCCCGCATCACTGCGGGGCTTTTTTGCTGCATAACAAGCTGACGGTGACTGTCAGGCTTACGCCTCATCGCCTTCCGCGGCTTCCGCTGGCCCTTCTTCTTCATCGGCACCGTGCGCTACCGCGACATTGCTGGCGACCAGCCGGTCGCCGCTGGTGGCGTCGAAGCTGCCGGTGCTGGCCAGCGCCGCGCGCTGCAGGTCGGCGAGCAGGCTGCCGCCGCGATTCTTGCGGCGCTGCTCGTGGTAGGCCAGGCCGGTGCCCGCTGGAATCAGGCGGCCGACGATGACGTTTTCCTTGAGACCGCGCAGTTCGTCGCGCGAGCCGCGCACCGAGGCTTCGGTGAGCACGCGCGTCGTTTCCTGGAACGACGCCGCCGAGATGAACGAGTCGGTCGAGAGCGATGCCTTCGTGATGCCGAGCAGCAGCGGCCGCCCCTGCGCCGGCCGTCCGCCTTCGGTGATCACGCGCTCGTTCTCTTCGAGGAACCGGAACTTGTACGTCTGCTCGTCGACGAGGAACTCCGTGTCGCCGACGTCCTCGATCTTCACCCACCGCATCATCTGACGCGCGATCGTCTCGATGTGCTTGTCGTTGATGTTGACGCCCTGCAGCCGGTAGACCTCCTGAATTTCGTTGACGAGATACGCCTGCAGCGCTTTCTCGCCGAGCACGTTCAGGATGTCGTGCGGGTTGCTCGGCACGTCCATCAGCGGCTCGCCCGCCCGGACGCGCTCGCCTTCCTGCACGTTGACGTGCACGCCGCGCGGCAGCGAGTACTCCCGCGGCTCCGCGCCCGGCTCGTCCGGCACGATGATGATCTTCCGCTGCCCCTTGACGATGCCTCCGTGCTTGACGATGCCGTCGATCTCGGTGATGACCGCCGTCTCGCGCGGCTTGCGCGCCTCGAAGAGCTCCACCACGCGCGGCAGGCCGCCCGTGATGTCCTTCGTCTTGGTCGTCTCGCGCGGAATCTTCGCG
>JBOICK010000029.1:0-7982 GCA_050739895.1 Stenotrophobium sp.
GTTCTCGATGTTGCCGTAAAGCAGGATGCCGGCGTTGTTGACCAGGATGTCGAGTCCGCCGAAGGTTTCCTCGGTCTTGGCGACGACGGCTTTCCAGTCGTCTTCCGAGGCGATGTCGTGCTTGATGAACAGCGCAGCGTCGCCGATCTGTTTTGCCACTGCGCGGCCGGCTTCTTCATTGACATCGGTCAGCACCACCTTCGCGCCTTCTTTCGCCAGCAGCAGCGCATCTTCCTTGCCGACGCCGCTGGCGGCGCCGGTGACGATGGCAACCTTGTCTTGTACGCGTCCCATGTATCGTTCCTCTCGAAAAATTATTTACGAATTGCAGATTGCTGAATGATGAATGCCGCTAGGTTTTTGTCGCCGTATGGCGGCCGGCGCGCCGGCCCGACCACAGGCAGTCGGCCAGCGACAGGCCGCTGACGTAGCCGTTGGAGGCGATGCCGATTGCCGCGCGTCCCGCCGCGTAGAGGCCGGGCACAGTCTGGCCATCGGCGCGCAACACCGCGCCGCTGCCCTCGTTGACGCGCAGGCCACCGAGCGTGATTGCCGGGCAGGGGAAAGTTTTGCTGTGCGCGGAAATTTCAAAGGCGTAATACGGGCCCTGATCCAGCGCCTGCATCATTGGCACGGCCTTGCCCAGTGCATCCTTGGCATTGCCGTGCGCAGCGGTGTTGTAGGCATCGACGGTTGCACGCAGTGCCGCCGGCGGCATGCCGAGTTTCTGCGCCAGTTGTTCAGGTGTCTTGGCACGTGGCGCGAACAGCATCAGGAAAATCGCCGGGATGCTCTGGAACGCCCACAGGCCGCCGAAGAAGGCTTCGCGGAACGCGGCCTTGCGCAGCCGTGGGTCCAGCACCAGCCAGGCGCGGCCATCGTGGTTTTCGCACATCTCTACACCCAGCCGTGCGCCATACGACGCTTCGTTGCAGAAGCGCTGGCCCTTGGCATCGACGACGATGCCTTTGGCCCAGGGCTGTGGCGGATTGATAAAGCGCCAGGCCGAGACCTTGTGCAATCGTGCCGCTGCGCCGCCGACGGTCTGGCCGAGGCGAATGCCGCTGCCGTCGCAGCCGGTCGCACCGAGGCGCATGGTCTGCAGATATTTTGGCGCGTGCTCGGCGACCATTTCGCGATTGAAGATGAAGCCGCCGGTGCTCAGCACTACGCCGCGCCTGGCGCGGATCGCCAGCGGCCGCGCTTCCTGCAGCTCCAGCGCCAGCGCTTTCGCACGCAGGCTGTCGGCCCACTTCGGCGCGACGTTGTGCACGGCTTCGGCACGACGCATCATTTTCTGGTGCTGGAGCGCGGCCGGCGAGCCCGGCAGCAGTTGCCGGATTTCAGCGCCGAGCACAGCGCCACTGATTTTGTCGGTGATGAGACGATGCACCGCGCTCTGGGTCATCACCGGAATGTTCAGGCTCTCGACCTTGCGCCGCAGCACGCCGAACAGCGCCTTGCCGGACATGCCGGTGTCGTTCATGCGATGGCCGCGCGGTGCGGGCTTGGCGGCATCCGAAAACGGGCTGACGCCTTCGTTGCCCGAGTAATACAGATAGACGCCGTTTTTTGGGTAGGAGGTCTTCGGCGGCGGCGCGCTGGACTCGAATCCCGCCCCGATGGACTCCAGCCATTCAATCAGGCCGCGGCTGTCGTCGCAGAAGCGGCGCAGGGTTGCCTCGCTGATCGCGTCGCCGGTTTCGAGGCGCAGGTAGTTGAACATCGCCGTCGGCGTGTCGGCATAGCCGGCCTTGATCTGGTGGCGTGTGCCGCCGCCGGCATAGACCACGCCGCCGCTCTTGGTGCTGGCGCCGCCGCCCTCGAAGCGTTCGACGACCAGAACATTGGCGCCGGCTTCTTTGGCGGTGATCGCCGTCGCCGCGCCGGCTGCGCCGAGGCCGACCACCAGCACATCGCATTCGCGATCCCAGTGGGCGCCGTCAGGGTTGCCGAGCACCAGTGGCGGGTCGACCGGCAGGGTGCCGTCGGGTGATGCTGGCGAAGTGCTGGGCGCGGTCATGACAGCGGATTGGGGGTACGATGGACAGGCCTGCATTATTTCGATCCGGCCGAATCTAGCTTCACCCGATGGGACTAGCCGTAATCGTGCCGCACGCCCGTAGCGCCATAGCCTCATCCCAATGGATGAAGCATCGCGGGCATGCGCTCCGGATAATTCCGCTCATCCAATTTCATCCATCAGGCGGGCCGCTCCATGGGCAAGATCGAAGCACTGGCATACGTCGTTGCGCAAAGCACCGACCTCGCCAAATGGAAACACTTCGCCGAGCAGATGCTGGGCATGACCACGGCCGCTGCGCCGGGTGGTGGACTCTATCTGAAGATGGATGAGCGCAGTTTTCGCCTTGCGGTGGTGCCCGGTGCCGAAGATCGCTACCTCGCTTCCGGCTGGGAAGTGAAAGACGAGAAGTCATTCAAGGCCGCCGTCGACGCCATCAGCAAGGCCGGAGTCACCGTCACCGCCGGCAGCGCCGAGTTGAAGCAAGCGCGCGCAGTGCAGGACATCGCCAGCTTCACCGATCCTTCCGGCAATCTTCACGAGATCAGCTGGGGCTACAACGGCGGCAATGCGCCGTTCGTCTCGCCGCTCGGCGTCGGCGGTTTCAAGACCGGCAAGTACGGCATCGGCCACACCGTGCTGCCGACGCTGAACTTCGACGCCAGCCTCAAGTTCTTCCAGCAGGTTCTGGGCTTCGGCCTGTCCGATGTCTTCAACTTCAAGCCAGGCCCGGACGCGCCGAACATGCGCATCTATTTCCTGCATGCTGCCAGCGGCCGCCACCACAGCCTCGCGCTGGCCGAAATGCCGAGTCCGTCCGGCTGCGTGCACATCATGGTCGAAGTGAACTCGATGACCGATGTCGGCCTCGCCTACGACCGCCTGAGCAAGCAGGGCGTCAAACTGATGGCGACACTGGGTCAGCACGAGAACGACAAGATGACTTCGTTCTACATGTTGACGCCGGGCAACTTCGCGGTGGAGTACGGCTGGGGCGGCATAGAGGTTGATCCCGCGACCTGGCAGGCGACGCAGACCAAGCAGGTCAGCATCTGGGGTCACGATTTCTCGGTGGGCTTCCGCTGAGGACGGCGCACAAGGCGTGTTGACGCCGACCCGCTCTGGCTGATGCCCTAGAGAATATCGTTATAAATTATATATAATATTAAAATATAAATAACAAAATGAAACAAATATTTTCAGCCAAAGCACAGAGCGGGTCTTGCCTCCGCACATGGGGACGGCCGTGAAATCCTTCGACAAGACGCGCTCGGCGGCTGATGCGATTGCACAACTGCGCGATGGCATGACCATCGGCATCGGCGGCTGGGGCCCGCGCCGCAAGCCGATGGCGCTGGTGCGCGAGATCCTGCGCTCGCCGCTTAAAGACCTCACCGTCGTTTCCTATGGCGGCCCGGATGTCGGCATGCTCTGCGCTGCCGGCAAGATCAAAAAACTGATCTTCGCATTCGTCACCATGGACGCGATTCCGCTGGAGCCGTATTACCGCAAGGCGCGCGAGTCCGGCGCGCTCGAAGTGATGGAAGTCGACGAGGGCATGTTCGAGTGGGGCCTGCGCGCCGCCGGCATGCGCATGTCGTTTTTGCCGACGCGCTGTGGCCTCGCTACCGACGTGCTGGCGAAGAATCCGAAACTGAAAACCATCCAGTCGCCCTACGACGATGGCGAAGTCTATGTCGCGATGCCGGCGCTCAAGCTCGATGCCGCGCTGATCCACGTCAACGACAGCGACCGCCTCGGCAACACGCTGGTGCGCGGCCACGATGTGTTCTTCGATCACCTGTTCGCGCGCGCATCGAGTCACACCATCGTCAGCACTGAAGTGCTGCATGACCGTCTCGCCGTCGATGCCGACACCGCGAAGCAGAATCCTTTCGAGCGCTACCTGGTGCAGTCCGTGGTGCACGCGCCTTGCGGTGCGCACCCGACCTATTTCGGGCCGAACTACGGGCTGGATATGGAACACCTCAAGCACTACAACGCGTCGTCGAGTGAAGAGGGCGGTTGGCAGAAATACATGGACGAGTTCGTGAATATCGGCGAGCCGGCGTATCTCGCCAAGATCGGCGGTGTCGAGCGTGTGTCCAAACTCAAGCTGCCGGTGTACTAGTCATGACAGATGCAACTCTCGCAGAACTGATGATCACCGCCGCCAGCGAAGCCTGGCGCGGCAACGGCGAAGTGCTCGCCTCCGGCATCACCACCATTCCGCGCCTCGGTGCGAGCCTGGCGAAGATGACGCACTCGCCCGAGTTGCTGATGACCGACAGCGAGTCGTATCTGGTGTCCGAGCCGGTGCCGCTGGGACCGCGCGGCGATTACGTGCCGAAGTACGAAGGCTATATGGGCTTCGATCGTGTGTTCGAGTGTGTCTGGGGCGGCAAGCGTCACGCCATGATCGGGCCGACGCAGATCGATCGCTGGGGCCAGACCAATCTGTCGGTGGTCGGCGATTACAAAAACCCCAAGGCCGCCGTGCTCGGCGTGCGCGGCCTGCCCGGCAACAGCATCAATCACATCAACTCGCTGTTCGTGCCGAATCATGGCCCGCGCGTGTTCGTCGCCGGTGAAGTCGACATGGTCTCCGGTGTCGGCTACAAGGCTGAGCGCTGGGGCGCAGGCATGAAGCGCGACTACGCCGATATCCGCCTGATCGTCACCGATCTTTGCGTGCTGGATTTCGGTGGGCCGGACCATGCGATCCGCGTCGCCTCGCTGCATCCGGGCGTGAGCTTCGAGCAGGTGCAGGTCGCAACCGGATTCCCGCTGCTCAAGGTCGACAATCTTGGTGAGACTGCACTGCCGACGGCAGAACAGCTCGCAATCATCCGCAAGCTTGATCCTCACAACCTGCGCGGCATGGTGCTGAAGGGGAATCCCCTTGCAGTAAAGGCGGCTGCCTGAGATGAACGCCCCGGCCAAAGCCCCGGTCCTCGACGGTTGGTTCACGCTCGACGAAGGCGCGCCGCATCTGCTTGGTTCGCGTTGCACCACCTGCGGAAGCTACTACTTCCCAAAATTGAAAACCTTCTGCCGCAATCCCGATTGCGCCGGCGAGGCCTTCGAGGACGTGCCGCTGTCGCGCAGCGGCAAGCTATGGTCGTTCACCAACGCCGCCTACCAGCCGCCTGAGCCTTATGTGCAGGTGGAGAAGGACGCATTCGTGCCGTTTGCGATTGCTGCCGTGGAACTCGCGAAAGAAAAAATGATTGTGCTCGGACAGGTCGTTGCCGGCGTTGGCGTTGAATCTCTGAAGGCGGGCATGACGATGGAGCTGGTGCTGGAGCCGCTGGCCGATGGCAAGCTGACGTGGAAATGGGCGCCAACCCCCTCTCCCCAACCCCTCTCCCGCAAGGGGAGAGGGGCTTTTGATTTGCCCTCTCCCCTTGCGGGAGAGGGTGGCCCGAAGGGCCGGGTGAGGGGAGCATGAATAAAGATATCGCCATCATCGGCGTCGGCATGCATCCCTGGGGCAAGTGGGGCAAGAATTTTGTCGAGTACGGTGTCGTCGCTGCACGCGCGGCGCTGGCCGATGCCGGCGTGAATTGGCGCGACATCCAGTTTGTCTCCGGTGCAGCAACCATCCGCAACGGTTATCCCGGCCAGGTTGCCGGCGCGACCTTCGCGCAGGCGCTGGGCTGGCAGGGGGCGCAGGTCAATACGTCTTACGCCGCCTGCGCATCAGGTTCGCAGGCCTTGGCCGCCGCGCGGTCCAAGATTCTCTCCGGTGAATGTGAAGTCGCGCTGGTGATTGGTGCCGACACCACGCCCAAGGGTTTCCTCAAGCCGCAACCCGGCGAGCGTCCTGACGATCCGGATTGGGTGCGTTTCCGTCTGGGCATTACCAACCCGACCTACTTCGCGCTCTACGCACGTCGTCGCATGGAAATGTATGGCGACACTCAGGCCGACTTTGCGCTGGTGAAAGTGAAGAATGCCGAGCATGGTTTCACCAATGCCAACGCGCGTTACCGCAAGAAATTCTCGGCCGACGAAGTGGCTGCATCGGCGATGGTCGCTGATCCGCTGCGCCTGATGGACATCTGCGCGACTTCCGACGGCGCTGCAGCGATCATCGTCTCCAGCCTCGATTACGCGAAGAAGATCGGCAAGACCAACACACCTCGCATCGCCGCCATCTCGACCGTGACGCCGACCTTTGCTTCCGCGCTGGTCGAGATGCCCGACATTGCCACGGACTCCGCCGTCGCGGTGCCGGCACAGAGTTTCCGCGTCGCATTGCCGAAGAAGGCCTACGAGGAAGCGGGCATCAGTCCCAACGATGTCAGTGTCGCCGAGGTCTATGACCTGTCGACTGCGCTGGAACTCGACTGGATGGAAGACTTGCAGCTTTGTGCACGTGGCGAAGCAGCGCAGTGGGTGCGCGAGGGCGCGACAAAAATTGGTGGACGCCTGCCGGTGAATCCTTCTGGTGGCCTCGCCTGCTTCGGCGAAGCAGTGCCGGCTCAAGCACTGGCACAGGTCTGCGAACTGACCTGGCAGCTGCGCGGGCAGGCCGGTGAGCGTCAGGTGGCGAATGCCAGAGTCGGCATTACCGCCAATCAAGGCTTGTTTGGGCATGGCTCTTCCGTGATTGTGAAGCGCTGAACCATGAATAAAACTACTGCGCCATCAGCCCGCCGCGTCGTGCGATGCTCGGAATCCTCACATAGTCCTGTCTATGCTCCGGTTCCTGCGCTTCTGACTCCTTGCAGGCTGATGTGCTCGCTACGTTTTCTTCACGGTTCAGCATCATGAAAACCGCACTTACTGAATTGTTGGGCTGCCGCTATCCCATCGTGCAAACCGCGATGGGCTGGGTCGCCGACAGCAAGCTGGTGATTGCGACCAGCAACGCCGGCGGCTTCGGCTTTCTCGCCGCCGCAACGATGTCCACCGAATTGCTGGCGAAGGAAATCGCCGCTGTACGCGCCGCGACCGATGCAAAATTCGGCGTGAACTTCCACATGTTCCAGCCCAATGCAGTTGAAGTCATTGAGCTGGTGTTGAAGAACAGCGACCGCGTGCGCGCCGTTTCTTATGGCCGCGGCCCGGATGCCAGGACCATCAAGCGCTTCAAGGACGCGGGCGTGCTATGCATGCCGACCGTCGGTGCGCTCAAGCACGCGCAGAAGGCGGTGGAACTGGGCGCCGACATCATCACCATCCAGGGCGCGGAAGGCGGTGGTCACACCGGCTCGGTGCCGACCACGCTATTGCTGCCACAGGTGCTGGAAGCGGTGAAGGTTCCAGTCGTCGCAGCGGGTGGTTTCTACAACGGTCGCGGTCTGGCGGGTGCGTTGGCCTATGGCGCGGCGGGCATTGCGATGGGCACGCGTTTCCTGATGACCTCGGATTCGCCGGTGCCGCGTGCGACCCTGCAGAAATATATCGACGTCAAGGAGCCGGCGAAGATTCGCGCCTCGACGGCGGTGGACGGCATGCCACAGCGCATGATCGACAATCCATTCCTGCTCAAGCTCGAAAGCGGCGGCTTGATTCATCGGCTGCTCGTCGCGCTGACCAGCGCCTGGCGCTGGCGTCAGCATACCGGCATGTCGATTGCGCACATGGCCAGGACCTTCTTCGCGGCTCTAGGTGAGGGCGATTCCGCCATACAAACCATGATGTCCGCCAATGCGCCGGTGCTGATCCAGCGCGCGATGGTCGAGGGGCGGCCCGATGAGGGTGTGCTGCCCAGCGGCCAGGTCGCCGCCAATATCACGGCGCTGCCCAGCGTCGCTGAACTGATCGGCAGCATTGTTAGAGAAGCCGAAGAACGCCTTGTTGCACTGAGTGTCGTACATGATTAATCAGATAAAACTGTTTCCCTCTCCCCTTGCGGGAGAGGGATCAAGGGAGAGGGGGAACGCAGATGCAAATAGCAATGTGCTTCGTCGCGGCAGGCCCCTCTCCCCAACCCCTCTCCCGCAGGGGG